>CASDXP010000021.1 GCA_949285455.1 uncultured bacterium | reverse complement strand
CCTCCTTTCGAACAGGCAAAGAAGACGATTAGATTATAAAACAAAGAAAGATAACAAACTAAAAACAGTTTCGTTGCAATGAGTTTGTCACTTAACAATTTATGTGCGTACATATTATTTAATTGAAGCAACACTAATCTTCATATAAAATATTAAGCACATGGGGAGTAGCGAAGTATAGCTTCCGACAGCACGGATATTTTATCCCGGAATTATACGAGCATCATTAGCGAGACCATCTCTAATATAACAAAATGGAGGAACCACTAATGGGGAAAAAGAAGGATAAAAATCCTACTGAAGTTGTCAAGAAAGATAAGATAGCTTTCGAAACATTGACAATTAAACAAACCGCCGAAGCCTTAAATACTGATGTAAAGACAGGTTTAAGTGAAGAAGAAGCAAAAATTAGATTAGAAAAATTCGGTAAAAATCAACTACAAGAAAAGAAGAAAAAAAGTTGGATTAGAATCTTCATCGAACAGATGAATAATCCGATGATTTTCGTTTTATTCGCTGCCATCATCGTCACTTTAGGTATTTCCATCTTCGAAACGATCAACTGCGCGAATGCAGGCTGGATTATCGATGGTGTACCTGTAAACAATGTCTTTCTAGATGTTGGTGATTGGCCTGATGTCATCATCATCTTAGCCGTCATCATCTTGAATGCTGTCATCGGTACAGTGCAAGAAGTTAAAGCCCAGAATTCCTTAGAAGCTTTAAAGAAATTATCTTCTCCTGAATCGACTGTCATTCGCGACGGTAAAAGGATGAAAATTAAATCTTCTGATTTAGTTATTGGCGATATCGTCGTCTTAGAAGAAGGCGACACCATAGGGGCAGATTTACGTTTAATTGAATCAGTTAATTTAAAGGCAAACGAATCTTCTTTGACAGGTGAATCAGTCCCTGTTGAAAAAGATTGTGATATTACTTTCTCGAAGAAAACACCTATAGGTGATCGTTTAAATATGGCTTACATGTCCACTCCTATCACTTATGGACGTGGTAAAGGTATCGTTACCTCCACCGGTATGGATACCGAAATTGGCACTATCGCTCACGCTTTAGATAGCGAAGAAGAGCAGATGACACCACTACAAAAAACGCTAGCTAAATTATCCAAACTTCTAGGTTTATTAGCTTTAATTGTGGTCATCTTAGTTTTACTTGCTGATATCATTTGGATTTTTGTCGACGGAAATCAAGGCGATATGAATCACTGGTTAGAAGCTGTCATTTCTTCTATCGCTTTAGCGGTCGCTGCTATCCCTGAAGGCTTACCAGCGGTCGTCACCATCGTTTTAGCAATAGGTGTCCAACGTATGGTCAAAGCAAATACAGTTGTAAGAAAACTTAATAGCGTTGAAACATTAGGAGCGGTCAGCGTCGTCTGTTCTGATAAAACCGGCACCTTAACGCAAAATAAGATGACTGTTGTCGAAGCTTTTGTCGACAATGAATATTTTGTTTTAGACCATTTCAATCAAGAAAATGAAACATACGATTTAAAAGTGTTAGCGCGCGGTATGTCGCTTTGCTCTAATGCGACTGTCGATGAAGGATTATATGGTGATCCTACAGAAATCGCTTTAGTAGTATTCGCTAATCAATTTGGACTTAATAAATCTATTATCGAAGAGAAAACGCCACGTATCGATGAACTCCCCTTCGATAGCGTGCGTAAGATGATGTCCACCAAACATAAAATTGATGAAGATAAGACCGTTACGTTCACAAAAGGTGCGCTAGATAGCATTTTAAAACATACGAAAGAAATTTTAGATAATGGCAAAATTCGTCCTATTACAAAAGAAGATATTGATGCAATACATAAAGCTAATAAATACTTCTCTTCGAAAGCGTTACGCGTTCTCGCTTTAGCGTTCAATCAAAAAGATGACATCGATGAAAAAGACTTAGTGTTCGTCGGTCTCACCGCAATGATTGACCCAGCAAGGCCTGAAGCTAAACCCGCCGTGAGAAAATTTAAAGATGCTGGCATCACTACTGTCATGATTACAGGCGACCATAAAGATACAGCTTTTGCTATTGCAAAAGATTTAGGTATCGTCGAAGATATCAACCAATGCGTCATGGGTGAAGAAATCGATAATTTAACTCAAGAGGAATTACAAGAACTTTGTAAAAAAGTTCGTGTCTTTGCGCGTGTTTCACCTGAAAATAAAGTCGCTATTGTTAAAGCTTTTGAAGCTGATGGTAACATTTGTGCCATGACTGGCGATGGCGTTAACGATGCGCCTAGTTTAAAAGCGGCTGATATTGGTATCGCTATGGGCATCACTGGCACTGATGTCGCTAAAGGTGCCGCGGATATGGTATTGACCGACGATAACTTTGCCTCGATTGAAAAAGCTGTCGAAGAAGGAAGAGGCATATACGCTAATATTAAAAAGACTGTCTTGTTCTTACTCTCAAGTAATATTGCTGAAGTATTGACGATGTTCTTAATTATTTGTATTGGTTTCCCTGCTCCATTTATTGCTATCCACTTACTTTGGGTCAATTTGATAACCGACTCTTTACCAGCAGTCGCCTTAGGTATGGATCCTAAAGATCCAAAGATTATGGAAGATAAACCTCGCGACGCTAAAGAAGGTATTTTAGCTAAAGGTGGCATGAGAGATATGCTCATCTTTGGTGCTGTTATTACAGTCGCTGTCTTAATTGCTTATTTTGTCGCCGCTTTAGTCTCACCAGAATTCTATTCTGGCGGCTATGCGACAAGCGGATGGTTTGGCATTAAAGATTTTTACGAAAGTCATCCGCAACAACTACACGAAGCTCAAACGATGGCGTTTACTACCCTTGCAGTGTCTGAATTATTCCACATGTTAGGCATGTCTAATTTAAATCGTTCATTCATCCATGTCTTCAAAAAGAAAAATTGGATGATGCTCATCGCTTTTGTGGCTGGACTTGTCTTACAATTATTTGTCATCATGACACCAGGCGTCCAAGATGTCTTCTCCACTACTAACTTAACTTGGCAAGAATGGCTCATCACTTGTGCTCTTGCAATCTTACCATTAATTGCTCATGAAATTTATGTTTTCATCAAATGGTATCATAAGAAATTCCCACGAAGTGAAGCCCCTAATTAGTGATGATAATTAACTAAATAATTTAAGAGCAAGTATCAGGCTTGCTCTTTTTTTTAATTCGATATTAGCACTTATATAAATGTATCATTTACATTTGGGGTCAAATGTTAGATAATTGTGTTGGTGATATCTATGTTCAATTCAAAAGACTATGTTAATCAGTATATAAAAGATAACTACAAGACTATTAAATTAAGAGTGAGAAAGGACGATCAACTACTCATCGACAAAATTAACTCTGTCGATAATCTTAATAAATATTTGATTGATTTAATTATAAAAGACATACGCGACAATCAAGTTTATAACTATATAAATAATGATGTAAAAATTGATTTTGCTCTATCTAAAAAATTGCAAGCTTTAATAACTCAAGCAGAAAAAGCAGACTTACTTGACGACTATGGCTTATATATGAATCTCGCTGACGCTATCGATGTTCAAGCTAAAAAAGAAGTTGGAAAACACATTTTAAAAGAAAGCCAATGGAATAAATTAATTAGGAGATATCACCCATGATTCAAGTCACTGATTTTACAAAATGCCCATTAAGTTCTAGGGATTTAGAATATGGAGGTAGAGCCGGAGAAAAAAGAGGCATCATTTATAATGACGGCCTTTGGTTTTTAAAATTTCCGAAAAGCACAAACGGAATGAATAATATTCAAAATTTATCCTATGTCACTTCTCCCTTGAATGAATTTATTGGTAGTAATATTTTTAAAATATTAGGATATCATGTTCACGAGACCAAACTCGGCATTTGTTTTGATGGAAGAAAATATAAAGTGGTGTGTGCTTGCAAGGATTTCATTAAAGATGACAAAAACGAGATATTAATTCCTTACACCGCTTTAAGAAACGATACGAATCCAAAAATTATGAAAGAGAAGCAATCATCTTCTTTATCAGCATCAAACATTAATGAAATTATCTTTCAGCTAAATTACAACACGATATTATCGAATATTCCGCACGCTAAAGAAAGATTTTGGGACATGGTTATTATCGATGTCTTAATAAATAATAATGATAGGAATGAAGATAATTGGGGAGTCATTAAATTTAAAAATACAAACCACTACGAATTAGCGCCAATCTATGATTGTGGCAATTGTTTTTATGGCAAAACCAGCGAAAAAAGAATAAAAGATATTTTGTCTAACAAGGAACGTTTAATTAGCAGCGCTCTTAATGGCATCACCGCATATGAAGATAATCATGAAAATCCAATTAATAATAAACAAATTTTAAGAATAGATAATGGCGAATTAAAAAAGTATGAAATCAGCGAAACGCCTTATTACGATTCGTCATTAAAAACATCACACACAATCGGCTCATTAATTGACATTACCGGCTTTGATGAAGTAAAACGCAATTACCAAGTACACTTAGACACGCACCTAGATATTTTAAGTTCATTAGATACAGCCTTTTGCATTATAAACACCAAACACGAATTTACATTTGGAAACAGTGCCTTTTTGAAATTATGGAATTTACCGAATAACTTTTTAGATAACACACCACACTACAACATTTTCTTAGATAAAATCAGAGAACAAAAGACATTACCCGAAGTATCAGATTTCAAGGCCTATAAAGATGAAGAAAACAAAGCCTTTGACTCATTAACCGAGCAGAGAGAAGATTTGCTTTATATTCCGGACGGCAGAACTTTCCGCCGCATCCGCGCTCCGCATCCGGATGGAACCATTATCGCTTATGAAGATATTACCGACCGTCTGGCCGCCGCTCGTCATCTAAGTGATTTAATCGCCGTTCAGCGAGATATTTTAGATAACATCGACGATTCTGTAATTATATTCACTCCGAACTTGCGGTTAAAGACCTATAATAGCTCATTTTTAAGCCTATGGGGAATTGCCGAAACAGAAATCCAAGACACACCGAATATCCGCGATATACTCGATAAACAAAAAAAGAAGTTGCCTGAATTAGAAGATTGGCATACATTTAGAGAGGATATGTTAAAACACATAACCACATGCACGCCATTTACATTAAAAATGCGTAGCAAGCAAAAATTAAAAGTAACACCGGTG
>CASDXP010000020.1 GCA_949285455.1 uncultured bacterium | reverse complement strand
TGAAACAGCTAAAATGTTTAATGCAATAAAGTATGGAGGATGCTAAAATGAAGGCAATTAACAAAGTAGGACTTACCTACAAAAAGAAAACGCTATCCAACTTTTGATGCATTTATCCTTTCAATTTATTTGATTTTATTAATTGAAATAGAATTTCAAGCATTTGTTGCGTTTTGTTTTTCAATTAACGGATTTGGTCAATTTAAAGTAGTTTTATCTTATTCAAACTGTGCTAAAATGAAATACGTATGTACTGTTGTTCGCTTTTAGTTTTAACTGCATTGACATGGTGGCAAATAACTATCATTGCTGTCATTTGTTCAATTTTTGGTGTTTATATACTTGCCTTCTTCATCACTCTTTGTTTTGCACTTTCTTTTAAAAAGAAAATGAAAAGCAAATATATGGCCTTATGCCTACAAATTAATCAACGCTTTGTGTTACTTTCAAACATCGAAGAGTATCTTATTTCAAAGAAAGTTAAGCTACCTTCAGAATACATTTCATTAATGCAAAGTTTAAAAGATTTAAAAACGTTAGATATTGATCAATCGAAACGTCTAGAATATATCAAGACTTTAAACGACGCGAAAGCTCATCTTGTCTTCTACGTTGAACAACAAGATAAATATTACGATGATGATACTTACGTCGCTTTTAAAGAATCGTATTTAAAAAGCGAAGACGAATATCGACGTCTCATCTCTTCTTACAATCTTGATGTAAGCGGTTACAATTACTGGATTAAAGGATTTTTATTTCGTTTCATCTTCAAGATTTTACGTTTTAATAAAATTGAACCAATTAGATAGGAGTAGAAAAATATGATTAAAGATTTAACATTCGAACAATTTCCTTTAAAAAAGCCAAATATTAAAGCTATCGAAAAGAAATTTGTCTCTTTAGAGAAAAATTTAAACGAAGCTTCAAATAAAGATGAGGCTATAAAAACGTTGAAAGCTTACTTTCGTTACATCGATAAAATAACGACCGAATTTACGACTATTAACGTCAATTTTACACTTAAAACAGACGATCCAAAACTTGTCAAAATGATGGATTTGCTAAATAAAGTTTCCCCTTTAGTGAGCAATTATCAAAATGAATTTGAAAAATCGTTATTAAAATCTAAATTTCTTCCAGAACTGAAAGATAAATTTGGCGAATATTACTTCCAGATGGTGGAAACAAGTTTAAAAACTTTCGATCCTTCCATCATCGAAGAATTAGTGGAAGAAAATGATTTAGTGATGAAACGTAGCCAAATCATAGCTGGGGCAAAAATTCCTTTTAGAGGTGAAATTTTAAATCTCGCTGGCATTGCTAAACACATGGAAGATTTAGACCGTGAAACTAGGAAAGATGCTTCAAGTGCTTACTATGGATTTTATAAAGATAATGAAGCCGTGCTTGCTGATATATATGATAGGCTTGTCAAAGTAAGAGATAAGATGGCTAAAAAACTCGGGTTTAAAAATTATATTGAACTTGGTTATCTTCGCCTTGGCCGCTTAGATTATGATGCGAAGGATGTAGAAGCTTATCGTCATCAAATTGAGCGTGACGTCGTCCCTCTCGCAAGCAATTTGTTTAAGCGTCAATTGAAACGAGTTGGAATAAAAAATCCTAAATATTACGATTATGGGCTTACTTTTAAAGATGGGAATGCATCACCTATTGGAACGAAAGACGAATTAGTGTTGAAAGCGAAGAAGATGTATGAAGAAATGTCTCCTCTCACCGGCGAATTTTTTAATTTTATGATCGCACATCACCTCATGGATTTAGACGCAAGAGCGGGCAAAGATATGGGTGGTTACATGACTTATTTTCCACTTTATAAAGCCCCATTTGTCTTTGCAAATTTCAATGGTACGAAAGAAGATGTAGCAACTTTAACCCATGAGATGGGTCATGCCTTCCAAGGCTATGAATCAGCCTCTATTGGTGTCCCGGCTTATCGTAGTCCTACTTTAGAAGCTTGTGAAATTCATTCTATGAGCATGGAATTTATTTCTTGGCCGTGGATGGAAGATTTCTTCGGCAATCAAGTTGATAAATATCGTTTTTCCCATCTAGCGGACGCAGTTTTATTTTTACCATACGGCGCAAGCGTCGATGAATTCCAACATGAAATTTACTCTCATCCGGAAATGAGTCACGAAGAAAGGTGCGCTGTTTGGCATAAAATTGAACAGAAGTATTTATATTATAAGGATTATTCCGATGAACCATTTTTAGCTAAAGGTGGCTACTGGATGAGACAAGGTCACATCTATTCCTCAGCATTTTATTACATCGATTATACCCTCGCTCAAGTGGTCGCGTTCGAATTCTTCCATCGCTTCAATTTAAATCGCGATAAAGCATTTAAAAAATATGTAAAATTATGTCGTATGGGTGGAAAGTATCCATTTAAGTCATTATTGAATCATGCTGGATTAAGAATTCCTTTCGAAGAAGGTAATATCAAAAAAGCGCTCGGCCCAGTCAAACGTTACTTAAATTCAGTTGATGATAATAAAATGTAGGCCATAAGGCCTACTTTTTTTGCTCTAATTTGGTGCACGGAGTGAGACTTGAACTCACACGGGTTGCCCCATACGCCCCTCAAACGTACGCGTCTACCAGTTCCGCCATTCGTGCAGCGTTAGTTATTATAAAGTGAACGATAAAATTATTCAATGGAAAAACGATATTTATTGAAATTTGATTAGCTTCTATTTTATCGACTTATAAATTTAGCGATGTGACTTCATTTAATTGCTCATTTTGATAAAATTTAGCCTTCAAAATATTTGTGTTTACGTTTGTTATCTCTATAATATTAGAGATGTAAGGAGAAAAGAATTTATGAATAAAATCTTAGTTGAAACAAGTGCAAGACATGTACATGTCACCTTAGAAACTTTAAAAATTTTAACTGGTAAAGATGAATTAGGCGTGAAGAAAATGCTCTCTCAACCTGGTCAATTCGCAAGCGATGTAAGGCTTGATTTAGTAGGTCCAAAGAAAACTATTAGTGGCGTGAGCATTTTAGGACCAGTAAGAAGTCGTAACCAAGTAGAAATTTCTTTAACTGACGCAAGAACGTTAGGCTTAACAAATGTTCCTGTTAGATTAAGCGGCGATACCGATAATACTCCTGGCATCACTCTAGTTGGTCCAGTGGGCAGCGTCACTTTAGAAAACGGCGTCATCGTCGCAAAAAGACATATTCATATGACACCAAAAGATGCAGAAGAATATGGTGTTAAAGACCGCGATGTCTGCCAAGTTAAAGTCACTAGTGAAGATCGCTCATTAATTTTTGGTGACGTCGTCATTCGTGTAAGTGAGAAATTCGCTCTTGCGATGCACATTGATACAGACGAAGCTAATGCTGCACATTTAAGTGGCGAAGTTTATGGTGAACTTATCAAATAAATATTGATAAATTTCTAAAATTTGGCATAATTATTAATAAGCAAACGCAAGTTTGCCTCATCAAGAACTATCTTTCGAGGCTTAAAAAAGATAGTAGCAACTCTAATAAAATCCGATTAGTAAGTGCTCGCCTCCAATGACGATGAGAGGAATAAAACAAAAGTATATTATAGGCTTTCTCTCATCGGGAAAGCCTTTATTTATAGGAGAGAAGTGAATATGGAAGAAAGAAAAATTTATACTTCTGAATGTGTTGCAGAAGGACATCCTGATAAGGTGTGTGATCAAATCGCAGACGCTATTTTAGATGCTTGTTTAGCAAAGGATAGTTTCGCTCATGTGGCGTGCGAATGTATGTTCATCGAAAAACTTTTAATTCTAGGAGGAGAGATTTCTTTTAGTAAACCAAATATTGTTGTTGATTATGAAAGTATCGCTAGAGAAGTTATCAAAGATATTGGTTACGATCACGATGATGTTGGATTATTAAATTATGAAGATGTCGTCATCGAAAATCATATTCATACGCAATCGAAAGAAATCGCAGATGCTGTCAACAATGTAAATATAGAAGATTTAGGAGCAGGGGATCAAGGTATAATGTTCGGCTACGCTAGCGATGAAACAGATGCCTATCTTCCTTTAGCGCATCTTCTTTCTATCGAATTAGTGAAAAGAGCATCTGAATTGAGAAAAAGTGGTGAGTTCAAAGGAGCAAGACCTGATATGAAATCAGAAGTTAGTGTCCAATACGAAAAAGGAAAAAATCCTAAAATTATAAGTGTCGTCATGTCGATTCAACACGATCCTCATGCCGCGGATGAAGGCTTTAAAAAATATGTGCTAGAAGAAATCATTTATCCAATTATCGATAAATATCATCTCAATAAAGATTTTACGCCTTACATTAATGTTTCTGGTTCCTTTGTTTTAGGCGGTCCTCTTGGCGATACCGGTTTGACAGGAAGAAAAATTATCGTCGATACTTACGGTGGCTTCGCTCGTCATGGTGGTGGTTCTTTTTCCGGCAAAGACCCATCAAAAGTTGATAGAAGTGCAGCATATTTAGCTAGATATATTGCTAAAAACTTAGTGGCCGCAGGTGTTGCGAAGCGTCTTGAAATTGAATTATCTTACGTCATCGGACAAAGAGATGCATTATCCTTGATGGTCGAAACTTTCAACACTTCACCTTATAGTGATGATTATCTAATAAACCTAGTGCGTTCTATCTTTCCGACTAGACCTGGTTTAATTATCAAGAATTTCTCTTTGCACAAGCCTTGTTTCCGTTACCGCGATACTTCTAATTATTCAGCCTTTTTCCATCCTGAATTAGATCTTCCTTGGGAAAGAGTTGATAAGGTTTGTGAAATTAAAAAATATATTGCCACTCATCCATATAAAAATAACTAATTAGACTTAGTTTACAAATTTTTAAACGTTTATAAATAATTAGTCTCATATTCATTTAAACATCAAAAAATACATAAAAAGACGTATGATTTTTTCTTGTTTTTTGCTACGATATAAGTAGAGTTTTCTAATCACAAATTCTTTGAAAGGAGTTACATGATATGAAATACCAAATTATTGGTAAGAACATCGATGTGACCGAAGGTATTAGTCACGCAGTTGAGACTAAACTTTCTCGCATGGACAAATACTTTGTCATCACAGATGATGTCACTTGCCGAGTCGTCGTCAGATCCTACAAGCGTGGGGCGAAAGTAGAAGTGACGATCTTTACGAAAATGATGGACTTTAGAGCAGAAGTAGTGGATGAAGATTTATATTCCGCTATCGATCAAGCTATCGATAAGCTCGAAGGTCAAATGCGCAAATTGAAGACACGCATGTCACGCAAAAATACGCGCATGAGTTTAGGCAAAGCTATTGCTTTTGAAAATTTCGAAGCGGAAAAAGAAGTGGAAGACAATGAAGAAGTTGTCCGTACTAAATCAATTTATCTTAAACCGATGAGCATCGATGAAGCTGTCGTTCGCATGGATGCATTAGATCATGATTTCTTTATGTATCTTGATAGCGAAGATGAAAAAATTAGCATCGTCTATCATCGCCATGATGGTGGAATCGGCCTACTTCAAGCTGAGAATGACGTCAAACTTTAACACCTAATTTTATAAGGACTAGTCTTAGATTAGTCCTTTTTTTGTGCTTATAAATGAAAATTTATGATGTAAAATTCTTGCGTGAGTGTATAATGCATATACATATGAAGAAAGTATTAGCGACAGATTTAGACGGAACACTTTTCTACCCAAGGCGTCGATTTAGATTAATTTCTAAAAAGAACGTCAATTTTTTACGTCGTTATATCGATGATGGAGGACGAGTTGCTCTCATCACCGGTCGAAGTCAAGATTTCATTAAGAAAGTGGAAAAAAAGGTTGCTCGACCAATCGACTCTATGTCTTGTAATGGAGCGAATATGATGGTAGATGCAAAAATGGTTAGACAAAAATATATGAGCGGGGAAGATGTGCAAGGTGTCATCGATTATATGGATGAGAAATATCACCCCTTAGCCTACATTATCATGACCGATAATTTTCCTTCTATCGTCGCTGCAAAAAGACGTAATATCTTTTTGAAATTGATGTATCGCATCTGGTATTTCTTCCAATTTAGTTATGCTGAAAAATATACTTTTTCTGATCGTAATAAAGTCGATGGTTTATTCAATAATCAGTTGAAGACGAACAAAATTTCTAAACTTCTCATCTTTATGGGTTTACGAAAAAAATATATCGAACTTAATAAGGAAGTAAATAAAGAATTACGTGCCAAATTTTCACACCTCGAATTTTCTTGGTCGAATCAAGTTATTGAAATTACCCCATCTGGGGCAGAAAAATCAAAAGCTATCAGCGAATATCTTGATTATTTAAACATTTCAAAGGAAGATTGTTTCGTCGCTGGCGATTCTGGGAACGATATTACGATGTTTGAAACTTTTAAACATAACGTTTGCATGGCACATGCTTCTAATACGGTCAAAAAATATGCGACGCATATTGTCAAACATTATTACGATATTGCTCGCTTCATCTATGAGGAAAATAAGGAGTATTAATAATTATGAATAACATCTCAATCTACATCCTAAACATCTATCATTATTCCATCATGATTCGCGATACTTTGGAATATACGATGGATAAACCATCTTACAGTTACGAATCGTATTTGATGCGTAAGGATTTAATCTTACGCGGCATTCAACCTAATACTCCATTAGGATCTTTTTTAGAAAAGAATAATACAGATGAAAAGCATTTAGGCGATGATATTAAAAATAAAATTCAAACCTTCCATGATGAAATTTATGGCGATGATTCGACGATTATTAAAGTGACACCAGAAAAAGAATTAAGAGTTGATAAATCACAACATATGGCTATATATAACTACGTTATTGGCATTTATGAAACGATGTTAGATATTCTTTATGGTTATCTCACCATGGCGAAGAAAAATAATCAATTAGAGCCAGAAATTGAAAAACTTATGCGTACGAACGATGCTTTCTATCGTGGCTTTATTTATTTGCAATTATGTAAAGACTTATACGCTCAATTTAAAGAATTTCAAGTAGCGATGAATGAAAGTAAAGGTCAGCCTACGCCTCAATCAAATTATATTTCACAAGAAATTCAAAAACTTTATGGTTTCTTTGGCTTCATTAAAAGCCATTGCCGTCTCACGGATGAAAATACTCGTAATATGTTCGACGAGATGTCTCGCTTGCTTGAAATGTGTTCAGGTAAAAGAGACTTACCAAGCGGTAAGAAGTTCCCGGATGTATTCAATGATACGATTAAACATATTGCAGAATATACGAGGCCAAATGAAATTATTTGGAAAGATACTTATAACCCTCTTTATAAAGAACTAGTGGAGCAAGCTAGGGAACAAGCTGCGAAAAATAAGATGATGGAAAGTGAGCATAAAGAAGACCATAGTGCTTAAGGAAAGGAGAAAATTAACAAAGTTAATGACAAATTATCATAACTTTTGTTAAAATAAGTTCGGTTTATGAAAGAAAAAAGTATGAAAAAAAGTAAAAAACAACATCGTATTTCTTGGAAGGAATGGATCTTCCTTGGCATCGCTATCTTCTTAGGAGTGAGCGGATTAGCTTTGCTCATCACTGGTTTAGTAGGGGATAATTTAGGCATTGCCTTAAATTTAAATCCTATCAAACAAGCTGAAATTGCTATGGATAGCGCTGGCTTCCATATGAATTTTAGAAATTTAGGGCTCGTCATCTTAGCGGTGGGCGCACTCGTCGCTATCATTACTTTACTTGTCAACGCAAAGAAATCTGATCGTGAACACGATAGACGTATGCGTAGGCTTGAAAGACTTAATGAAGTCGTAGATGAAGACGTTAGAGAAGAATAAGTTAATAAAAGAGGCTTAAGCCTCTTTTTGCTTTAAAAAACATGAAGAAAAAAATTATATTAACATTATTACCTATCTTGTTATTAAGCGCTTGTAATCCGACAAGTATCGATATTTCAACTGCTAAAACATATGCTTTAGATATCGAAGATAAAATTGCGCGTCATGAAGTGGAGGCATCATCTGCTTTATCTGCTCATCTTATCGAAGATGATGGTACGTCCATCTTAGAAAGATATGAGCGTTACGATTTAAGTGCGAATTATTTTTATTTTTCTATCTACCGCGATAATATCATTACCGAAAGACATTGGGTCTTTCAAAATCAACAAGATTTACATGATGTAAGAGAAATTAGACAAGATGATGGAAGTTATTATCGAACACGTAGTTATATTTCATTTTCTTCCACTAGCGGAAGCTCTAATCCATTACAAGATAGTTTTCTAACGAAAGCACAAGATTTATCTATCTTAGTGTGCGACGTTTTAGATTTTACTTCACGAAGTGCTTATCTTATTACCAATACGAACGAAGAAGAAGTTATTTCGTATGAATATTATTCGAATAATATGGGACAACTATATGCCGAAGTAGAAGTGGATGAAATGAACAATTACGAAGTAAAAATTGACAATTATCATCTAGTGTATTCTAAAGTTAATAATGAAAATTTATCGACTATTTTAAGTTATGATTATTCGACGGTAAATTTAGGTAAACCTAACTTTGATAATTTTCCGCTTATCAATAATTAATTTTTAAATGGCTTTTTGCCTTTATTTTTATTAAAAGACGACGATTAAAGAATTTTCTAAAGCGTAAAATGCATCTAACCCTTTTGCGTTTCTTATTATTATTTTTTCAAATACATTTAAAGATTCTAGTTGTTCTTTTAGTTCTTTTGCTACTTTATCTTCGAGACAATAAGTGATGATACATTTAGGATATTTTCGTTTGTTTTCTTTTAAATTATTGACGATCGTTTTCAAACATTGATTATAAGTTAAACATTTTTTTGCAATAGCAATCTCACCATCATTTGCCTTGCACAAAGCTTTGATGCGAGCGAGAGTAACAATCTTCGCAAGGAGGCGGTTGATACGACCTGTCTTCACTAAGTTATCATATTTCGCTAAGGTGAAGTAGAGGGTTAAAGAGTCACGGTAAGTGAGAATGTCTTTTTTAATTTCTTCATAAGTTTTCTTTTCTTTAATCAATTGATAAAGTTTATCCACTAATAATTCTTCCATGCCAGCAGTGCCTTTAGAGTCGATGATAAAACTATATTTATCTTGTGCATTCTTGGCTGCGTTTGCAGAATTATAAGAACCACTTAACTTAGAAGAAATAGTAATGACAAAATTGTATTTTGCATCCATTGCTTTTTCAAAATCTAAAGTTGAAGGGCAACTAGAACGTGATTTCTTCGATTTATTTAAGTGTTCTAAAAGAATTTTCGTATCAATTTCATCATCGTCGACGAATTCTTTTCCATCGACATCGATGATAAATGGAATGATAGCAAAGCCAATTTCATCTTCATTATAAGTTTCTTTTAAGTAGTTATTTTTTAAATCACAAGCGCTATCGACGATTATTTTATATTGCATATTCATCCTCTAATGTTTCTATCTATTTATATTTATTCGATAAAAGATTTTTTACTATGCTTTTATCGGTAATAGAGATTATCACTTAAATCTTATTTATGGTCAAGTCAATTTTTACTGTTTAAAACGTTTAATAATTTTACTTGTTAACTATACTTTTGAATCCTATTTTATCATGTTTAGTAACAATACTTTTTTAGCAATTTTTGAAAAGAATTTTAAATTAATTTTTTTATTAAAAAAAGACACAATTTAATTATTTCGTGTCTTAATTTTCTATTGTGCCCTTAAATGTCGATACACGGACATGGTTTTAAGGTCAATTGTCGATACACGGACAATCTTTTCTTCACTCACAATAATTAACTGTTAACAAAATAAAAAAATATGATAAAATGTTTACAGAGGTGAAGAATATGATTGGCAAAAAAATCAAGTATTACCGTTTAAAAAAAGGAATGACAATTGAAGAGCTTGCTAAAGCAATTGAATGTACTAAAGCTGCTATTTCTTTATATGAAAATGAAGAAAGGGAGCCAAGCATTGATATTTGCAAAAATATCGCTAATGCTTTAGATATTCCATGGACTGAATTACTTTCTAAAAATAATAGTAATTTGGTTTTTAATCATGTCAGTTTTAGAAAAAAACAAAAAGCCTCAAAAAATGATATTGAACTTTTAAAAAGTGAAATTGAAAATAAATGTTTTGAGCGTATTGCTTTGATGAATATTGTTGGCTTGCTGAATTTTAAAATTTTTAAGGCTAAAAAACTATCTTTTAATAATAGTGCTTCTAATAACGCAAAAATAATAAGATTTATTCTGAGTCTCCCATCTTCTGGACCAATTTATTCTGTTACTAATGTATTAGAACATGCAGGTATCATCGTTCTTTCTTTTGAGTGCTCTGATGAAATTGACGGAATTAATGGATTGGTAAACGGCATTCCTTATATATTTTTCAATTCCAAAATTAGAACAATTGAAAGACAAAGATTCACCTTAATTCACGAAACGTGTCATTTATTCTTTAATAATTCTGAAGGAAACATGTCGGAAAATGATGTTGAAAAATATATCAGCCAAGTTGCAGGTAATGTTTTAATTCCCGATGAAGATATTTATTCTATATTTGGTAAAACAAATAGAAATATAACAACATATCTTAGAAATGAAATTGCTAAGCAATATAAAATTGCTCCTTCTTGTTTGTTAAATAGACTTTTAGAAACAGGTGTTATTACAGAAATGTATCACAAAAACTACTTTATTTTCTTAAATAGAAATGGTGGTAGAAAAATGGAAAAAACACTTTTAGATTCTGTTAAGGACTCTGAAAAGCCAACAATTTTTACCCAACAAGTATATTTAGCTTTATCTGAAGAATTAATAACAATTTCTAAAGCAGCAGAATTTTTGCATATTCCGCTTTATGATGTAATGCAAAATATGAGGACAGAATAATATGAAGAAATTTTTATATTGCGACTCATGTTTTCTAATAACTTTTTACCAAGATGGCAAACTTGGTTCTTTATCGCAATATAAAAACCAATTTTATATTTCTGAAACTCAAATAATAGGTGAATTAATTAAACCAGATGAATTGGCTGAAATTGTCAGAAAATCAGTAAGTGTAATTACAAATGATAAAGATGAGATAATAGCCAAAACAAGCGAATTTGCTCTAAAATACGAATCTTTATCTACTTATGATTGTTTATGTATGGCATATGCTTTTATCGACGGATATTGCCTCATCACTGATGATAAAACGTTACAAAAGAAATGCGTTATGAACAATATTGAAGTAAAAACTTCTGAAGATATTGTTGAAGAATTTTTAAATGGAGGTGATGACTATGTCAATATGAAGATATAAATAAGATAAAGGAGGACACATGAAAAGGAAAAAAGTAAACGCTAAAAAAATCGCAACCAGTGCGAATGGTTACGATTAGAGATATGCTGAAGCACTCTCGGTAAGTACATAGTAGCATATCTCCCATTTTTAAGCACGCAGAACACGCAGAAAGGAGAAGCTACTATGCTTCAAGATAATATTAATCGCCCTAGGAAGAGCGATAAAGATGTCTTTTTGGCTGACAAATTAAAAAATGCCAATTTTAATACTGGCTTTTATCAAGTTCCTGAAATTGATGATGTGGAAATTGATAAACCGGTAGGATTAGTTCTTTGGTCTAATAGAAATAGATGCAAGGATAAATCAAATTATGGTCTTATATTTTATGAATATGATTGTAAGTTCGACGACAAGGATGGAATATACAACATCCTAAAATATGGGACTAATGATGAGATTCGACAACTTATCGACGAATTGAAAGAATTTGCATTTGTTGTTTGCCCTGATTATTCGGTCTATGGTAATTTTCCAAATTACAAACAAATAGATGCCTTATCTAGAAGTAGAGAAGTTGGCTATATCTTATCTACTTATGGCATCAAAGTCATTGTTAATTTTAGAGCCACATATGAATGGACCTATGAACTAGCATTAACCGGTATTTGTTATAATGGAATTGTCTCTATTGGAACATTAGGTTGCCTTAGAGACAAAGAATCTAGAACATTATTGAAAAATAGCGTTCAAGCCTTAGTAGAATATATTAAACCACGCATAATTATTGTTTATGGTTATGCACCTGATGATATATTCAAAGTTGTTAAAGATAGCGGCACAGATATTTGGCAATTTGATTCTGAAATAAGCAAAGCTTTTGGAGGCCATCGTTATGGGGATGAAATCTAAAAGTGCACATTTTGGAAGTGGTGCTGGAGGCCCATCGATTAAAACAGGCAAAAGTCCAATCAAAATCAAGGGAGATCATAGTTATAAAAGTAAGCAAAAAATCTTTGACAAAACAGGACATGTAACTTTCAATAGCATTTCATCGAGGCGCGAATTCTTCTTAGGGAAGAGTGTTGCTAGATTAGAACATGAATTGAATAAACATGGCTATGAAACAACACGTAGAGCATCGACTCATCGAGGTTCTAGAGCAAAATTCATTGTGACTTTGAATTCAACAAAAGAAAGAAACATTACTCAGATACAGGTTTCTCCAGGTAGTAAAAGACATGGAAATGTGCCTTATGTTAAAATAAGTACATCTGATATTGGAAGAATTAAAATAGTTGCCTCGGATTCAAAATCGTATAAAACCGATAGCAAGGAAAATGCAAAAATCTTATTCAGGAGGAAAAGATAATGAAGTTATTAGAACAAAATGTCCGACCATTTGATGGATTGGATGAAATCAAATTATTATCGTCGCTTAATGATATCAAAGAATATTTGAAAAAGAACAGCGTAAAATTTACAGTAGAATATCAATCAAATAAGGGGTGTGATCCTGAAGTTCCTTGGACAATTTTACATATCGAAAATTCCATTTCTTTAATGTTTGCAAAAGATAAATTGTGGCAAATCTATCTCGAAGAAGATTATAAAGGCATATTACCAAACGGAATAAGAATCGGTATGCCTATTGATGAGGCATTGAAGATTGACCCATCTTTAAAATTTGATGATTGGAATGAGAATTTTGAATCTGATAATGGATATTGGCTAGAAGATGATTTAACTAATAATACAGTTTTATCCATTTCCGTATTTATTAAAGAAGTTTTAGACGATGATGTCTTCTACCGTTATGAATGGTAATATATCATTAAAAGATAATTAGATTATAGTACCACTTTGTGGTACTTTTTCTTTGGAGATTGTGATTTTCCGTGATGGGGGATTTGAACCCTTAATATGAGATTAAGGTTTTTAATATAGGTTTTTATCGTCGAGTATAATTTGATTCTTAATAGGTGTTAATTAACGACGTATACTTTCAACCAGGTGTCCTAGAAATAGTCAATGTTAAAAAAAGTAATAAAAAACACGTATTTTTGCGTACGTGTCTCGACAATCGATGATGGCGGAGAAAAAGGGATTTGAACCCTTGCGCCCCTTTCGAGACCTATGAGCTTTCCAAGCCCACCCCTTCAACCACTTGGGTATTTCTCCGTGTCTAGGTTGCTTTTCTTTTAAAAAAGCATATAGATTATAGCAAACACTAACAAATAAATCACTGAAAATATTATAATTATTTTATCTCATTAACAATATATGTATCCAAGGGATGCATTATTGATTGACCCCTAGGGGTCGCTTTTTCTTCCTTGGTAAAATATATAAGGATAGTCGCGGG
>CASDXP010000019.1 GCA_949285455.1 uncultured bacterium | reverse complement strand
GTGTTAGAATATTCATATAGAAAGTCTCCTTTGTGATTTCCAATTAACATTGTAAGACTTTCTATTTTTAATTGTTACCTACAAATAACAAACGGTATCAATTAAAAACAAAACATTGAAAAATGTTCGATTATATTTATAATTTATAAATGCTCGTGGACCATTAGCTCAGCTGGTAGAGCAACTGACTCTTAATCAGTGGGTCACAGGTTCGATCCCTGTATGGTTCACCATTTTCGTAGATTATGCCTGATACCTTCAGAGGTGTTCAGGCTTTTTCTTTTTATATCGATTTTCAAAATCGCACCTTGTAATAGTGGTTTCGTTTTAGCGTGTTCGCAAACAAATCATCTTCTTACTTCACATCTTTTAGAAAATGTAATTTATAACGAAATGATTTTAAGAGATTATGATGTAAATATCGGTAAAACATATAAAGGGGAAATAGACTTTGCTGTAATGAAGGATGGTAAGAAGTGCTTTATACAAGTGGCTTATTTGTTGTCTAGCAAAGAAGTAATTGAAAGAGAATTCGACGCCTATAAATCGGTAAAAGATAATGCGCCCAAATATGTATTAAGTCTTGATAAATTTGATATGTCCTCTGATGGCATCATCCATTTAAACATTGAGGATTGGCTTCTTCATAAAAAGGATTTGACACTGTTTTAGTGTTACAAACTGAAAATAATTTTAACTTTGTAACACATTTTTAAAAAAGTGATTTAGTGAAATGGCTAAATATATGGAACGCCTTTTAGCAAGTATTATTAGCTTATTTTTATAGAGTTCTAATAATATTTCTAGATTATATTAATATAATCTTTTAATAGACCTCTAATGCAAAAAAATGTCCATTTTTCCAAAAATTTGCACTAATGATTTTATAAAGACCTAAAGGTAACAAAATTTGAAGATGAACGTATTAAGTTTCAACTTACTATATAGAAGTTGTGTTCTTATAAAAAGTATCTTTTTCGTATCTAAAACATTCTTTTATAGTTTTTGAATTTATTGAGTAACTTTTAAAAAAATGTTTAAAAACTAAGACTTTTGTCTTTTTTCTTTATTTTATGCCCTTAAGGGCTATAATAAATATAGATATGAACAAGCCAAAAAAGACGACGATCGCAAATTACTTAAGGGCACTTAAGAAGATAAAACGAAAAGTTGTTACTTCTGAACTTTTAGCCTCTTCTATCGGTGTCTATCCTGAAATTATCGATGAACATTTAACTTACTTTGAACCTCTCATCGCTATGGATCCGAATTTTAACTTATTAAATATCGTTCCTATGATGGAAGAATATCTCGAAGAACTTGATAAAGAAAAAGTAAATGTTCCCACGCAAGAATATGCGACGAAGAAAAAAGTGGATGAATACGAAAGTATCAGTGACTTTTTATATAAGAAATTTACTTTACCAGGTGGGCTTTTAGATATGCGTACGTCACTTAGTGATGTCGATTTAAAAATACTTAAAAAGCTCGTCCACGAAGAAGAAATGAAAAGGAAGAAAAAAAGATGAAAAAAGGTTATATTTCTGTCATTCCCGCGGCGGGGTTAGGCACGCGTTTTCTACCAGCCTCTAAAGCTATTCCAAAGGAAATGTTTCCGATAGTGGATGTTCCGACGATTGAACTGATCGCTAAGGAAGCGATAGAAAGTGGCTCTAAAAAAATTATTATCGTCATCTCTTCCTCTAAAGAAGCTATTTTATGTCATCATTTTACTTACGATCGAACATATGAAGAATATTTAATTGAAAAAGGACATCCTGAACTCGCGGCAAGGTTAAATGAAATTGCTAAATATGTCGAAGTGACTTTCGTCTTACAAAAAGAACAAAAAGGTTTAGGTGATGCGATCTATGCTTGTCGTCATGTCATTAAAGATCAACCATTTGGTGTTCTTCTCGGTGACGATTTGATGACTTACGATGGTCATAAGCCTGTCTTAAAACAATTGTTCGAAGCTTTTGAAAAGACGCATTCTTCCATTTTAGGAGTGCAAGAAGTCAAAGCGTCACAAGTTTCCAAATATGGTGTCATCGACATTAAAGAGAAAGAAAGTAAAAGATTATTCTCTTTGAAAGGTATGGTCGAAAAGCCTAAGTTAGAAGATGCACCTTCTAGATATGCCGCTTTAGGGCGATATGTTTTAACCCCGGCGATATTTGAAGCATTAGCTAAGACACCGAAAGGCAAAGGTGGAGAAATTCAATTGACGGATGCATTGATGCTTTTGAACGCTGTCGAACCAGTTTATGCCTATGCTTTCGAAGGAAAAAGATACGATATCGGTGATAAAGTTGGTTACGTCGAAGCCATCATCGATTTTGCTTTGAAACGTGAAGATACAAAAGAAGCGATTACAAAATTTCTTAAAGATAAAGATTTGAAGTAGAAATTTGATTTATTTTTGCTATAATTTATACGGTTTTTGTTAATAAACAAAAGATAAGGAGAACTTATGGATATTAAAAAGACACATCTATCCGTGGACGGAAATACCGCTGCGGCGATTGGAAGTTATGGTTTCACTGAAGTAGCAAGCATCTATCCAATTACTCCATCCTCTCCGATGGCGGAACTTGTCGATGTCTACGCTTCCCAAGGAAAACTCAATTTCTTCGATAATGTGACGAAAGTGAGCGAACTTCAATCGGAAGCTGGCGCTTCTGGCGCTGTGCACGGTGCTTTACAAGCTGGCGCTTTAGCGACAACTTATACGGCTTCCCAAGGCTTATTATTGATGATTCCAAACATCTATAAATGGTGTGGTGAATTATTGCCCGCTGTCTTACATGTGAGCGCTCGTTCGTTAGCGACGCGTGCTCTATCAATTTTTGGTGATCACCAAGATATTTATGCAGTGAGACAAACTGGTGCGACGATGATTTGTTCACATTCCGTACAAGAAGTGGCAGATCTTACTCCGGTTGCCCATCTCATCGCTATCGATTCGATGACGCCAGTCTTACATTTCTTCGATGGCTTTAGAACATCGCATGAAATTCAAAATGTCGAATTCATCGATGAATCAGAATGGAAGAAGCATGTACCATGGGATAAAGTTAAAGCTTTTAAAGAGAAAGCATTGAATCCTCATTCTCACCCTGTCACTCGTGGTGGAGCGGAGAATGACGATATTTATTTCCAAGGCCGTGAAGCTCAAAACGAACACTATAACAAAGTTATCGAATATGCGGAAAAATATTTTGATTTAGTTTCTAAGTTAAGTGGTCGTCATTACGCACCTTTTACCTATTATGGGGCTGAAGATGCGACTAATGTCATCATCGCTATGGGATCAGTCACTGAAACTATCAGCGAAGTTATCGATGAATTAAAAGATGAAAAAATTGGTTTAATTAAAGTACATCTCTATCGCCCATTCTCTGCCAAACATTTAGTCGATGTTTTACCGAAGACTTGTAAGCGTATCGCTGTCTTAGATCGCACGAAAGAAATGGGAGCGACAGGCGAACCACTTTACATGGATGTCGTCGCCTCTTTAAAACAAATGGGCTTAGAAAATATCGAAGTTTATGGTGGAAGATACGGTTTATCGAGCAAAGATACGCAGCCGAAACATATGAAATCAGTATTCGATTTCTTAAAAGATAAACCACATCATAATTTCACCGTCGGTATCAATGATGATGTCACTCATCTTTCCATTCCAGTCGATGAAGAATTCCACATTCAACCATATTATCATTCCTTCCTTTTCTACGGTTTAGGTAGCGATGGTACAGTTTCTGCTAATAAATCTTCAATTAAGATTATTGGTGATGCGACTGGTCAATACGCTCAAGCTTATTTCGCTTACGATTCTCGTAAAGCTGGTGGCGTCACGCGTTCACATTTAAGGTTTGGTAAAAAACCAATTAGATCAACATATTATGTTGAAAATGCAGATTTCATCTCTTGTTCCTTAGATTCTTATCTCATCAAATTCGATATGTTAAAGAATCTTCGTGATGGTGGTACTTTCTTACTCAACACCGATATGGATGATGAAATGCTCATCAAATCATTACCTAATAGATACAAATATCTTTTAGCGAAAAAACATGCGAAATTCTACGTCATCGACGCGAATAAGATCGCGATGGAAATTGGTATGGGTCGTCATACGAACACTATCTTACAATCTTCTTTCTTCTATTTAAACCAAGGTATCATGCCTTATGAAGAAGCGAAGAAGTGGATGAAGAAATTAGCGGAGAAGAGTTACGCGAAGAAGGGCGATGATGTCGTCCAAATGAATTTCCGCGCAATCGATAAAGGTGCGGAAGGTTTACACGAATTAAAAGTTGATCCTGAATGGATTAACTTACCTTCTAAACGCGAATTCCTTAAGACAGGCGATGAATATTTCGATACTTATTTCAATGTCATCGGTTCATTAGATGGCGATACGATCCCTGTCTCTAAATTCACTGAATTTGAACTTTTAGATGGTACGATGAAAAACGATGTTTCTTTCAAAGAAAAACGTTCCATCGCTGACCGTGTCCCACTTTGGCATAAAGAAAATTGTATCCAATGTAATACTTGTGCCTTCGTTTGTCCACACGGCACCATTAGACCATTCTTACTTACTGAAGAAGAACTTGAAGCCGCTCCCGCTATCGTCAAAGACGATGTCGTTAAGACGATGGGTGGACCAAATGTTGCCAATTATAAGTTCCGTATTCAAGTTTCACCTCGTAACTGCGTCGGCTGCGCATTATGCGTCACCGAATGTTTAGCTAATAAAGCTGGTAAGAAAGCTTTAGAAATGGTCGAAGCTAAATCGCAATTTAATCAAGAAGAAGGAGCGGATTACCTTTATAAGCACGTCTCTTATAAGACGAATATCTTCCCCACTAATACGGTAAAAGGTGTCGGATTCTTAATGCCTTACTTCGAAGTAAGTGGGGCTTGTGCTGGCTGCGGCGAAACGCCATATTATAAACTTGCTACACAACTTTTCGGTAGCGATATGATGATTGCTAATGCGACAGGTTGTTCTTCCATTTATTCTGGTTCTACTCCCATTTCACCATTCTGCACCGATAAAAATAAAGAAGGTGTGGCTTGGGCTAATTCCTTATTTGAAGATAATGCTGAATACGGTTATGGTATGAGAGTAGCGACGAACGTCAAAATTGCCGCTATCATCCGCATTTTACAAGCAGCGAAAGCAAGTGATGAAGTTGAAGATCGCATCAAAGAATTAGCGGATGTTTATTTGAATAACATTCGTAATCGTGACAAGATTAAAGAAATTAAAGATGAACTTATTAGCCTTGTTAAAGCTAGCAAGAATGAAGCCGTTAAAGAATTGCTTCTTTACGAAGATGATTTAGTAAATAAATCTATCTGGATCGTCGGCGGTGATGGTTGGGCTTATGATATCGGCTATGGTGGTTTAGATCACGTCATCGCTAATAACGAAGACGTGAACATCATGGTCTTAGATACCGAAGTCTATTCCAATACTGGTGGTCAATCTTCAAAATCTTCGCAGATGGGTTCGATTGCTAAATTTACCGCTTCTGGTAAGACGACTGCGAAGAAAAATCTTGCCTTGATGGCGATGGCTTATGGTCACGTTTACGTCGCTCAAGTTTCTTTAGGCGCCAATCCAATGAAAGCTATTCAAGCTTTCAAAGAAGCGGAAAGTTACGATGGACCATCCTTAATCATCTGCTATGCTCCTTGCGCAAATCATGGTATCAAAGGTGGCTTATCTAATTCCATCCGCGTCGAAAAGAATGCAGTGGAATGTGGTTACTTCCCCATCTTCCGTTACGATCCACGTAAGGATAAACCACTCGAACTCGATATGAAAGAACCTGATTATTCGAAGTTCCGTGACTTCGTCATGGCTGAAACGCGTTATTCGCAACTTCCACGCGTCAATCCTATCCACGCGGAAGAACTTCTTAGTGGAGCGGAAGAAAACGCTAAGGAAAGACTTGTAAGAATTAAACGTCTCGGCGGATTAGAATAATTATTCTCATCTTAAATTAATGCTATTTTAAAGAAGGCGTTTGTGCCTTCTTTTTTATTAACACAATTAATGATAGTTTTTTAAAGGGAGGATGAATAATAAAAGAAATTTATTTTAAAAGTAGAAAAATAAATAAAATATAGACGATGATTAGCGGTTGCTAAATTCATTTGTAAATCATTTTTTTAAATTATCATAAAGTTGTTATCAAGTTATGTAGAAAGGAATAAAATTATGAAAAAATACTTTTTTAGTGTGGCTTTTACTTTATCAGGCTTAGCGTTATTTATCGCCATATTCTACTATAAATTTGATTCTTCACAAGCCTTGTTTGGAAGTGGGCCATATGGTTTTAATCCACATGATTTAGCTATCTTTGATTTGTCTTATTTGTTCTTGGTTTCGTCTTGACAGTAGCGTTCTTCGTCATCGATATGGTTAAAGTTAAAAAGAAATAAGTAAATTTTTAAATATTTCGATGTTAAAGAAGATTTTTTATGCTTTAATTTGGCTTAAAATCTAAATAAATTATCTATCTTAATTCAATAATTATTCAAAAATAGTATTAAAAAATCTTTAAATCATTATAATATTTACTTGCCGGGACGTAGCGCAGCTTGGTAGCGCACCATCTTGGGGTGGTGGGGGTCGCGAGTTCAAATCTCGCCGTTCCGACCATTTTAACAAAGCCGACATTTCGTATTAATATGGAATGTCGTTTTTAATTTTAGTCAATCACATGACATTTTAAATGATTTACTCAAATTTAAAAAAAGTCGACATCTCTTATTTTTACTTATTTATTGTATGTGCCTACTTTTATGACAATTTAGAAAATTTTTTAATATTTAAATTATTTTTTTATTATTGATAAGATATTTTCGTCAGAAGATTCTGAGATTTTAATATGATCGGCATCCAATAATTTTTCTATCGATATTTCTAATGCGTTTGACAATGCAATTAGATTGTTAAGAGATGGTTCGCTCCGTCCTTGTTCCCAGTCTGCAATTCTATATCTTTCTACCCCTATCTTCTTTGCTAATTTGGCTTGAGTTAAATTTATTTTTTTTCTATAAAATTCTAATTTTGCAAGTTTTGTATTTTTCATTTTGAGTAATTTTAACTCATTTTTTCTTACATAGCAACGATTATATGTTATAATATTAATGAGTAAAAAAAACTCAAAAAGGAGTATTATGAACTTTAAAAAGAAAAATAATAGTAATAATGGTGAACTTCAGCCATACAATCCAAAAAATGGCGAATATTGTGAAGACAATATTTCTAACATATATAATTATTATGCTAGAAAATTAGGCGGTGAAAAAGATGAATTCCCCTTGGGTTTTCCTTCGATTAATTATCCAATAGAATACATTCATGATTATTTTAATAACGAAATTGATTGGAGCAATGTAGAAATTAAAGATAATAAAATCGAATTCTTAATTGATATTGCACATCCAAAAAAAAGATATTTAATTTTTAGAAAATTATTAGGATATAATGAAGAAAATTGGCAACTATTAAAAGAAGAAATATGTAAAAATGCAATGAATTATAAAGTTTTTGTAGATAAAGGTTATGATGAATGGGGATTTAGAGTAAAAATATATATGCCAGTTAAGTTTGCCAATTCTGATAAACAACTTATCATTAAGACTTGCTGGTTAATTTCTAAAGAGAAAAGGCCTAAATTTATCACAGCGTGGTATGATAGCAATTTTGAAAGGAACTTAAGAGATGAAATTTAAAGAATTTATCGAAGTGAAAACTTTAGTTAAAAAAGGTAAAGTGGAAGTTGGACAAATTGGGACAATTATCTCAATTCTAGAAAATCCTGAAGGATATATTGTAGAATTTTGTAATGTCACTGATTATGAACCTTGGGCAATTGAAACTTATCACCCAAGTGAAATTGAACCTATAAAAAATGGTTGATGTTTCATAAAATTGAAGTCATCAAAAAGAAGTAATTTTATAAACGAAAATAGCCATTTTTGTTAATAAGATAAAAAGACGTTGTTTTTTCACATTATTTTTTCTTAAATGAGTTAAAATATTATTCGAGGTCTTATGGAAGATAAAATTAAAGTCATACGTGCACGTGAAAATAACTTAAAAAATTTATCAGTCGAAATTCCTAAAAATAAACTGGTGGTCTTCACTGGTCTATCTGGTTCTGGTAAGACCGCTTTAGCGTTCGATACAATCTATCAAGAAGGGCAAAGAAGATACGTCGAATCTTTATCAAGCTACGCTAGACAATTTTTAGGTAATATGGAAAAACCTGATGTCGACGCCATCGAAGGGCTTTCGCCCGCTATCGCGATCGATCAGAAGACGACTTCTCATAATCCACGTTCAACCGTGGGAACTGTCACTGAAATTTATGATTATTTAAGATTATTATATGCACGTATCGGTACCCCATATTGTCCGATCCATCATCGTCCTATCATCTCTTTTTCACCTTCACAAATGATCGATCAAGTGATGAAACTACCTCTAGGTAGCAAAATTCAAATTCTCTCGCCAGTAGTCAGCAACGAAAAAGGAACGCATGCGGAAACGCTAGATAAAATTAAAAGCCAAGGTTTCGTTAGATTACGCGTGGACAGTGTTTTTTGTCTAATTGATGAAGTACCTAAGTTAGATAAAAATATTAAACATTCAATCGATATCGTCGTCGATCGTCTAGTGGTCAAAGATGATATCCGTTCAAGATTATTTGATGCGATCGAACTTGCCTTAGATTGGTCGCATGGTTACCTCATCATTTACGATGGGGAAAAAGATAATTTATTATCATCTCATCATACGTGCGACATCTGTGGCTTTAGTGTTCCTAAACTTGAACCACGTCTTTTCTCTTTTAATTCCCCAGTCGGTTATTGCCCTGATTGTCATGGCTTAGGGGTGAAAAGAGAAGTGGACACGGAACTTTTAATCCGTGATCCAAAATTAAGTATTAAGCAAGGGGCTATCGAATATTTTAAAAATACGGTTAATACAACTAATCTTGAATGGCAAGAATTTAAAATTCTATTAGATTATTTTGACATTCCCATCGACGTGCCTTTTAAAGATTTAACTAATAAACAAAAAGAAATTATTTTCTATGGTTCGCCTAAAATCATTTCTTATTCGTTAACTTCTTCATCTAAGAATGTCACTCATCGTAAAAAAAGAATTGAAGGTGTGAAGACAAAAATAGAAAGATTATATGAAGAAACTACTTCTTCATTCATGCGTGAATATTATGAAAAATTCTTACATGATATTCCTTGTTCGACTTGCCACGGGGCAAGGCTTAATGAGCAAGCTCTAGCGGTTTTAATTGATGATAAAAATATTTATGAAGCCACAAAACTTAATACGTATGAACTGAAATGTTGGATGGAAAGATTAAGAGAAATTTTATCAGATGAAAAGAAACAAATTGGTGAACTTATCATCAATGAAATTTTTACGCGTGCATCATTCTTATACGATGTAGGTTTAGATTATTTAACTTTAGACCGTATGGCTATGACTCTTTCCGGCGGTGAGGCGCAAAGAATAAGACTTGCAACGCAGATTGGTTCTTCTCTTTCCGGCGTCGTTTACGTCTTAGATGAACCAAGTATTGGTCTACATCAAAAAGATAATGCGAAGTTAATTGAAACGTTGAAGAAGATGCGTGATCTAGGCAATTCATTAATCGTCGTCGAACACGACGAAGAGACGATGCGGGCGGCTGATTATATCATAGATATTGGCCCAGGAGCAGGGGTGCATGGTGGCGAAGTAGTCGCCAAAGGAAGCGTTAACGATGTGATGAATGAACCGCGTTCCATCACGGGCCAATATTTAAGCGGGAAGAAAAGAATTGAAATACCAAAAGTAAGAAATGTCGGTAATGGTCACTTTTTAACTTTAAAAGGTGCAACTTTAAATAATTTAAAAAATGTCGATGTCAGTTTTCCTTTAGGTACATTTATTGCTGTGACGGGTGTTTCAGGTTCAGGTAAATCTTCATTAATTATCGACACTTTATATAAGATAATCGCTTCTCATCTTGAAAAGATCAATCTTCATCCTGGCCCATACGAAAGTATCGAAGGTTTAAAATATGTCGATAAAATCGTCGATGTGACGCAAGATCCAATCGGAAGAACACCGAGGTCAAACCCTGCGACTTATACGAAAGTGTTCGATCGCATTCGTGATTTATATGCTGAGACGAGCGTCGCTAAAGCACGTGGCTTTGATAAAGGAAGATTTTCTTTTAATATTCCAGGTGGAAGATGCGAAAACTGCCAAGGGGCAGGGGTGATGCGCATTCCGATGAATTTCTTGCCTGATGTCTATATTAAATGCGATAAATGTGGGGGAAGAAGATATAACGAAGAGACGTTACTTTGTGAATATAAAGGAAAAAATATTTCCGATGTCTTAGATATGACTATCGAAGAAGCTTATGAATTTTTCAAAAACTTACCGAAGATTTCTAACGGTATTAAGATGATGATCGATGTCGGTTTAGGTTATATGAAACTTGGTCAACCAGCGACGACTCTTTCCGGCGGGGAAGCCCAGCGGGTCAAACTCGCAAATGAATTGCAAAGGAAGCCGACTGGTAAGACAATTTATTTATTAGATGAACCGACGACTGGTCTACATACAGATGATGTTTCTAGATTAATTAAAGTGCTAAAAAGTATCGTCGAACATGGCGATACCGTCATCGTCATCGAACATAATTTAGATATTATTAAAGTGAGCGATTACATTATCGATCTAGGACCTGATGGTGGTGATAAAGGAGGAGAAATTGTCGCTTTTGGTAGCCCAGAAGAAGTCGCAAAAAATGCTCGTTCTTACACTGGTCAATTTTTAAAAGAAATTTTAAAAGATTGAAATTGACGTTTTAAAATGGTAATTTTATAAAGGTTAAAAATTATGATATTTACAAATGTTATTTCTTCCATTTCCATCTTCTCCATCGCCTTAATTTTAGGCGTAGCGAGTTTTGTTGCTCTTCTATATTTTGCTATTACTTTTACGCGTAGTAAACACGTCGTCAATATCAATTATGATAAAGTTGGTTTAACTCTTCTCATCTCTTTAGTGGGGACGGTCATATTTTCATTAGTAATGTTCATTTCTATCGTCTTTTGGAACGATTATCCTTTCACGGCGAGAGATTGGTCATTATTAATTATCGGTGGCGTATTATTCACCTTAGCGGTATCCGTCTTCTTCGTAAGTTTCATCATTTATTATTACAAGACGAATTTGGAAAGAAGTATCCAAAAGATACTTTATCCAGTGATGATCATCTCGCTTATCGCGACGTTTGTCTTTTTTATTCCTTTGATTGAATCTTATGCACCTTACATGCCTTATCCTCTTTCCAAAGGTATTTTAATTAATGAGAATGGTATAAGTTTCCCTAATTGTTTAGACGTTTCCTCTCCCACGATTGCGTGGTATGCATTATTCATCTTAGGCGGAGCGGTTTTAGTCTACTTTATCTGCGATCATAAAATGTATAAAGAATATGGTAAACATGGTTTATTAGAATCAACTTTCCTCGTCGCTTTGCCAAGCGGTATCATCGGGGCGCGTATTTGGTTTGTCGTCATCGATGTCGTCGGTAACCCTAATAGCGCTTTTAGAAAAGATTGGACGAATATCTTTAGAATTTGGGATGGTGGACTCGCTATCGTCGGTGGAGCGGTGCTCGGCATCTTAGTAGGTGTTCTTTGGTTCATGTGGCGAAAGAAAGGTTATAGTATTTTCCGCGTCATGGATATTGTCGTGCCGACAATTTTAATTGCGCAGGCCGTCGGTCGTTGGGGCAATTTCTTCAATTACGAAGTCTATGGGTTTGAAACACCTATCTCTAGTTGGTGGTTCTTACCGACTTTCATCACTCGTCAAATGGACATCGGTTGGGCCACGACTGGCGTCGAGACAGGCACGACGATGTTCGTTCCATTATTCTTCATCGAATCGGTGTCTAACTTACTTGGTTATCTCATCATCGCTTATTTCTTCGGTAAGTTATTGAAGAAGTGGATGGTGCCCGGTAATTTGGCGGCGATGTACATTACTTGGTATGGTATCACGCGTGCGATTATGGAGCCGCTTCGTGATCAAGCCTTTGAATACGATACTTCGTGGTATACGGCTTTTGCGATGATCGGGGCTGGCTTAGCTTTAATTGGAATAAACTATTTAGTGCGCTATTATTTGAAACGAAAAAATATGCAAAAATTACAAGAAAAAAATTATAAATTATTAATTTTTGATCTTGATGGCACGAGTGCGGATACGGATAAGATGGTCGTCGAAACGATGAGAGAAATGTATGCTAAATTCGCTCCTAATGTAGAAGTTAATGATGCCCAACTCGTAAAATTTTCTGGACCACCTTTAAGATTATCTTTACCAAAAACTTTCCCGGATGTGGACGTCGAAGAAGCGATGCGAACATTCAACACTTTATCTAAACCAAATTACGATCGTTACGTCAAAACTTTCCCTGGTGAAAAGATGACCTTGCTCGCGTTAAAACAAGCTGGTTATAAACTCGCTATCGTGACGAATAAAGCGAATAAATTCATCGATTACACGATGAAATTAATCGATTTAGAAGGAGTGTTCGATGTCATCGTCGGCTTCGATGATGTGAAAAATCCTAAACCTGATCCGGAAGGTATTAAAATTTGTCAAGATAAGTTAGGTATAAGTAAAGAAGAAACGCTTTATATTGGCGATACCTATTACGATTATCTTACAGCGAAAAACGCAAATGTCGACTTCGCCTTAGTGAAGTTCGCTGATAAGCCCATCGAAGAAAAGATGGATATTGCACCTAAATTTAGTTTTGTTAGTTACGAAGAAATTCTCCACGCATTAATCGAGATAAGCGAGGGTTAATTTATGAAAAAGATGGATGTCGTCATCGTCTCCGGCGCGTATGGTTCAGGTAAATCGACCGTGACACGGGTCTTCGAAGAATTAGATTATCTTATCGTCCAAAACGTCCCATCTTCATTACTGCACAATTTAATTATTTCCTATGCGAAGGTGAAGAAAGATATCAAACTCCTCTTAGTGTCGGAATTAAGTCTTTCGCACGATTTAATTAACGAAGCGAAAAAAGAGAAGAATATCAATCTTTCCACCATTATTTTAAATGCGGATGTCGACGAACTATTAAAACGTTATAAACTTACTCGTCACGTCCATCCTTTACAGACGCATGGCTATTCATTAGAAGAAGCTTTTAAAATTGATCAGCAACAAATCGCAAATCTAGTGGAAGATGCGACTTTATATATCGATACGACGGATTATACTGTCCACGAGCTTCGTAAGCGTATCTTTGAAATTTATTCGCATAAGATGGATGACTTAAGCGTCGTCTTTACTTCCTTTGGGTTAAAACATGGTATTCCAATGGACGTAGATACGATTTTCGATGTGCGCATCATTCCTAATCCTTACTATTTAGAAGAATTGAAAAATTTGACAGGCTTAGATAAGAAAGTATCGGATTACATCTTCTCTTTTAAAGAGTCAGCGACTTTAGTGAAAAATATTACGAATTATTTAGATTATTACTTAGCTAAACTTAAAAAAGAAGGAAGAGCTCTTTATTCTGTCGGTATCTGCTGTAGCGGGGGAAGACATCGAAGTGTCGCTATCGCGGAATATTTGAGCGAATATTATAAAGCTAAATACAATACGAGCGTCAAACATCGCGATATCGCTAAAGGAGTGTAGATGTATTCTTTCGCTCGCAAAGTCAAAGAAGAAATTATCGATAAGCCATTTGTGAAAAAAAGATTAAAAGCTCTTTTAAGTGCTTACATTAAGACGACTGGATTTGTCTCATATGGCACGAATTTAAGCATTATCGTTCGTACGGAAAACGCAAAGATTGCTCGTTTTATTTATTCTTTGTTCGTTTCGATGTATGGAGTTAAACCAAAACTTAGTTACACGAAGAAGATGAAATTGAATAAGAACATTACTTACTCAATCGAAGTGAAAGAAGACATTAAAGAAATATTAGATGATTTAAAAATAAAATTTCTCGTCGATAAAATCGATGCTTCCATCGTTTCTAACGACGATTGTATCGGTGGATATTTAAGCGGTTGTTTCCTCGCTAGTGGATCATGCAATAGTCCAAAGAACGCAAATTATCATCTCGAGATGCAATTTTCTAATTTTGAATATGCAAAAAGTGTCGAAAAATTAATTAAAAAACATCGAAGTAAAGCATTTACTCCCCATTTGATGAAAAGAAGAAATAATTACGTCGTATATTTGAAAAGAAGTGATCAGATTGCTTCGTTTTTAATTCTTATCGGAGCAATAGAAGCGTGCATGGAATTTGAAAATGTACGCGTGGAAAGAGATTATCGAAATATCGATAATAGGTGGCAAATTTGCGATGCTGCGAATTTGAAGAAGACATTAGATTCCGCAAGAGTGCAATTAGAAGACATTAAAATTATTGAAAGTCATATTCCAAACGAGAAGATAAGAAGTGAAAAGATGCGTTGGCTCATGCGTCTAAGAAAAGAAAATGATGAATCTTCCTTACGTGAACTTGCTGAGCTGATGTCAGATATTTTCGACATCGAAATTTCTAAGTCGAACGTCAACCATCTCTTTAGACAAATACACGACTTAGCGGAATCTTTAAGGAGCGAAGAAAATGGACGTTAGGGTGCAATTAGGAATGCGCATCAGATATTTACGAAAGAAAAATAAACTAAGTATTGAAGACTTAGCGTTAAAAGCGGATATCAATCGCAATTATCTTTCAGATTTAGAACGAGGAAAACGTAATCCGACCATTTTGATTTTGAGCAAAATTTGTCGTAGTTTAGATATCACGTTAGAATTTCTTTTCAAAGGAATTGTCCCTTATGATGGATAGCGTTTTCTTTTTGTAGGTAAGTCCTACTTTGTTAATTGCCTTCATTTTAGCATCCTCCATACTTTATTGCATTAAACATTTTAGCTGTTTCA
>CASDXP010000018.1 GCA_949285455.1 uncultured bacterium | reverse complement strand
CTCCTTTCGAACAGGCAAAGAAGACGATTAGATTATAAAACAAAGAAAGATAACAAACTAAAAACAGTTTCGTTGCAATGAGTTTGTCACTTAACAAAAAGTTATTAGCTATAAGTAACTAATATATTAACTTGACAATTAGATGAAAAAATTGTTAAATTTTTAATGTTTAAGACCCAGAGGAGTAAGAAATAACTTCACTTCGTTAGAAAGATGGTTCGTGGCTGAAAGATCATCAGTGAAATTTCTGAAGGTCGCTGGCGAGACTGGCTCATCACCCGTCACTTCGCGTTAAGAAGATGAAATGAAGCGTATAATGATATCATTATAAATCAAGGTGGTACCGCGCATTTAAGGCGTCCTTGCAAGGACGTTTTTATTTTTTTAGGAGGCTAAGATTATGCTCGATAAACGTTACGATCATAAGCAAGTGGAAGAAGGTCGTTATGACAAGTGGTTAGAAGAAGGTTATTTTTCCTTACATGATTTAACTAAAACTCCTTTTTCTTTAGTGATTCCACCTCCCAATATTACTGGTAAGTTACACTTAGGTCATGCTTGGAATACCACTTTACAAGATATCATCGCTCGTTATAAAAGGATGAAAGGATTCGATGTTCTTTGGCTTCCTGGCATGGATCATGCCGGCATTGCCACGCAGGCACGCGTCATGGCGGAACTTCGTAAGCAAGGCATCGATACAAGAAAACTTAGTCGTGAGCAATTTTTAAAATACGCTTGGGAACATAAAGATACTTTCACTAAGACAATTCATGAACAATGGAAGATGATGGGTTTAGCGTTAGATTATACGCACGAAAGATTTACTTTAGACGAAGGTTTATCAAAAGCCGTTAATGAAGTATTTGTGAGATATTATAACGAAGGTTTAATTTATAAGGATAAACGTATCATCAACTGGGATCCAGTGCAGATGACAGCTTTATCAAATATCGAAGTCATCCATAAGGATGAAGAAGGGGATTTCTTCTATTTTGCTTATCCTATCCTCGGAAGTGAAGATAAATTAATAATTGCTACGACGAGGCCTGAAACGATGTTCGCAGACGTCGCAATCGTGGTAAATCCTAAAGATGAACGTTATCAAAAATATATTGGTAAGAAAGCTATCAATCCAGCGAACGATGAACCTTTAATTATCATCGCAGATGAATACGTCGATAAAGAATTTGGCACAGGGGTGATGAAATGTACGCCTGCACATGATCCAAACGATTTCTTAATCGGACAAAAATATCATCTTCCGATGCCGGAATGTATGAATAAAGATGCGACGATGAATGCGCTTGCGAAAGGTTATGAAGGTTTAGATCGATACGAATGTCGAAATAAACTTGTCGAACATATCAAAAGTAAAGGAATGCTCGTCAAAATTGAAAAAATCGTCCATGCGGTCGGGCATAGCGAACGTAGTGACGCAATCGTGGAACCGATGCTTTCTAGCCAATGGTTTGTCAAGATGAAACCGCTTGCTGAAAAAGCCTTAGCGATGAGTAAGAAAAAAGAACATGTCGAATTTATTCCTCAACGTTTTGAACAAGTTTTCATCCGTTGGATGGAAAATTTAGAAGACTGGTGCATTTCGCGTCAGCTTTGGTGGGGGCATCAAATTCCTGCATATTATCATAAAATCACTAACGAGATTGTCGTTTCTACGACTCCACCAAAAGATATAGAAAATTACGAAAGAGATAACGATGTTTTAGATACATGGTTCTCTAGCGCTCTATGGCCATTCGCCACTTTCAATTGGCTCGATAATAGCAAAGACTATCAAAGATATTTTCCTACGGACGTCTTAGTGACAGCCTACGATATCATCTTCTTTTGGGTATCGAGAATGATCATGCAAAGTCTATCTTTGACGGATAAGATTCCTTTTAAACGTGTCTTGATTCATGGCTTAGTAAGAGATGAACATGGTAAGAAGATGTCTAAATCCGCAGGAAATGGGGTCGATCCAATCGAGGTCATCGATAAGTATGGCGTGGATGCTTTAAGATATTTCTTAACGACTATTTCGACACCTGGACAAGATATTCGTTATAGCGAAGAAAAGATTATCGCTTCCTCTAATTATCTCAATAAGATTTGGAATGCGACGCGTTACGTCTTAACTTCCTTAGAAGGTATGCAATTAGATGATTTAAATATCGATGAAACTCTTCTCACTAGCATCGATTGCTTAATTATTGAAAAATTTAATAAGACATTAAAAAATGTCGAAGAAGCGATGGAACGTTACGATTTTAACATGGCAAGTACCCATCTATATAATTTCGTCTACGACGATTTTTGTTCTTCTTACTTAGAAGCTTCTAAAACTATCCTAAGAAATAGCGAAGAAAAAATAAAAATTAACACAGCGAAAGTATTGTTACTCATGGTGACAAATATTATTAAAATGATCTATCCTTATACGCCATTTATCGCTGAAACTTTATATTTATCTTTACCTCATCATCTCGCCTCTATCAACCTAGAAACTTATCCAGAAGAAATTAAGTTGAATTTAGATAATAATTGTTTAAAAGAGGCGAACTTAGTGTATCAATCAATCTTCGCTATTCGTTCATTTAAGGCTGAACAAAAACTTCGTCCTCACGATGCTTTAAACTTAGAAATAGAAGCAAAAATTCCTCTTTCTAACTACGCTTTGATGATTTTAAAAGATTTGTTACATCTTGGCGAAGTTAGTGTTGTAAAAGCTGAAGAATTAGATAAAAATGGAAAAAATTTCATCTTTAATGAAGCAAAAATTAATTTGATTATCAAACAAGATGATGAAGCACTAAACGCTCAGATAAGTAAGCAATTAGAGACGATCGAAAAAGAAATTTTACGTTCGAAGAAGATGTTAGAAAATCCTTCTTTCTTAGCTAAAGCACCAAAACAACTTATCGAAAAAGAAAAAGAAAAATTAGCGGCGAACACGTCGATTAAAGAACAATTAGTCTCAAAACTCCGTAAGTAATTATGCTTCTTTCCTTCCTTACGACGTATTAATATCGTGAGGGGGTGAAAAAATGCAAGCATTGAAAATGAAAGATGAAGAGATGAAGATGACTGAAGTTGGATCTGGCATCACTCTTACGAGCGTCATGGCTATTTTAACTATTGGTATCATCGCCGTCATCGCTTTTAAACTTTTCATGTCGAAAGAAGGCAAGACGACCATTCCTGGTGGCTTTAAATTCGAATGGAATTAGGGAATGAAAATTGACGCAATTCCAAAAGACCTTCGACCGCGCGAAAAAGCTTTATTAAAAGGCATAGATAGCCTCGATAATAGCGAACTTTTAGCGCTTATTATCCAAAGCGGGACAAAAGGTCACTCATGCCTCGATATCTCTTTAGAAATGCTTAAAAAATTCGTCTATCTACACGCTTTAAGCGAAGCGAAGTACGAAGAATTATTAACTTTTAAAGGATTATCGAAGGCGAGCGCTCTCAAATTACTAGCGACTTTCACCTTGATGTCGAGGATGGAAAAAGAGAAGGTCGAAAATCACGTTCATCTTGAAGCGCTAGAAATTTATGATTTTTTAAAAAGTTCCTTAGGATTAGAAGAACAAGAAAATTTATTATTGTTATCATTCAATAAACGTAAGACCTTAGTGCGCATCGACGAAGTATATCGTGGAACAAGCAAACAAATTATCGTCCATTCAAACGATATTAAAAAACGCATCTACTTGTCCGGGGCGAAATATTTAGTCTTAGTGCACAATCATCCAGGTGGGGAAGCTTATCCTAGTGAAGGCGATATTATGGTAACGCTTAACCTTGCCCACAAGTTATCTTCTTTTCCTATCGAACTTTACGATCATATCATCGTGACACAAAGGGGATATTATTCATTTAGAGAAAATCATCATCTATTCACATCTAACAAATAATCGACCATGGACTTAATCGTCTCTTCGATTGGGCGAGGAACATAATCTAAATCGTATTTCGCTAAATCGTGAAGATAAGTTGTACGGAGCGAGATAGTCCTTAGTGCATGGGGGGTAAATAGAGGCGATTTATGTAGATGCCAAGCAAAAAATTCGATGAGGGGAGCAAAGATTTTGGCTAACCACAAAGGAAAGATGAGGGGTTTTCTTTTAATGGATGCGACTTTCCTCACTAAGAGCAATAGCTCTTTGATCGTGTAGAAGTGGTTAGAAATGATGTAACTTCTAGCCACTTTTTCTTTTTGACAAGCACTTATGATGGCTTTAGCGACGTCTCTAACATCGACGAAATCAAAACCACCTGTCGCCCCGTTAACGTGACCATTTTTCAAATAATTTGCGGTAAGTTTAATAACTAAATTATGACCTTTATCATAAGGCCCTATAATGGCGCTTGGATGGATGATACAAGTGTCTAATTTATCTGAATAATTATTAATAATTAAATTACCGACTTTTGCTTTGATTTGGGCGTAGGCTCCCTTTAGATTTTCTTCGTAATATGATACTTCTTTAACGACATCTTTTTTCTTCACCTTAAAAGCGTCCACGCTCGAGATATAAATGTAACGTTTGACTTGATAATCTAAGGCTAAATCTAACGTATTTTTCGCCCCGTTATAATTTACATCATAAAAAGTGTCAGTCATCTTTTTGAAGATAGATATAAGCCCAGCCGTGTGAATAAAATATAATTCTTGTCCGCTTTCTTTCTTAAAAAGAGGTCGAAGTGATTCTTTATCTCTTACATCGCCACGAATAAGTTCATGATCGATATCTTTTAATTCGTCAGGCACTTTTTCAAAGGGTAAGGCTAGGCCTCTAATAATTACATCTTTTTCCTTGCTTAAAGCAATCGTTAAGGCTCGACCTAAATGACCATAAATGCCAGTGATAACGTAGATTTTTTTCATATTTTTTATTATAGAACAGTCTCGCTCATTTAAAAGTATAAATTTGCTTTACTAATTGAATGATAATTTGTTAAAATTAACTTCCCAACGTTGGAGGAAAATATGGAATTTAGTGAACTTTATGAAAGAGCCTTTTTAGTCTCCGCTGAACAATCGATTTCTAAAGATGCGGAAATTGGTAGTGTCGGAGCGGCTATTTATTGCGAAAGTGGACACGTCTACATCGGCAAAAATATCGACATGAGTTGCGCTTTAGGGATGTGTGCAGAAAGAAACGCTATTTCGACGATGCTCACTTTTGAAACGTCAAAAATTTTAAAACTTGTCTGCGTCCATAAAAGTGGAAAAATTATCTTGCCTTGTGGCGCTTGCGTCGAGTTTTTAAAACATCTCGAAAATCTTTCCAAAGATACGGAAATTCTCGTCTCCTTAGATCCGCTTAAAACGATTAAAGTAGATGAGATATTACCTTATTATTGGAGAGATCAAATTAACGGGAAAGGCGAACTTTAAATAAAAAATAGTTTACTATTTATCTTACTTTGCTATAATTTTAAATGTTGTCGCCTTCAAAGCTACAACCGCCTAGAAGAGGTAAACTAGAATAATCGCTCTGCGATTAACCTCAATAGCGAGTCATTATCTTATTAGAAGGAGGGATCTTATGTACGCCATTATCGAAACCGGTGGAAAGCAAATCCAAGTGGAAGTTGGTGCTAAAATTTATGTGGAAAAACTTCCCGGTAATGTAGGCGAAAGTGTCGTCTTAGACAAAGTTTGCTTACTTAAAGATAACACCATCAAAGTCGGTAAGCCTTACATCAAGAATGCGAGCGTGACTTGCAAGATTGAAAAGCAAGGATTGAACAGAAAGATTAAAGTGTTCAAGTATAAGAATAAGACGAATGAGCGCAAGATGATTGGTCACCGTCAACCTTATACCTTACTTACCGTCGAAGCAATCGAAGTTAAATAAGATGGTTAAAATCTATTTCACTTACGAAAGCGGAAAATTTGTCCATTTCCTCGCTGAAGGGCATAGCCTCTTCGCTAAGAAAGGAAAAGACATCGTCTGCGCTGGAGTAAGTGCTTGTATCGTCGGAGCGTTCAACGCTATATTAGAGACGAAAAACTTCCAATTCACTTTGAGTGATGGAAAAGCAGAGCTTAAAGCTCTAAGTCGAGTAAACGAACATGACGAAATCGTCATAGAAACGTTACTTGCTCAACTTAAAACCATTGCCGTCAGTTACGAAGATTACGTCAAAGTAACGACGGAAGAGAGGAGTTAATAATTATGTTATTCATTCTAGATCTACAACTCTTTGCTTCGAAAAAAGGTGTCGGCTCGACTAAGAACGGCCGTGATTCCGTCTCGAAAAGACTCGGAATGAAGAAGGCTGATGGTCAAGTTATTAAAGCCGGACAAATCATCTATCGTCAAAGAGGTACGAAAATTTATCCAGGGACGAACACGATGAAAGGTGGAGATGATACAATCTTCGCTACCGCGAGCGGTGTCGTGCGTTACGAAAGAGTCGGAAAATCTCGTACGAAAGTTTCCGTCATCGTCGCTGCTTAATTGATAATTTGTATTTAGTTTAGAATTAAAAGGCCATAGGGCCTTTTTTTCTATTTTAACTATCATAGTTAATTTTAATTTTGAGACTAAATATCTTATCATTAGATAAGAATATGTGTATAATAGTTAATATGTTCATCGATCGAGTTAATATTAAAGTTAAAGCTGGAAAAGGTGGAGATGGAAAAATTGCTTTTCTCCGTGAAAAATATGTGCCAAAAGGCGGCCCAGCCGGCGGCAATGGGGGTAAAGGAGGATCCATCTACTTTTTAGCGACGACAGAAGAAAATACCTTACTACCTTTCCGTTACAATAAAAAGATTAAAGCGTTGGATGGTGAAAATGGCGATATTAAAAATATGTATGGAAGAAACGCTCCTGATATCGTCGTCAAAGCTCCCGTTGGAACTATGATTTACGATGCCAAAAATAATCATCTTCTCGCTGATTTAGATGAAGTTGGAAAGAAAGTATTAATTGCTAAAGGTGGTAAAGGTGGAAGAGGTAATGCGATGTTTAAAACTTCTACGAACCGTGTCCCACGCATTGCTGAAAATGGTGAACCAGGTGAAGAATTTGACTTGCATCTAGAACTAAAATTGATCGCTGATGTTGGATTAGTGGGTTTACCTAATGCAGGAAAATCAACATTCATTAGCGTGGTCACAAATGCGAAAGCTGAAATTGCTCCATATCCATTTACGACGATTACTCCTAATTTAGGAGCTTTATCTTTTCCTAGCGGTAGAAGTTGCGTCGTCTGCGACTTACCAGGTCTTATCGAAGGGGCTTCGCTCGGCAAAGGTTTAGGCTTAGATTTTTTAAGACACGCGGAAAGATGTAGACTCATACTGCAACTTGTCGATATAAGTGAAGAAAATCCTTTAGATTCTTATCACATCATCGAAAAGGAATTAGCTAATTACGTCGTCGATTTATCATCGAGAGAAAGAATTATCGTCCTCACGAAAATTGACTTAGTGGAAAATAGCGTTGAAATAATTAAGAAATTTAAAGAAGAAGTCGATGAAAAACATCAAGTGTTCGCTATTTCTTCTTTGACGCATGATGGTTTAAAAGAATTGCTTAACGCTATCGATTGCAAATTGGAGACGTTACCGAAGATTATTTTAGATAATGCGAAGGAAGAAGACTTTGTCTTACATACTCTAGAAGAAAAAGGACCAATCTTCTACATCACAAGAGAAAAAGAAGATACATTTAGAATTAATGGTGAGGAAGTAATTAAACATTATCGTAGGATGAATCTTTCGATGGAAGAAGGCATTTTAAGACTTTCTAAATATCTAAGAGATTTAGGAGTAGAAGAGGCTTTAAAAGAAAAAGGTATCAAGGATGGCGATACTGTTTATTTAGATGATTTTGCCTTCGAATATTTTGAATAGGAATTTTACTTATGGAATTAAAAGAATATTTATTAATTATTGAAAAATTTCTCAAAGATAAATTAGAAGAGACGCATATGTCTGGTTACATCTTAGGTATCAGCGGTGGAATTGATTCTTCTTTAGTCGCAGCGATGGCAAATAAAGTATGCAAAGATAAATTATTATGTGTCATCTTACCTTGCGAATCTTTGAAAGAAGATGAAGAAGATGCGATGAAATTAGTGCATCATCTCAATCTCAATTACCTTAAAATCGATTTGACTAATACTTATTTAACGCTTGTAGAAGAGATGGAAAAGAAGTTAAATAAATCTTTAGATTTAATGAGCAAATCTAATACGAAAGTAAGACTACGTATGGTCACTCTTTACGCTTTAGCTTCTTTAACTCATTCACTCGTTTTAGGAACGGATAATAAAGACGAAAGATATCTTGGTTATTTTACTAAATACGGTGATGGTGCCGCGGATTTACTTCCCATCGTCCATCTGACGAAAAATGAAGTAAAAGAAGCTGCTTATCTATATGGTTTACCTAAAGATTTAGTGGAAAGAGTTCCTAGCGCTGGCTTATTTAAGGGGCAAAGTGATGAGACGGAAATGGGTGTTACTTACGAAGCAGTAGATAAATTCTTACTAGGTGAAAAAATCGATGAAAAAGATTTAAAAGTTATCGAAAGATTGCATAAAATTAGCGAACATAAAAGAGAAGATATTCCTACTCCTCCGCCTTACGAGAGAGAAGAAATGAAGGTATAATAAATTATTATGAAAGATAAAAAGATTGATGCATCGATCATCGCAAGTTTACTTGCTCTAGGGGCTGGATTATTCATCATCATCTTATTTTGCTTAATTTAAGTGAGGAAAAATTATGATTTATTCTTTGAAAGGTGAAATTAGTTACGTCGGTAAAGATTTCCTCGTCATCGACGTAAGAGATGTCGGCTATCAAGTTTTCGTCCCTAACGTCAATAAATTTCACGTCGGGGAAAATTTATTGCTTTACACTTACCAAGTGACAAGGGAAGATGAACAATATCTCGCTGGCTTTTCTTCTCTAGCGGAAAGAGAAGTTTTCGTCTCTTTAATAAGCGTGAAAGGGATCGGCCCAAGAACAGCTTTAGGTGCGCTTAAAGACGCAAATCCAGAAGAACTAGTGAGAGCTATCTCTTCTAATAACGTTACTTATTTAAAAAAACTACCAGGTATCGGAGCAAAAGCTGCTGCTCAAATCATATTAGATTTGAAAGGCCAACTTGTCGAAGGAACGAAAGGTAATCCTGAACAATATGAAGAAGTGAGAGCTTACCTTAAATCTTTACGTTATAAAAATAAAGAAATTGATGATGTCCTCGCTAAGATTAACGTCATCGGAGCGAGCAATGAAGAAATTATCTTGCTAGCATTAAAAGAATTGGGGAATAAATGATGGAACGTTTATTAGACGTTAAAAAGAATAAGAATGAAGAAGCAGTCGAAGTATCTTTGAGGCCACAAAAACTTAAAGATTACGTCGGACAAAGCGAGATGAAAAGAAATTTAGAAGTTTTCATCGGGGCCGCAAAGCAAAGAGATGAAACTTTAGATCACGTCTTACTTTATGGTCCACCAGGGCTCGGTAAGACGACTTTAGCCTACGTCATCGCGAATGAGATGGGTGGAAATATTAAGACGATCAATGGTCCTGCTATCGAAAAAACAGGCGATTTAGCCGCAATATTAGCCTCGCTTAAACCTGGTGATATTTTATTTATCGATGAAATTCATCGTCTTCCGCGCGTCGTCGAAGAGTTGCTTTATGGGGCGATGGAAGATTTTACTTTAACTTTAGTTATCAACCGTGACGGTGGGGCGAAATCGATGTCTATTCCTTTACCACCTTTTACTTTGGTAGGGGCGACGACACGTGCGGGTTCTTTATCTAGTCCTTTAAGAGCTAGATTTGGCATCATGGAAAAATTTAATTTTTATAGCGAAGAAGAATTAGAGCAAATTGTCTTACGTACTTCTAAAGTTTTTAAAACTCCTATCGAAATCAAAGCGGCGAAAGAAATTGCCAAACGTTCGAGAGGGACGCCAAGAATCGCTAATAGGTTATTTAGAAGAGTGAGAGATTTCGCAAATTTCTCGAATAAAGAAAAAATCGATATGCTAGAAACTGAAAAAGCATTAAATGCTTTAAAAGTTGATAAATTAGGTTTAGATGACGTCGATATACGTTATTTAAGAACGATTATCGAAAGGTTTAAAGGTGGTCCAGTCGGTCTCGATTCTTTATGTTCCGCTATCGGGGAAGAAGTGATGAATATCGAAGATGTTTACGAACCTTATCTCATCCAAATTGGTATGATCAATCGCACTCCACGTGGTCGAGTTGCGACAGAAATGGCTTATAAACATTTAAAAATTGATTACCAAACAGCACTTTTTTAATAATTTTAACTTGAAATATATTTATATTTAGTCTATTTTATTAACGATACGTTTTATCAAGGATAAAAATAGAAAATAGAAAGTTAGGAGAAATATATGCGTCGATTAATAGCTTACATCATCATGGCTGTGACTATCGCTCTTACGGTCGGAGTTTCTTTTGTTCCCGTCGTCACAGGTATGAATTCCAACATCGAATTTCAAAACGGACATGAATACGTCTATCAATTAACTGATCGCGACGATGAAAGCGCTCCGATTGAAGATGGAGCAGCTTTAGAAGTAGCGAACATAATGCAAGAGAGATTAGACCTTTCTAACGTGAGCGATTACCGTATCGAGGTACAAGGTGAAGATACGATCGCTGTAAGTTTTGTTCAACCAACTTCCATCTCTTATTCACAAATTTCTCGTCTTCTTTCTTTCAGTGCGAATTTCTCCATTTGCACGAAGACTGAGACTTGTGCGGTCGGCGAAAATTTGCTCACTGATGAAGACGCATATCTTACTTTCTTATATAACGTTTATCCAGTCGTCGTCATTCCTATCAACACTGAATCAGCCGAATGGCAATCAGTTTTAAGTGAAGCTGAACGAATTGCCGAAGGCATCACCGCTCCTGAAGAAGGTGAACCAGATTATACTCCTGCTGATTTAGTCTTATGGAACAATAAAGAAGAAGGGGATACTTACGAAGCTTATGAAGAAGCATTGAACGATTCTACTTTAAATCAAGATATCGTCGAAAAAGTTATCATGAACTTCTCCTATGGTTCCGATGGCACGAATTTATATCTTCCAGACGATGAAAATCAAGATCGTCTCGCTTCGACGACTTTGACTATCGAAGAAAATAGTATGCCTTCCTCTAGCGAACTCGCAGATGCGACGAGAACCGCTAGATGGTTAGTTAATATCGTCAACGCTTCATCATACGATTATGATGTAACGATGATTTTCTCACGCGGAGTCGACGTCATTACTCCGACGATCGAACCAATATTAAGTGCAGGTTTCCCAGGTATTAGCGTCACTTTATCGCATACTTTAATTGCGATGCTCGTGATGCTTGTCATCATCGCTTTAGCGCTCATCTTATTCTATCGCTTAATGTCTATCGCTAGCGTCGTTTTGAGTGCGGCAGCAACTTTCTTAACTTTAACTTTATTAATTACTTTCTCTAGCGAAATAGCGCTTAGCGCTATCATCGGTTTATTTATCGTCACCTTATGTAGTGTGGCATCTCAAATTATCTACTTCCATCGTTTCAAAGAAGAAAATTATCGTGGAAGAACATTACGTAAAGCTAATAGCGAAGCATCACGTAAATCGACGATGCCAATTATCGATATCTCTGTCATCATGGTCATCTTAGGTGTTTTCTTCTACGCCTTAGGTGGCACTTATTTTGTACCTTTCGGTGCGGCTTTAGCTTTAGGTGGCTTAATTAATGTTCTCATGAATTTAGTCGGCTTAAAAGCTATGATGTATCTACTCACTAATGCAACTTGTTTAGAAGGACGTTACGCCTATTTTGGTATCGAAAAAAATCAAGTGCCAAACTTACTTAACGATGAAAAACAAACTTATTTTGGTTCCTTCTCTGGAAGCGAATTAACTAACAAGAAACGTCGTCTTCCTTCTCTTGCCGTAAGCGGTGCATTAGCCTTAGCTTCCATCATCGCGATGATCTGCTTTGGTACGATCAATGGTTCCATCTACAATTATGGCGATAATTATACTTCTAATTCTGTTTATTATTTGACGACTCTTAATGAATCTGTCATCGAACAAAATAGCGACGTGACGAACGTCTTAGATTTGATTACGGTGGACGGTGAACCTTTGATGTATGAAAATGTTGAAAATTTTGAAAGAGATTACATCAACGAAGAAGATGTGAGCGTCACTTACCATTATTTCGTCGTCACTTTAAGTGCGAATTATACTGGTTTAGAAGAAGCGACTTATACTCCGGCAAGTGGAGCAGCGATGAACGCTCCATTAGATGATTTATTATTGAGCGTCTTCACAAATATCGACGATAATGTCACTTCATCTTTAAAGACGGTACAAGTCTTAGTTAACCCACCATCTTTTGTTCCAGTAGTAATCGCTAGCGTCTCCGCTTTAGCGGTTTCAGCCATCTACCTCTTCTTTAGATATCGTATCTCGAAGAATTTAGTGATGGTCGGTTTAACTTTCCTTGCTGGTGCGACGACTTTAGGTATCTATTCCTTATGCGTTAGCCCAACTTTACCTATCGTCTCTTTAGCCTTGCCTATCGTCACTATCTTCAGCATCATCATCGCTATTATGTACATGGCGAAAGAAAAAGAGATGATGAAAGAACTTAAAGTGAAAAATCCGAATGCTGAAGAAAGATTAGCGATCGTTATATCCGCTAGTGATCAAAGTGCGACGCCGATCTTCATCTTCACTTTCATCGCTGGCCTATCGCTCGTCGCTTTCATCACGGCTGGTCCAGCTTCGATGTTATCGATTTTCTTAAGCGCTCTCATCGGCTTAATTATCGCTACGTTCTTAATGATTACCTGCCTTGGTATGTATGGCTATAGACTATCAAATTTACTTAGGAAAATTAAACTTCCTGAAATTAAACGCAAACATCGTAAAGCCAAAGCCAAAAACGTCAATAAATCTAGCGCGGAACCAGAAGAAGCTATCTTCATTGGCATTAACGATTAATTATAAAATGTTAAAAAGGGCTTGTGCCCTTTTTTCTTATGAAGGAGAAAATATGTAATATGCATCCTTTAGAAATGTTTCATCACCTTCTTGATTACTATCATTTATCAACTACTGATTTTTTAGAATTTTCTAGTTATAAAAGTATAGACGAATTGAGCAATTATCATAAATTTAGTGAAATTGATCGAAGTTTAAAACGTATTAAAAAAGCGCTTACCACAGATGAAAAGATTTTAATCTATGGAGATTACGATGCGGATGGGATCTTGGCAACTTCGATCTTAGTGAGAACTTTTTCTTTATTAAAGAAAGATAAGAACATTTCTTTTTATATTCCTTCTAGGTTTAAAGATGGTTATGGCCTAAATGAAACGCAAGTAGAAAATGCCTATAAGAAAGGTATTTCTTTAATCGTCACGGTCGATAATGGGGTGAGTCAATTTGAAGCGGTAAAAAAAGCAAAAGAATTAGGAATCGACGTCATCATCACTGATCACCATGATTTTATAACATTGCCTAAGGAAGCTTATGCGACAATTCATTATAAATTAGGTTTTAGTAATACGCCTATATCTGGAGGATATACCGCTTACTTATTATCCTATGCTTTATTAAATGACCATTTTGATCCTTATCTATTTTCTTTAGGGGCGATATCACTCATCACCGATATGATGCCTATATTAGATGATAATCATCATATCATTAAACATTTATTAAGGATTTTAAATGAACATTTATTTAAGGACAAAAACTTTTATCCTCTCCTTTTATTAAGCGAAGGGAAAGAAGTGGATGAAGAAGTTATTTCTTCTTTAATCGCTCCAAAAATTAATGCGGTAGGAAGACTTGCTAATCAAGATGAGACTAATGAAGTCGTCATTTTCCTTACGTGCGCGGATGAGCGTAAGGTACACGACATATATCAACTTATTTATAATATGAACGAAGAAAGAAAAAATCTTACTTCTAATATTGCAAGTGAACTTCTTCCTAAGGAAGATAAATTAGTGTGCGTCTATCGCTCAGATTTAAAAGAAGGTTTACTTGGTTTACTCGCAAATAGGATACTAACGAATTTAACTCATCCTGTCATCTTGATGGGGGACGCAAGCGAAGAAGGAATGATCAAAGGTTCTATACGCGCGAAATCTGGTTTTAGCGTCATCAAAGCCTTAAGAGAAAGCGAAGATTTATTATCAGCTTATGGGGGACATGAATTAGCAGGGGGCTTTTCTTTAAGAAAAGAAAATCTTAAATTATTCGAAGAAAGAATAAAAAAATTTGACGAAGAATATCCCTTTAAGCCATTAGATATCGAAGCGATAAAAATTAGTAAAAACGATATCGATGAAAATATTTATGCAGTCGTAACAATGTTTGCGCCTTTTGGTGTCGCTTTTAAAAAACCGACATTCCTTTTAGAAGATGTCAAGATTCAATACTTAGATAAATCGAAAGATCAAAAACACATTATTCATACTTTCGCTCCTAGAAGAAAAATCGTCATCTTTAACTATATGAATAAGATATCTAATCTTCATAAGTCTTATGATTTATATGGGCAATTAAGAGCATCGACATTTAAAAACATCAGGTCGATCGATTTCCAAGTAGAAACGGTAAAAGAAATTATTTAAGGACGTTTTAATATCACTAAATATTAACTATAAAACTACTAATTTTGTTAATCTTTATATCGTATTAATTCGTGTGAGTTCTATTATGATAGTTTTTATTTACGTTTTATTTTAAAATGATTGCAGTAATAGAAAGGAGGAAAAAAAATCTTACATTTATGAAAAGAAGATTAGTTCTATTACCAATTTTAGGGCTTCTTCTCGGTGCTTGCGCTCCTGGTTTGCCTGAAAGCGTCACTGTTTCATCCGTGAGTGGAGAAACGACGATTGAAGTGGGCGAAACTTTACAATTGAAAGCGGAAGTTTTACCGAGTGGAGCCGACCAAACTGTGACTTGGTCCTCAGGAAATCCAAGCATCGCCACTGTTAGCGAAACTGGTTTAGTGACTGGTGTCGCTGATGGCGTAGTGCAAATCCGCGCTGGCGTGACGGCTGATATTTCTGGTTCCATTTCCATCACGGTGGAAGATAATACACCAACTCCACCAGTAGGCGAAGTCGTTACAATCGCTGAAGCTATCGCTGAAGGCGCTGGCGCTAATGTCGTCGTCGAAGGCGTCATCATTGCCAAAGCTACTGGCGGTATGTTAATTGCTGATGAAACCGGT
>CASDXP010000017.1 GCA_949285455.1 uncultured bacterium | reverse complement strand
GTGTTAGAATATTCATATAGAAAGTCTCCTTTGTGTTTTGCAATTAACATTGTAAGACTTTCTATTTTTAATTGTTACCTACAAATAACAAACGGTATCAAGGCAATATTCTTTCTTGATAAGATTAGTTGTATGGTTTTAAAATATAACTACACGCCAAAATTAAGAAAGATTAGGTGAATCTTATGCAAAACAAATTTAAAGCTATTTTAGCCACTTTAACTTTTTCTATGGCGCTTAGCGTTGGCGTTTTTGCTTCTTCAATTATTGAAACTTCTAAGCATCACGATGTCGACGTTCATGCTGCAGTAGAGGATTTTGAACCTTATACTTATAGTGGAAATTATTACGATTCACTTAACGCTGATTCGTTAACTGACGGTTTAAATGGTAGTTTAAGAACTAGTTTGACTAAACTCATTTATCCCTCTGGTTTTTATACTTATGGCGGTGATAATTCAAATGAATTAGGCTATGTTTTAAAAAATGTCGATGAAGACCCTACTAATCTTAATAACATGGTTTTGTTTTACACACATAATTCGATACCTAAAGTAGATTCTAGTCAAGGTACTAATTGGAATAGAGAACATTGCTGGCCACAAAATTTATCAAATGATAACTGGGGAACAATCAAAGCAGGGGCTGATATTTTACATATTAGACCAACTTATGCTTCGACTAATAGTACTCGTAGTAACTATAAATACGGGACTGTAAGTTCCGGTAGTGTTAAAACTTATAATAACATGGAATATGGTAAAGTAGGCGGTAATTACTTTGAACCGATGGATTTTTCTAAAGGCGACGCCGCAAGAATTATCATGTACGTATGGACTGCGTATAAAAATGAGTATTCAACTTTACCTGAAATTACTAATACATTTTCATCTTATGAAGAAATGATCGAATGGCATATTTTAGATGTTCCAGATGAATTAGAAGGTAATCGTAATGATTATTCCGAAACCTCTAGACAAAAGAATCGCAATCCTTACGTCGATCATCCTAAATGGGGATGTAGAGTTTTTAAAGATAAAATTAGTGATTCGTTATATAACGAATGCATGGCTAAATATGAAAATGGTGGTCAATCAAGTGTTGAACCTACAAGCATTGATATCGTTACTTCTAATACAACTTTAAGCGTCGGTGAAGAAAGAGCGTTAAGCGTTAATGTTACTCCTTCTAACGCAAATAAGAGCGTTACATGGTCCAGTTCTAACACTAGTGTCATTAGTGTTTCTTCTAATGGCACTATTACTGCTCTTAAAGGCGGAAACGCTACTATCACCGCTACCTCAACATTAAATACAAGCATTAAAGATAGTGTCACTTTCACTGTTAAAGAAGTTGAAAGCATTTCAATAAGCGGTACACCTAATAAGACAACTTATTTTGCAGGTGAAAAGTTTAATCCATTAGGATTAACTGTGACCGCTGATTATAGTGACGGAACTAGTGCAAATGTAAGTGTTAATGATTGCTTATGGTATGATGGAACAACTGGTCAAGAAACATTATCAGAAGGCACGACAAGTGTCATTTGTTATTACGGAAATGTTTCTGCTACTTATAAGCCAATTACTGTTGAAAAAGCGACACATACTGAAGCTACTTATATATTCAATGATGCGAGTTGGAATTCTACACCAAGTGGATGGTCAAGCGATAAAAAAGCTATGTTCGATAACGATAAAGGTGTGCAAATCACTGATAGTTTTAAAGACGAGCCTGCTACCGCATCTTTAACCACTGATGTCACAAATTTAAGTGAAGTACGTCTTACTTTATCTCGAAATAAAAGTTCAGGTGCTGGTAAAGTTGTAATTAAAGTTGATGGAAATGAAGTTGGCTCAATGACTGTTAATACATCTTCTGTTAGTGCTAATCCGACCGAATACACCATTCCTCTTTCATCAGTGTCTTCTGGTAAACTAAGTTTAGAAGTTACATGTACTACTAATTCGGTTTATGTCAAATCTATCACGATTGTTTCTGGCAGTTCATCCACCGAAGAACCTACAATTGCTGGTATTAGAGTTACTTCTAACCCTAATAAAACCATCTATATTGTCGGTGATACTTTAGAATTAACCGGTTTAGTGGTTCATACATATGATGAAAATGGCAATAATTTAGAAGATATTACAAACGCATGTAGTTTTAATCCTTCTGAAGGGACAATTTTAAATAATGCTGGCACAATTAGTGTTACCGCTTCCTATCAAGGCTTAGTAACTTCCTTTAATGTTACTGTAAATGAACAAGGTGGTGGGGAAATAGACCCAGATCCAGATGTTCCAGTTGTAGGCTCAACGTTTGTTAAAGTAACTGAAAATAAAACTGGTTGGACTGGTACTTACTTGATTGTTTATGAAAGCGGTAGTTTAGCGTTAGATGGCTCAAATCTTGAAGCTGGCGCTAACCAAGGTCCTACAACTACAGTTACCATCAACAATAGTCAAATTGCTTACACAGAAGATGTCGCTAAAGCGGCTTTTGAAGTTACAAGTGCCGGCTCTAATAAATATTATTTTAAATCAACTTCGAATTTATATATTGGTAGAACTGAAAATAGTAATGGTATTGATATTTCTACATCCAGTTTAACTAACACTATTGAAATAATCGATTCTACAACTTATTCTACAACTTATGTTTATAGTGATAGTGGTTGCAATTTAGAATTCAATACATCTACAAATTATTTTAGATATTATACATCTACTAGCGGTAATTCTGGTGACATTGCTCTTTATGAACTAGTGGAACCAGAAAGTGAAGCTAAAGCTTTTGCAAATAAATTCTTAAATACTCCGCTTTGCAATGGTGGATTAACTGCACCATATTCTAGTTTATGGAACGATTTAGCGAATGATTTTGCTTCGCTTAGTAATAAAGCTAAAGAAATCTTTAAAACTGGTGTCACTAGTGATTCTGATATTCTTGCTGCGATTGAAAGATACGATTATATCCTAAAAAAATATGGCGAAGATCCTAAAGATGGCGGTTATCTTAATTTTATGAATAGAACGATTGCTAATAATTCACCTGATGTTGATTTTGCTTTATTTGAAGCTTCCGCTCTTATCATTTCTTTCGTTACGGTCATCGTTTTACTTACTAGTGTCGGTTTAATTGTTTCTATTATTCAAAAACGTAAAAGAGAACATAAATAATCTTTAAATTAAAAATTTAGTTTGCTATAATCAAGTTAACTCGATGAAGGGAACTCATCTTTATCTTGCTTCTTCTAGCGAGGGCCTAGCGGTGTAAAGGGCCTAGAAGTGAATGAAGAAAATGCCACTCCCAGAGAGCGATAATAATCGACGTAAAGACCGCGTTAAGGCTAAATTGAGGTGCATTTATTAATCTTGATTAATAAGTGAACGAGGATGGTACCGCGATATGACTTATCGTTCCTTGGAACGATTTTTTTGTGTTTAAGAGGTAAAAATTATGAAGAAATTAACTGGTCATCAAATTAGACAAATGTGGATTGAATTTTTCGAATCGAAAGGTCATCATTTTGAAGAAGGAGTGAGCCTTATCCCTAAGAATGATCCAACTTTGCTTTGGATCAATTCTGGTGTCGCTGGCTTAAAAAGATATTTTGATGGTTCTTTAATCCCACATTCTAGACGTATTGTTAACGTACAAAAATGTTTGAGGACTAATGATATGGAAGAAGTGGGTTTAACGGCGAGACACCAAACTTTCTTTGAAATGTTAGGTTGTTTTTCTATCGGCGATTATTTTAGAAACGAAATTATTCCTTGGGCTTTTGAAATATTGACGAGCGAAAGATGGTTCGCATTCGAAAAAGATAAACTTTATTTTACTTACCATCCGAGCGATTTAGAAACGAAAGCACTTTGGATAAAACAAGGAGTGGAAGAATCGCATCTCATCCCATTAGAATCAAATTATTGGCAAATTGGAGAAGGACCATGCGGGCCAAATACCGAAGTGTTTTATGATCGTGGAGAAAAATATGATAAGATGCACCGCGGGGATGAATTACTTCGTAAAGATTTAGAAAATGATCGTTACATCGAAATATGGGGCATCGTCTTTTCGCAATTTAATGCCGTTAATGGGGTCGATAGAAAAGATTATAAAGAATTGCCTGCTAAAAATATCGATACAGGAGCGGGTTTAGAAAGAATTGCTTGCGTCATGCAAGAGGTGGAAACAAATTTTGATACGGATTTGTTCATGCCGATGATTCGTGCGACGGAAAAGATCGCCAAAATTCCTTACAAGGAAAATCCGATGCCATATCGCGTCATCGCAGATCACATTAGAGCATGTACTTTCGCTCTTAGCGATGGAGAATCTTTTTCTAATGAAGGAAGAGGCTACGTTTTAAGAAGATTGCTTAGAAGAGCTATGGTTTACGCTAGACATATTGGCATCGATAAACCTTTCTTACATTTGCTCGTGCCAGCGGTCGTCTTAAATATGCACGATTTTTATCCATATTTAGATTCTAAGATGGAAGTCGTTCAAAAGATGATGAAAGCGGAAGAAGAAAAATTCCTTAAAACTTTAGCGAATGGCGAACACATGTTGAAGAAGATGGTCCAAAACGATGAAAAGTTAAGCGGACAAGATGCTTTTAAACTTTACGATACATTTGGTTTTCCACTCGAACTTACACGTGAACTTTGTGACTACATGGGTGTTTCCATCGATGAAGAAGGTTTTAAAATTGAGATGGAAAAGCAAAAAGAAAGAGCGAGAAGTGCAAGAAAAGTTGTCGAAAGTATGTCGAAACAATCTGGCGATTTGATGAAATTTGTCACACCTTCAACTTTCGATTACGAAACTTTTAACTTAAAAGGCACTGTCATCGCTTTATTTAAAGATGGTGAACAAGTATCATCTCTAGATGATGAAGGAGACATCATCTTTGATAAAACTTGTTTTTACGCCGAAAGTGGCGGTCAAGTTTCCGACGTTGGTGAAATCGCTAATAATAATTCAAGCGCTAAAGTAAGTTACGTTTATCATGCCCCAAATGGGCAAAACTTACATCACGTTCACATCCAATATGGTTTAGTTAAAGTTGGTGATCAATTCGATTTAAAAATCGATCGCAAGCAAAGAATCTTAACGATGAGAAACCATTCTGCAACGCATCTACTTCAAAGGGCGTTAATCGATGTTTTAGGTGATCATATTAAACAAGAAGGTTCTTACGTTTCTAAAGATTATTTAAGATTTGATTTCTCTCATCCTAGCAAGATATCAGCGAGCGATTTAAAAGAAATTGAAAATCGTGTGAACGATTGGATTAGTGAAGGTATTGAAGAAAAAACTTTAGTGCTTCCAATTGAAGAAGCTAAAAAGATTGGCGCAAGAGCGTTCTTCGATGAAAAATATGGTGATATTGTTCGAGTTGTCACCTTTGGTGACGTATCTAAAGAATTCTGCGGTGGAACACACGTTAAAAATTCGGAAGATATCGGCATCTTTAAAATTGTGAGCGAAGAAAGTATCGCTAGCGGAATAAGAAGAATTGAAGCTGTCACTTCTTTAGGGGCATTAAATTACATCGATGAAGAAGAAAACGTCATCGATAGAGCTAAAACTTCTTTGAATGCTAAATCTAAGTTTGAAGTTAACGATCGTTTGAACGCTACATTATCTTCTTTAGATAATTTAAAGAAACATACTTTATACTTAGAAAATGAAATCGCTAAGGTGATGGCGGATGTCTTAAAGCAAGAGATGGGAACTTATCTTTCTTATAAATTGCTATTAAGGTATTTACCAAAAGTGACAAGAAACGGTCTTCTACCACTTTACGATGAACTTAAAAATGGTGTAGATAATCATCTTATCGTCTTGATAGGAAAAGAAGAAAATTCTTATCCATTCATCGTCGGTTTAGGAGAAGAAGTTATCAAAGACGGCATCGAGGCAAAAAACATCATCGATGTTTTAAGAAAATATTTACCAGGTTCTGGTGGCGGAAGAGCTAAACTCGCTCAAGGCTCGTTTAAAAATGTCGACCAGATCGAACTTGCGTTCGAATCATTGAAAAAAGAACTTAAATAATTATGAAAATTATCGGTTTAGATCTAGGAAAAAAAACATTAGGTGTCGCTATTGCTAGCGATGAAGTAAGTTTTGCTCGTCCTTATGCGAATCTACGATTTGAATATGAAAATTATAAGAAAGCACGTAGTTTACTCATCGAGATTTTAACGAAAGAAAACGTCGATGAAATCGCTATCGGTTATCCTTTAAATATGAAAGGGACACCTTCTGAAGGAACAAGAAGCGTCGACTTATTCATCGAAAAATTAATAGAAGAATGTCCATTCCCTTTAAAAATTCATAAAGTGGATGAAAGAATGACTACTCTCTTAGCAAGTAAAGAATTACATGCTTCCAATTACAAAGTTAAAGATATGAAAGGCGTCATCGATATGGTCGCAGCGACGAAAATCTTAGATTCTTATCTAGAAAGGAAGAAATGAAGATGAATTTAAAAGATGATGAAATTATGATCGAAGATGATCAAGGAAAAGAAACGATCTATAAAATTTTATTTACTTATACGCATGATGAAAGGAAGAAAAATTATCTTTTCGCTTATTTAGAAAGCACTCCAGAAGACGTTTATATCTTTTCTTACGATGAAACAAATCATAGTTTAGAAGCCGTAATCGATGAAGAAGAATTTAAAGAATGTAGCGAGATTTTATCTGACTTTTTAAAAGATGAGAAAATTGAAGTCGAAGACGCCCATTAACTATTAGTTAAAATATCTTTACTTTTATAAATATTTTAGTAAAATAATATCTCACGAACAGAAGGGAATGAAAAATATGGCAGAATACAAATTAACTAAATCTGGCATCGAAGATTTAGAAAAAGAATTACGTGAATTAATCGATTATGTTCGTCCAGAAGTCATCGAACAAATTGCTGCGGCACGCGCACAAGGTGATTTATCTGAGAATGCGGATTATGACGCTGCACGCAATAGACAAGCGGAAGTAGAAGGACGTATTAAACAAATCGAAGATATTTTGGCTAACGCTGTCGTCATCGATACGAATACGAAAGATAATCGCGTCGGTATCGGCGATAGTGTCGTCTTAGAAAACCAAGATGGTAAAAGAGTGACTTATCGCATCGTAGGCACGATCGAAGCTGATCCATTAAACAATAAGATTAGCGATGTTTCGCCACTTGGCTCAAAACTTATCGGACACAAGAAAGGCGATAGTGTGACTATCGTCATCCGTGATAAATCGACCAAATATAAAATTTTAGAAGTGGACTAATTAAGTCTTACAAAATTAAAAAAATGATGAAAAGAGAGGACCTTTGGGTCCTTTTTTCGTGTAGTAATTCGTAGGAGGTGAAAAAATGTTAAAAATTATTGCCATCGTCGTCGTCGGTGTCATCGGTGTCATTGGAGCATTCCTTTTCATGTCTGGTGGGACAGGAAGCGATCCTAACTATTTACAAAATGGGGAATATCTTACGATTACTATCGAAGGAGAAGTTTCTAGACCTGGTACCTACGCTTTAGATTTAGGGGCTACTATGGGCGATCTAATCGATAAAGCAGGTGGAGTAAGCGATAATGCTGATCCATTAGCTTATTTTCTCGATGCAGAGATTAGCGAAGGAATGACTTATTACATCGCACCAAAATACGACGTCAATGATATTTGTGCGACTGAACCCATTGAAAAAGTTAACGTCAATGCGGATAGCGCCACACAACTTCAAACTTGCGAAGGTATTTCTTCTAGCGTCGCGTCGAGCATCGTCTCATATCGCGCGAGCGGTAATCGTATCGATACCTTAGAAGAATTGTTAGACGTCTACGGCATCGGGAATGCGACTTATAATAAAATAAGAAATTACGTCATTTTACACGCATGATTTTCTGGCTTTTCATAAGCTTAATGTACGGGCTCATCTTCACGGAGATGAGCCTTACTTTTAAAATAATAATCTCGATTGTTTTATTAATTTTATTAATAAAGAAGTTTAAAATTAAACGTAGTTTAATATTTCTATCCATTTTTTCTATCGGGTTAGGTATTTCTTTTATTCCTTTAAAAGTAGAAGAAGATGAGCATAGAACTATTTATGGTGTCGTCTTAGAATCTGAGACTAATTATTATTTATTAAAAAGTGGAATACATTGCTATTACATATATGAAGAGAATAATGAGGTCGATGCTCTATCTTTTCTAAAACTAAGCGGTGAGATTAAAGAATTAAGTTTTAATAGTATCGAATCGCAATTTGATTTTGAAAATTATTTAAATCAAAAAGGTGTCTATAACGAATTTGTCGTAGATGAAAAAGTCATCATCATTCCTAATATTCTTCATCCGAAAGTTAAGATGAAAGATTTTTTAGCGCATTTTGATGAAGACGGACAAATTATACTTAACGCTCTATTGTTTTCTAAGCGTGATTACGAACATATTTCGACTTTAAATTTTACTTCCTTATCAATAATTCATCTATTTTCCATCAGCGGAATTTATGTTTATCTTGCTATTTCTTTTTTAAATTACATTCTTACGATGTTTTTTAAAGAAAGAAGGGCGAATGTAATTAGTTTAATTATATCAGGAATGTTTGCTATTTTTACTTTTCCCTCTTTCAGCGTCATCCGCATTTTGTTCATCAAAAGTTTTGAACATTTTAATCATTACAGATTAAAAGATAAATTTAGCAAGACTGAAGTGCTTTCTTTAAGCGCTATTACGTTTCTTTTAATCGATTATCATCTTGCCTCTCAATTAAGTTTTCAGTTTGGTTTCATCGCTTCATTTTTAATCAATTTCTTGAATTTAAAAATCCGTGAAACAAGTGGAATTAAACGCAAATTGTTGTTCACTTTTACCTTAGCGTTTATCTTCTTACCTTTCAGCATGTCACAAAATGGGGAATTTAATATTTTATTCGCTTTATTTCAATTAGTGTTCACTCCCATCAATGGTCTTATTTTCGTAAGTGGTTTTCTTTCTTATTTAATTTATCCTCTTCTTCCGTTTTTTATCAATTATTTATCATCTTTTGTCATCGGTCTATCAACTTATTTTGCTTCTTTACCGTTAAGCGTTCACGTACCAGGATTTATCGATATTGAATTAATTATCTATCTTTTATGTTTCGTCGTTTTAGTTTATAGCGCAGAAATTAAGTACCATAAACTTTTCAAGTGGGCATACCTTGGAATTATAAGTCTTAACGTCATTCATCTTGTGCCTATTAATAATTATTTTACTTCGAGCGTACATTTTATTAATGTGGGGCAGGGTGATTCAACATTGATCATGCATAGAGGAAAGTCATGTCTAATTGATACAGGAGGGATATTTAATGTCGATGTAGCAGCTGAAGCTTTAATACCTTATTTAAAAAAACAAAGAATTTATCAACTAGATTATCTTATCATCACGCATGAAGATTATGATCATAACGGGGCAAAAGAATCTTTAATTGAAAATTTCCCCGTAGGACAAATTATTGAAAATCAAGTTAATTTCCCATTAAATTTAAACGGTTTAGTGTTAGAAAACTTAAATTACTCTAATTTAGATCGAGGGGAAAATGATGCAAGTTTCGTCATTAAATTCACTGTTGAAGAAACAAAGTTTTTATTGATGGGAGATGCTTCTAGCGAAGTGGAAACTAAACTTATCAATAGCGGCATTTCCTTAGATACTGATATATTGAAGTTAGGCCATCATGGATCAAAAACTTCTTCATCTTTCGAATTTTTAAAAGCTAGCAATCCTAGCGAAGTAATTATTTCAGCTGGCAAAAATAATCGCTATGGTCATCCATCTATCGACACTCTTTCAAGATTAGAAAGACTTGATATTCCATATCGTGCGACTTATTTAGAAGGAACAATTACATATCGCTTTATTTAGTCAAATTGACTATAATAAAAAAGATGATTTATTTAATTTTTGGACCACAAAGTGCACGTAATAAAGTGAAGATGAATCGTTTAGCGAAAGAATCTCTTGGCGAATTAGACGATTTAAATTTTATTAAGTTCGATTATAGTGAAGAACTTAATGCTGAAATAATCGACGCCATCGAAACGCCTTCTCTTATGGCTTCGAAAAGATTTATCGTCGTCTCTAATGCGACATTTTTTAGCAAAGGTAATAAAAATAAATTTTTAGATAATCTTCTTAACGCTATTAAGAATGCTTATGATAATGACATTTGTTTCATCTTGGAGGCGGAAGATGTCGATAAAGCTAATGCTTTATATAAATATATCGAAGAATATGGAAAAATATTTGAATTGCTCAATATTAACGATGATGAATGGGATGTTTACATTAAAACTTATTTTTTAAAATCGCTCGGAGCAAATATCGATGCTTCCGCAAGAGCGGAATTAAAAAGAAGAGTGCACGGCGATTTAACTCTTTTCCAAAACGAAGCTCAAAAATTAGCGTTATATACAAAAAACATCACTTTGAAAGATGTCGAAATTTTAGTCACTAATCCATTAGAGGAAAAGACTGGTGATCTTTTCTATTCTTTATTAAATAATAATAAAGCGAAGGCAATTAGAACATTTCGTGACTTAAGAGTACAAAATGAAGAACCAGTGCGCATCATTTCCATGCTCGCAAATCAATTTCGTTTGTTAAATGATGTTCGCTTTCTATCGAAGATTGGCATGAATGATGATGAGATCGCTAAAGAATTAAAAATTAATTTATCGCGTGTCAGAACGATGCAAAGAATGAAAAATAAAATCGCACGCATTAAAATTGAAGAAACTTTATTAGATCTTTTCGATTTAGATTTAAAAATAAAAAGCGGTCTCATCGATCGCTTTTATGGGTTTGAATCTTTTCTAATACGTTTTAAAGCGTATTGACAAGACGGCGTAAGCTAGCTTTTTGACGGCTGGCCGTATTTTTGTGTTGGATACCACGGCTAGCTAATTTATCCGCAAGACGTTCAGCTTTGCTAAGTAAGATAAGAGCGTTTTCTTTATCTTTCTTTTCGACAGCGAGACGAACTTTCTTCATCGCTGTACGAAGTTCACTACGGGCGCTGGCGTTTCTTTTGCGAGCTTTTTCGTTTTGTTTGTTTCTTTTGATTTGAGATTTAATGTTTGCCATCTAGTTTGTTCACCTCACTTGACGTTCTTTTAGATAATAGCAAAAATGCTAATTGGTATCAATTAAAATTTATTTTTTTTGAGTAGATATAGTGTAAAATCGCGTATACAAGTTAATTTTCCATAATTTTCATCTTCAAATTCAATGTGGAAATTGTTTTCGATTTCATGGACAAGAGCAATATAAGACATTGAATCTCCTCCAAAATCATCGATCCAGTGACCGTCATCACTAAGTTTGTAAACAGGTAAAAGTAGGACCTTAGAGAAGATTTGTCGCATCTTAATTAGCGTTTGTTTTACTTTATTTTCATCGTAGCCTTCATAACTTAAAGGTTCTTCATCACGATTAATATTGACGAATCGGCGATCTTTATTTTCTAAAAGATTTTTAATTTCGTAACGTTTAACTTTACGATTGCTAGATATCGGAAGTTTATCGCGGTAGACGAATATTTTACTAACGCGATATTTTAATCCAAGCGATTTATTTCTTTCTAAAATATCTTTTTTAATTTGGCTAAATAAGGCATCATCAATATTGGCGCTTACTTCGATAACTAAAGCGACGTCTTCTATATCTTCCGATGTTTTTTTCACGCCGACGACGCAAAGATTAGCGAGATTTTCAATGTCGTGGAACTTTTCTTCTATTTCCTCAGGATAAATATTTTCACCAGATGGAGAAATGATAAGTTCTTTAACTCTACCTTTGATGTAGTAACGTCCAGTCTTATCGATTTTAGCTAAATCGCCTGTATGATAGAAACCTTCTTCATCTAATTGACAAGGAACTTCTTTTCCATCTTCGATCGTTTTCGTATGTAAAAATGAAGAACGAACGAGCAATTCACCAACATTATCATCTTTTTTCTTCGCTCCTTCGATATTCATCGGCAATATTTTATATTCGACTCCATATAGAGGCTTACCGATACTACCTTTTAATCTTTTGGAGACGTCTTCACTCGTCTCGACGGAAGTGACACCGATTTCGCTCATGCCATAACCATTATGTAATGGATAATTTAAACCATTGATCATATTGAGAGTCTTTTGATAAATGAAAGAACCACCTGTGATAGCGAAGCGAACTGATGTTCCTAAAATTTTGTTTTGTAAATTCGTAAGAGTGAAGCGATAAGCCGCATTACCAGCGTCAGCTTTTGAAATACGACCAGTGTTATATAACACTAGTTTATTAAGTGTATCTAAATGATTTGGGCCTTCTAAGGCTGAAGAACGATAAGCCGCTCTTGCGATATTATCCCAAAATAAGGGGACGCTATAGATGTGCGTCACTCTTTGTCTTTGTGCCATCGAAGTAATATCGTTCGGGGCAAGAGAATAAGGAAACACGAGAGTTTTATTAAAGAATGTATACCATAAGAAATTAGCCATGAAACCAAAAATATGATAAAAAGGTAACATGCAGAGAACTTTTAGTTCTCCCATGCTAGGTGGATAAATGATATCTTTACTTCTTTCAGGTAAAATTAAGGCTGCATTTATTTGATGACATAATGCATTTCCGTCGAAGACGACTAATTTTGGTTCGCCCGTCGTTCCTGAAGTCGTAAAAATAATTTCATTTTCCCAAGATTCCATGAAGGAATAATCGCTTCTTTGGTCCAAAATTTCTTCGACGTTCATATTTAAAAATTGGTAATTGAAATTATCGTTTGAAATTAGCGCAACTGCGTCAGCCTTTTTAATAATTTTCATCGTTTGATTTGCATCGAATTTTGGATCTAGAAGTAGTGGTTTATAGCCGCACATCAAAATAGCATAATAAAATAAAATCCAAAGTGGCGAAGTATGAAGTTTTAATCCGACAATTTTTCCTTTTGGAATAGCGTAAAGAAATTTATGTAATTTAGAAGCGACGTTATAAATTTTAGAACGCGTATCAGCGTAACTTTTCTTCTCGACTTGTTTCTTATCATTTAAATAGATGAAGACAGTCTTATAATCATTGGTTTTAAAAGACATTTCGAAGATGTCTTGAATCGTCATATTCGTATTGAACAAATCTTTCGTATGGTCGACGAATGCTTGTACTTGTTGATATTCAGGATATAAGGCCATAACTTACCTCTCTAATAATTTTATAACCAATATTGGGATAAAAGTCGATAAAATGCTTCACATAACATTTGAAACATCCTACTTGATAATATTACAATATTATGCATGATAAGTACTAGTTTTATTAAAAATTTAAATTTAAATCCTAAAGAAGTGCGCATTGCCTTTTTAGGTTCGCCTAGCATGTCTGCAAGGCTATTAGAAACGTTAGTGGATGAAGGTTTTAATGTCGTCTTAAGTATCGCTCAGCCCGCCAGGCCAAAAGGTAGGGGGCAAAAGATGATTCTTTCGGAAGTAGAGGAAGTGAGTAGGCGTCTTAACATTCCATGTTTCACTCCAAATAAAATCCGTGAAGATTACGATTTTATAAGACCATTTAACATCGATTTAATCGTCTGTCTAGCTTATGGTCAAATTATTCCGCAAGGTCTACTTGATATCCCTCGTCTTGGAGCGCTTAATTTCCACGGTTCAATCTTGCCGAAATTAAGAGGGGCTGACCCTATTAGAAGAAGCATTATCGAAGGATTTAAAACAACTGGTTTTTCTCTTATGGAAATGGTTGATAAGATGGATGCTGGACAAGTTTTTGCGACGGATGAAATCGAAATCTTAGACGCAAATTACGATGAATTATGCGATAGACTTACCAATTCTTTATTAAAGTTTGCTCCCGCTATTTTAACTAAATTTTTAAAAGGCGAATTAGAGGGTAAAATGCAAGATGAATCAGAAGTCACTTTTGCTCCTAAAATTAAAAAAGAGGATGAAAAATTGAATCTAGATTTAGATGTTGATAGTTTCCTCAGATGGGTGAGAGCTTTAAGCTATCATCCCGGTGGTTATTTATTATTAAATGGTGAAAGTTTGAAGATTTTTGAAGCAAAATTCCATTCTTCTAATGTTTCTAAACCAATCGGGACAGTTAAAGAAGTATTAAAAGATCGTTTTATCTTGCAATTAAAAGATGGCGATATCGAAGTTTTAGAAGTGCAAAAAGCGAACTCTAAACGTATGAAAGTACGTGATTTTTTAAACGGTTATCATCATCTTTTAAATGAAGTCTTATCCTAATCATAAACTATGTCAAAAAATCTTACTTTAAGCGTTCATGAATTAGTGGATTTTCTTCTTAGAAGTGGAGATATTAATTCTTTTATCTATTCCTCTAACGCTATGCAAGAAGGAGTAAGATTACATAGTATCCACCAAAGAGCACAAGATAGTTCTTATCTACCTGAATATTTTTTAAAACACACTTTTGAAGTCGACGATTATCTCGTCACTTTAGAAGGTCGGGCTGACGGGGTCATTTTAGGCTCTATTCCTACTGTTCAAGAGATTAAATCTAGCGTCATCGACATCGATTTATTTAAGGAACAACAAGAAGAATGGCACATTGGACAAGCGAAATGTTACGCCCTTATGTTAGCGTATAATTTAGGGGTGGAATACGTTAATGTTTCACTACTTTACATTTACCAATTAAATCCTTCGATTAGGAAAGATTATCTTTACCATTTTTACGTTCCTGAATTGGAAGAGTTTGTCGTCTCTTTAATTCGTGAATATCTTTCATTTCAAAATATTATGCTCCTTAAAAATATGCGTCGCAATGCTTCGATTGCAGCATTAAAATTCCCATTTACTAATTTAAGAGAAGGTCAACTTACGATGATGGAAGAAGTCAAAAATGCGATCGAAGGGAAATATCGTCTTTTCATCGAAGCTCCGACTGGTATCGGTAAAACTATGGCGGCTATTTATCCATCATTAAAAGAATTAGAACAAGATAAAATTGATCGTATCTTCTATTTAACCGCGAAGGGAAGTGGTAAAACTAGCGTCGAACAAGCCTTAGAGCAATTAAGAAATGAAGGTTTAGAAATGACGAGCGTGACTTTGATGGCAAAAGAAAAAATATGTCTAAATGAAGTGAGAGCTTGCGTCCCTTCTAAATGTGCATATGCTTTAGGCTACTACACGAAACTTTTTAGCGTTTTAAAAGAAGCTTTTTTAAATCATAGCAACTTCGATACAAAAACAATCTTAGATATTGCCAAAGAAAAGATGGTTTGTCCTTTCGAACTACAATTGGATATTTCAACTTTCACTTCCTTCATCATCGGTGACTACAATTATTTTTTTGATCCAGGCGCTTATCTTCGCCGCCATTTCGATGAAGAAAGCGAACGTCATCTCGTCTTAGTGGACGAGGCGCATAATCTCATCGATAGAGCTAGAGAAATGTATAGTGCTTCTTTCGATCTGCACGATTTAAATAAAGCGAAAGATGATTTTAGACTTCTTGGAAGAAAAAAATTAAATTCAGCTTATAAAAACTTAGTGAAATATTTATCATCTTTAAGCGATGAGCAAGAAGATTTTAGCGAAGTGAAAGTCGATTCTTTCCCAGACGAATTAATTTTAAGAATTGAAGCGTTCAATGAAGCGATGGTTTATTTTCTAAATAAATATGAAGAAGATGCGAGCGAAAAAATGCTCGATATTTATTACAATTTTTTAACCTTCTTATCCGTGAAAGAAAAGATGAATGATACTTACATCCAATATTATGAAAAGAAGAATGCGGATCATTTCATCGCACATCTTTACACATTAGATGCACACGATTATATCGTCTCCATGTTAAACCGTGTCGATACAACAATTTTTTATAGCGGTACGCTCACACCGATGGAATATTATATTTCTTGTCTATCAAGCGATGACATAAATTTTTCTATTCCTTCGCCTTTTCCACAAGAAAACTTCTTATTCATGGTCTATCCTCATCTTTCACTAAGATATAAAGATAGAGAAAATTCAATGCACGAAGTAAAAGATTTAATTTTAGAAGCTTGTTCTCATAAAATTGCCAATTACTTAGTGTTCGTACCAAGTTATGAATATTTGCATCAATTAAGAAACGCTATCGGAGAAAAAGATAATTATCAAATTTATTATCAAAATAAAGAGATGAAAGCGGATGAAGTGAATAGTTTTTTAAACAAATTTAAAAAAAGACCAGATAAGACGACGATTGGTGTCGCTGTCTTAGGTGGGGTTCTAGCTGAAGGAGTAGATTTGAGCGAAGATCGATTGAGTGGGGTCATCGTCATATCCGTCGGCATTGCTCCGCCCACCCTAGCGAGAGAAGAGATGAAAAAATATTACGATGAGAAATATTTTGATAATGGTTATGCCTACGCTTACGTCAATCCTGGCATCATGAAAATTTTACAAGCTTTTGGTCGCGTCATCCGTTCTCCTGACGACCGTGGTTTTGCTTTGCTCATCGATCATCGAGGGTTATGGAAAACTTATCGTGATGTCTTCGTTAATAAATATGGTCGCATTCATCGTGTGGATGGTATCGCTGCTTTAGCGGTTCATTTAGAAAAATTTTGGAAACGATGAGAAATACACCATTTATAAATAAAATTTTGTTATAATTACATGCATTATGAGTTACGATCCACGTCTAATAAGAAATTTTTGTATCATCGCTCACATAGATCATGGCAAATCAACTTTGGCGGATCGCCTTTTAGAATTCACTAACACCGTCTCCAAACGCGAGATGAAAGACCAATTTCTCGATTCGATGGATTTAGAAAGGGAAAGAGGTATCACCATCAAACTTAATGCTGTCACTTTCCCGTATCAGGCAAAAGACGGTAAGACTTATCTTTTCAATTTAATCGACACTCCTGGGCACGTCGATTTTACTTACGAAGTATCACGTTCTCTAGCGGCTTGTGAAGGGGCATTACTCGTCGTCGATGCGACGCAAGGAGTGGAAGCCCAAACGCTCGCGAATGTCTATCTTGCCGTCGATGAAAATCTTACGATCATTCCTGTCATCAATAAAATCGATTTACCAAGCGCTGATAAAGAACGCACTTTAGTTGAAATTGAAAAAAAGATTGGTTTAAGTCGAGAAGATGCTATTACAGTCTCAGCTAAAACAGGAGAAAATATCGAAGAAGTTTTAGAAGCAATCGTCAAAAAAATCCCTGCTCCTAGGGGTAAACTACATGCGCCATTAAGGGCGTTAATTTTCGATTCATTTTACGATTCATATCGCGGTGTCATCTTACAAATTCGTGTCATGGATGGGGAATTAAAAGTCGGCGATAAGATTTATCTTATGGGTATACAAAAAGAATATCTTGTTACCGAAGTAGGTTTAAGAAATCCTAAAGAAAATAAAGTCGACGTTTTAAAAGCAGGTGAAGTCGGCTATCTCGCTGCTCAAATTAAAGATATAAAAGATGTTAAACCTGGTGATACTATCACCTTAAAAGATAATATGGCTTCTACCCCATTAGTAGGATATCGTCACGTCACCCCGTTAGTGTTTTCTGGTATCTTTCCTAGCGATAGCAAACGCTATAACGATTTAAAAGAAGCGCTAGAAAAATTATCGTTAAACGATGCATCTTTAACTTACGAAGTAGAAACTTCTAAGGCCTTAGGGTTCGGCTTCCGTTGTGGCTTTTTAGGTCTACTTCACATGGATATTATTCAAGAAAGATTAGAAAGAGAATATGGCTTAGATTTAATTTTGACCGCTCCGAGCGTCATCTATCACGTCAATTTGACGAACGGTGAAACGATTGCTTTAGATAACCCAGCCAAGATGCCAGATTTAACTTGCATCAAATCGATAGAGGAACCATTTGTCCAAGTTAATATTATGACCCCTCAAGAATTTGTTGGGCCCATCATGGAATTATGCGAAGATAAAAGAGGTGTCTACAAATCTTTAGATTATTTTGATGAGACGAGAATGCAAGTAGTTTATCTTCTACCTCTAGCAGAAATTGTCTACTCCTTTTACGATCGCTTAAAAAGTGTTTCGAAAGGCTATGCTTCTTTAGATTATCATTACGATTCCTACCGCGAAGAAAAATTAGCGAAGATGGACATTTTATTAAATGGCCAAGTAGTGGATGCTTTATCGACGATCGTCTATAAACCTAAAGCCTATGAAAGAGCTATCTCTTTAGTTAATAAACTAAAACAAGTTATCCCAAGGCAACAATTTGAAGTGCCAATCCAAGCTAGCGTCAACGGCAAAATTATCGCAAGAGCAGACGTTAAAGCTGTAAGAAAAGACGTTTTAGCGAAATGCTATGGCGGAGATATTTCTCGTAAGAAAAAATTATTAGAAAAGCAAAAGCAAGGTAAAAAACGTATGAAAGCTGTCGGAAGTGTCGAATTACCGCAAGAAGCTTTCATGTCCGTTCTCACCTTAGGTGATGATGATAAATAACGTTTGAATGTTAAGTGACAAACTCATTGCAACGAAACTGTTTTTAGTTTGTTATCTTTCTTTGCTTTATAATCTAATCGTCTTCTTTGCCTGTTCGAAAGGAGGCTTAAATTATGAAACATAAGCAAAGAAAACGGTTGACGATTGAAGACCGTATGATCATT
>CASDXP010000016.1 GCA_949285455.1 uncultured bacterium | reverse complement strand
GAATTCTATAAGATGGTGAATCTGCAAAAGGAATCATCTAACTTCCAAATTTAAACACAATATTATTTTGTTAATGACCATCTGGTTCTTATTGAGCTGGGTGGTCTTTTTTTATGCCCAAAAATATTTTCAACTTTTTTCAAAAACCACCATCGCAAAAAGGCTTCCAAATCTCCATATGGTGAGAAGGGTAGTTTGTCTCTTCTCTTGAAACTATAAGGAGGAAAAAGTTATGAAACACAAACTAACCATTGGCGTTTCTAATGTATCTCCTAAGAGCAGGGTAGTTACCTATAAGAAAGTATCACCAGAAACAAAAGTCAAAGATGTTATTGGTGATGCAAGCAAGGTAGCACGGCCGGGGTAAAATCCCTGGTTTTTTTATCTTTTAATTTGCCTAAGATATGGAAAAATAGGCGGTTTTTAGTTATAATTATCTCAGCTAAGAAAGCAGGTGTTTTTATAATGAAATTTCAAGAATCTGAAACTATAGAACTTAAAAGAACATTGACTAAAGACTTTGCAAAAGAAGTCGTTGCTTTCCTTAATTCGAGAAATGGAACTATCTATATTGGTGTAGATGATAATGGTGATGTTTTAGGTGTTTCTAATGTTGATAAAACAATGCGAGAAATAAGAGACATAATAAGAGATCAGATACTTCCATCTACAGAAGGTTTATGTGAAATAGGTTCCTTATTAGAAGATGATAAAACAATCATTGTTGTTAAAGTGACTAAAGGGACTAAACTTTATTACATTAAAAAAGAAGGAAGAAGTGCGACTGGTTGCTTCTATCGTGATGGTACTTCCTCAACACCAATGAGCGAAGAGGAGATTGAAAGAAGATTTATACAAACTTATTCAAAACACTTAAGTATGGTTCAAACTCCAAGCAGTCAAAAAGAGTTTAGTTTTAACCAACTAAAGATTTATTATTCTAGCAAAGGCTATCATTTAAACGACGAAACTTTAGTGGATAATCTTCACTTAAAAACCGATGACGGAAGGTACAATTTTCTTGCCGAACTACTATCAGATCAAAATAGAGTGTCAATTAAAGTTGCTAGGTTTCAAGGTGAAGATAAATCGACTTTAATAGAAAAGAGCGAATATGGGTATCAGTGTTTACTAGTCGCTATAGATAGGGTAATTAATAGGCTAGAAGCGGAAAATATCACTAAATCTAAAATTGTGGGTGCTCAAAGAGTTGATAAAAGACTCATGGATATGGCTAGTTTAAGAGAAGTGTTTATAAATGCTGTTGCCCATAATGATTGGTCTATTGTAGAGCCAGCTGTTTATATTTTTTCTAATCATATTGAAGTTATATCACATGGTGGATTACCTGATGGTGAAACCAAAGAAATGTTCTTCAAAGGAATAAGCACTCCGCGAAATAAAGAACTCATGAGAGTTTTATCTGACTTAAAATATGTCGAACAAACAGGCTATGGAGTTCCTGAAGTTTTAAAGCATTATGATAAGAATGTATTTGATATTGAAGAAAACTATATAAATGTTTCCATACCATATGATGCAGAAGTGATGGTGTCTATGCGAGTTAATGATGTTGGTGAAGAAAACGGTGAAGAAAACGGTGAAGAAAACGGTGAAGAAAAACTTATATCATTAATACAAGAAAATCCTAAAATATCTTTATCTAAAATGGCAAAAGAATTAAATGTTACTAGTAGAGTCATCGAAAGAATAATTAGAAATAGCAATAAAATTAAACGCGTTGGTCCAAATAAAGGTGGCCATTGGGAAATAGTAGACGAAAATAAACAATCCGAGTCATAATTTTTAATTTAGAGATAACAATGTTTTTAAATGATTCAATAATTTTAGATATTTTAAATCCAATCTATATTTATTGTTTTGGAATAGCTGGAATTGTCTTTTATTTACTTTTGATTATTTTAGCTATCGTTTTTATAAAAAAGGACGTCGATTTAAATTATGTATTTGGTTATAGAACACCTTTTGCTCTTTCGTCAGTAAAGAAATGGAAATGGGCAAATAATATTTTTATGAAATGTGTTTTAATCTCTGAACCTCTATTTTTAATAATTCATATTATTATATTTACTTTATCAGCAGTATATTCTTGGTTCTTTTTATGGACAATACTTACTATGGTTATAGGACTTATCTACTTCATTCCTGTTGTTTTATATATTGAGATATATGGACGTATAAAATTTAAAAATGATGTAGAGAAGCCTATTGAACCTCTAATAGAAAATGAGCAATCAAAAAAGCAAGACATCGAGATTTTTGGAAATAAATCCATAATTGCAAATTTAAAGCGTTTAAAAGTTGCCGTTGTTGCCGTTGTAAGGGTGTGCAATGTATCAAAAGCGTAGTATGTAGGCACATTAGAAGCATAGGTTTGATACAGTAAATATTGCTTATCAAGCCTTTTTTTGTACCAAAATCAACAAAATTTAACGGATATTTAACATAAATTAAGCATAGAGTTTGAATTTGCTTATCTCATTTTAAAGGCGATTAAGATCTCGTCTTAATTTTAAATAAAAATTACTTATATCCATTTTTATTTCACTATTTTCAGGCATTTTTTTGTTAGAGACATTCTTAATTATCAATTACTAAAATTCAAGATTTTAAAATTATAGTAATTCTTGCACGCAATGAAAGTAAAAATAGTCTGAGCGTTATTAAAAGAGTTGAATTAACTAATTGCCTTAACAATTCTACTGAACAGTTTTACCAAATATTGAAAAATCGTTCAGTTGTAGTGAACACTTTTATTGATTTTTGAAAAAATGTTCAAAGGAATTTATATAAAAAATATTAAGAGAGCGATATTTAGAAAAAAATTTTTAAAAAGAAAGAGAATGACCTAATTAAAATTATCACCTTAAAAAGAAGATAGAGAAAGTCATTTTTGCTCAGTTCTTTATTTAAAAAAATATTTGCTTTGTTTAGGCGTTTTGAGAAGTTATATTATTAAACTAGATTTAGATGCAAAGAAATAACTTAAATTTGCATCCTAATCTTACAAATTGATTTTACTTTTTTCTTATCGAGGTTACCTTTTATTTAAAGTTATGTTTTATAGTATTATGACGACGATTTTTAAAACATAATCTAGTTTGCATCGTCTTTTTTTATATGTGTATAACCTCCGCTATTAGATTACTTGGAGCCTATAGTAACAAAGTGAGATTTTTAAAAAATCTTGTCTATATCCTTTCTTCCATTTAAAATAGCCACATTGATAATGTTTAACTTATCAATATCTAGGAGAAAAAAATTGTTAGATTGGGTAAATGTTATTTTGACATCTCTTTCGATGTCCGTCGATGCGATGACAGTGTCCGCGGTGGATGCGATCGAAGAACAAAATATGAAGAAGATTAAAGCGATACTTATTGCTTTAACTTTTGGTTTCTTTCAATTTATCATGCCCCTTATCGGCTATTTTATTGGCTATGCATTTAAAGATGTTTTAGAAGCTTACATTCCTTGGATTGCATTTTCTTTATTGACACTTCTTGCGATTAAATCATTCGTGGAATGGATTATCGAAAGAAAGAAAAAAGAAGAAGATGTTGAAGAAAAACATATTTCAATAATTAATATTATTGTGCAAGCAATTTCTACCTCTATCGATGCATTATGTATCGGTTTTGTTTATTTATATTTAGATATTTATTGGGCTTTAATTGTCTTTATGATTATCGGCTTAACAACTTTTGTCTTATCGATGTTAACTTCTTTTTTAGCCCATTTAGTCGCTAAGAAGTTAGAAAAGTGGGCAGGGCTTATCGCTTCTTTAGTGTTCCTTGCTGTAGGCCTTAAGATATTAATTGAAGGTTTAATTGAATAACTTTAATTTGTTATACTTTAATTAACATGAGCGATTACCCATACGAAATATCAATCATCGTCTTAATTCACGACGTAAGTGCGTATATTTCTCGCTGTTTAGATTCCATCTTAAAACAAGATTTTGATAAGCCTATCGAAGTTTTACTTTTAGTGGATGCAGGCACAAGAGATGATTATTTAGCGGTAAAACCTTTTTTAAAAGACGCTAGGTTCAAACAATATTCTTTAGATTTTCATAATCCAGGAAAAGTAAGAAATTTTGGTTTAACGATTGCGAAAGGGAAATACATTTATATTATCGATGGAGATGATTATTTACGTCCACGTTGTCTAAGTGCTTTATATAATAAAGCAGAGAAAGAAAATTCTGATATCGTCATCGCAAATTACTACATTGAAAGAAAAGGTATAAAAAGGCAACCATTTATCATCTATCTTAAAGATAAGCATATTTTTGATCATGAAAAGCTTGCTAGAATGCTCTATCGCGACATAAAAATTAGAGGTTACACTTGGAATAAATTGTTTAGAAAATCTTTTTTAGATCGGCATCATTTAAAATTTTTAAATAATCGCTATTTTCTCGAAGATTTTTCCTTTTGTTTCTTAGCCTTACTTTACGCTGAAAAAGTTAATTTTATTAAAGACTTTGTCTACGTCTACGTCCACCATAAAAATTCTATCTCACGCGCGGAAGGAACTAGGCGTATTAATCGATTTGTTTTTACTTTTGCTCTATTAAGATTATATTGTCAAGAAAAGCAATTTAAGAAAGCGACGAAAATAAACTTTTTTGAAAAAAAATTCCTTTTATTTACCATTGCCTTACAATCGCATAAGACACTTAAAGGAAAATTTATAAAGACGGTAAGAAATGCCTCTAAGGCGATTAAATTAATTAAAAAAGAACAATTTGATTATTTTAAAGAAGATGAACATTTTAATGAAGGATATCTAACTTACATAGATATAGGGAAGAAATAAAACTATTTTTCTTCCTCGATAATTTTATTTATTTCCACACCAATTTTCTTAATAATTCCACACACTAGAGCATTGCCCATCATAAAATAGCGTCTTTTTTCTGGCATGCCGGAATTAGTCCAATTATCAGGGAATTGATTGATGCGTTCACATTCAATAGGAGTGAGGAGTCTTAAATCATGTGCTATTGGATCTTGAATAATATGTGTGCTTCGATTCGTAGAGCCTTCAGAAGTGAGCATAGTGCGCGCTGGTAGATTTAAGTCGTCAAACGGACTCATTGCGCCTTCACTATAAAGATAATGGTGACCATTAGCATCAGTTCTTTCAATCTTTTTCGAACTACGAAGATAAGCAAATTTGTTCTTTCTTGTTTCGCTTAAAAAATAGTGTTCATCAACTCCTGTTTTGATGACAATATCATCCAAAATAATAGGCTTTTCTATAATAGGAGCAGTTTTTACTGTGTAAATTTTACCATCAATCATATAACCTGCGTTTTCAAAAGCAGCTTTAAAGTTATCTGAAATGGCAACTAAATCCTTGTAATTTTTGTACAAATCGTAGTTTTTTATATTTTCCCCTTTAATTTTAGCTATTAAAAATTGCTTAGCAAAAACGCCTTTAGAGTTAATTATTTCTAATGCGGTATATTGTTTCATTTTTTGGTAGTATGAAGTAGTGTTTTTATAAGCGAAAATATAAATCCTTCTTCTTCTTTGCGGATGGCCATAATCCGCAGCGTTGATGACACGATATTCTAAAGCATAACCTAAATCAGAAAAGCAGCGAAGCATAATTGCAAAATCTCTACCGCGTTGTTTGGCGGGGGACTTAATTAAACGATCGACATTTTCTAGAAGAACAAAGGGAGTATTTTTTATTTTTAATATTTCATTTATTTGCCACCAAAGAACACCTTTTTTTCCTTCTATACCTTTGGATTTGCTCAATGTGTGAGCAACTGAATAATCTTGGCAAGGGAAGCCCCCGCACAATAGTGAATGGTTAGGTATGTCTTTTTTATTAACTTTTGCTATATCGACATTAGAATTATGAATACTTGGAAAACGTAAATTGTAGCAATCGAACGCATGTTGTGCATTTGTCGAAGGTTCCCATTGATTAGCCCAAACGAAAGTGAATGGTCCATTTTCGATAGCTTTTCCATTTTTATCTATTCTTTCGATGTTGTTAAGGCCGATTCTGAATCCTCCTACACCTGCGAATAATTCAATAACTGTCTTTTCCATATTTATGATTTTACACTAAAGATTTAATTAGATCAAGATAATTTTTATAGAGAAATAAATTCTTTAGATAATTTATTCAACAAGTACATATTCTTTTCTCATTTTACATAAATAACATCTTTTTATAAAATACAGATAGTATTTATGAGCGATAAGAATAGATATTTAAGTGAAGAAGAAATATTAACAATTTCAAAGAACTCTGTTTGTAAAACGTTTGGTGAGTTAGGGCTAGAAGATAGCCGAAGAACGAACAAAGGTGGTTTAGGTACTTTCGTCGAGAAAAATGTTTTTGGCTATGACACTAATAGTGATGCAAATCCAGATTTCATCGATGCTGGTATTGAACTTAAAGTTACTCCAGTGAAAAGGAACCAAAATGGTACTTATAGTTCAAAGGAGCGGCTCGTGCTTAATATGATCAATTATGGCGATGAAGTTAATGCGACTTTTGAAACAAGTTCTTTTTACCATAAAAATAAAAAATTGCTTATTTGGTATTACCTTTACACTAAAGGGATTAGTGAGAGAGATTTTGAAATTCTTGATTTCGAATTATTCGAATTTGAAAAGACAAGATATTATCAAACCATCAAACGTGACTGGGAAGTGATTCATAGTAAGATTGTAGAAGGCAAAGCACATGAAATATCCGAATCAGACACTACGTTTTTATCAGCGTGTACAAAAGGCGCAAATAGCGCAACACTTGTTAGTCAACCAAATAGTAGTGTGCCTGCAAAACCACGTGCCTACTCTTTTAAAAGTTCATATATGACACAACTTTTCCGCGAATTAATACATGCTTCATCATCTTATCTTAGCTACGTTTCTGAAGATGAATGGTTAAGTAATCCGCTTGAAGATATCTATGTCTCTAAATTATCAAAATATTATGGCTTATCAATTAGTGAACTTGCGAATAGATTTTATTTAAATAAAAGTGATAAAAGTTTGACTTTTAGAATCGCACAAAGAATGCTTAATTTACAAGGCAAGGCAACATCCACTAGCGAGATGCTCGCAGCAAACATAAAACTTAAAACAGTTCGTGTAAACGCTGCTGATTATCCATACGAATGTATGTCATTCCCTTATTTTGATTTTACCGAACTTGTTTCAACCAATTGGGAAAATTCAGAAATTCGTGAAGACTTTGTTGATTGGAAATTGATGATTTTTGTTTTTAAAGATGATAGAGATAAAATCTCTCGTTTTGAAAAAGTTATTTTTTGGAACATTCCGAATAAGATTGTGGATGGTGTTATTAAAAAGATGTACGAGGATTGCGCTAAGTTGGTGAAAGAAGGAAATGCCCTTTATTTAGATGGAAATAAGATAAAGGACCATTTTCCAAAAGAATTAAGAAATTCTAATGGGGTATGTCATATTCGACCGCATGGTATAAATAAAGAAGATAGGTTTGCTTTGCCAGTTCCTGATAGAGTTACAGGTCTTACTTCTTATACTAAACAGTGCTTTTGGTTCAATAAGAAATTTATACAAAAGATAATTAAAGGTGAGATATAAAAACATAATATCCGAATATAAAAAAACCACCTTAAAGGTGGTTTTTTTTAACTCAATTATTAAGTTCTTATTTTAAATCATCTAATTTATCGTTTGAGCCTAAGACATCCATAATTTTATGTTTCACTAAGGCTTTGACGTTCGCACGACCATCGCCAACATATTGTCTTGGATCGAAGTGGTCAGGGTGTTCATTAAAATGTTTTCTAATGCCGGCGGTCATAGCAAGGCGTAAATCACTATCGATATTAATTTTACAAACAGCCATCTTAGCGGCTTGTCTTAACATATCTTCTGGAACACCGATGGCATCTTGTAATTTACCGCCATTTTTATTGATGATTTGAACGTATTCTTGGTTGACTGAACTTGCGCCATGCAAGACGATAGGGAAACCAGGTAAACGGCGAGATACTTCTTCTAAAATATCGAAACGAAGTTGTGGTTTCGTTCCAGGTTTAAATTTGTAAGCGCCGTGGCTAGTTCCGATCGCAATAGCGAGGGAATCAACGCCTGTACGTTTGACGAATTCTTCGACTTGGTTAGGATTTGTATAAGAAGCGTTTTCCGCATCGACACTAACGTCATCTTCGACGCCACTTAAAGTACCGAGTTCAGCTTCGACTGTGACGTAAGGAACGTGCGCGTGAGCGTATTCGACGACTTTCTTTGTAATAGCAATATTTTCTTCGAATGGTTTTGAAGATGCATCGATCATAACAGAAGTGAAACCGCTATCGATACAATCTTTACAAATTTCAAAATCTGCACCGTGGTCAAGATGTAAGACGATAGGTAAATTAGTATCTGCGACAGCCGCTTCAACGAGCTTTGTTAAATAGACCGATTTTGCATATTTTCTTGCACCTGCACTGACTTGAAGGATGACAGGGGAATTGCATTCTTTTGCGGCTTCGGTGATAGCTTGCACAATTTCCATATTGTTGCAATTGAATGCCCCGATAGCGTAACCGCCTTCGTAGGCTTTCTTAAACATTTCTTTAGTATTTACTAATGGCATATTTTATGTACCAACCTTTCGATTTATTATTTTAGTAACTTTTTACTCATTTTTAAAGAGTAACGATAAAAATATTATCTAAAATAAGTCAATTAGCGATTGACCTATATCAAATTAGTTTCTTTTACAATAATGCCGTGGAGGAAAAAAAGATATGAAAAAAATTAAACCATACACATTCGAGGAAGTAACAAGTATGACAACAGAGCAACTCAAGAACGCCTTTCTCGATCTCGCAAAGAAACGAAACTTTTCCGAGAGAACGATAAAAGTAGTGACGGAATCGGGTCCAGAGTGGAGACAAGCCACAAAGATGGAATGGTTTTTGATGCATCCGAACGACGACGAAATAATAACTCTTCGAAGGGCGTCAGCCTGTCCAGATTAGATGAGAGTAATATAACTTATGAGCAAACAGATGGGTTTAGAAGAATACAAGAAGAAAGTAGAAACTTATATTCAACAATCAGTCAACAGCAAAGAAACGACTCTTTTAATGAAGAGTCACGAACAAGAGTTGAAGGAGTTTTACAACGAGAAATTAGAAACTTCTATAGCATGGACGCTAATACTCCAAGGCTACTAAAAAATACTGATAAAATATTATTGTTAGCAGAGGAACTAAAGAAAAATGGCTACTACGATGAAACAAGACAAATTAAACAAAACAAAATCAACGCAGAATGGCTCGATGTCAAAGCTAGACAAATGGTGTATGGAAAATGGCTTTCCACCAGTTCTCTACAACACGAAGAAGGGTTGCTGCGTCGTCATGTCGAAAAGGCCCAAAAAGTAAACAAATATATTCTCGATAATCTTGATGAAAAAGGGCAGAGATTACCTAATAGTATAAATAATTCAAATGATATTTTAAGACATCTAAGGACGTCTACTTTTAAGTCTTGCGATACAGTTAAAGACATCGTTAAATTTAAAGGAAAGAATATTTTCCCAATTCATGAACAAATAAAGTCAATTTAGGAAGATAAATTAAAAGTGTCTAGTTAAAAATAGCAGTTATTTAATCTTGCTTAATTTCTTTAAAAACTTGTATGTCTTTTCTTTGTGCGGTGGATATTTCATTTTGAGTTCATGCTTAGATTTAACTAAGATTGATTTTTGATGTGAGAATGTCTTAAATGAGGCAGGGCCATGATAATTTCCCATTCCGCTAGTGGCGATGCCACCAAAAGGAAGATAAGTATTAGTGAGATGCATAATTGTATCGTTCACGCATCCACCCCCGAAGGATAGGTTAGTTAAAATCTTTTTGATGACTTTTTTATCTTTAGAAAAACAATATAAAGCAAGAGGCTTATTCAAAGTTTTTTGATAAGCGATTAATTCATCTAAATTAGAGTAAGTTAAGATTGGTAAAATTGGACCAAAAATTTCTTCTTGCATAATTTTATCTTCTTTAGTGACGTGATCCATAATCGTTGGTTCTAAGGTTAAAGAATTGATAAATTTTCCACCTCTAATTATTTTCTTTTCATCTAAGAAAGAACTTACTTTTTCTTTATGCTTTTCATTGATTAAAGAAGGAAATTCATTGCTTAATTTATTATTAAAATAATAAAACTTATCAATGTAATAGTTAATTCTTTCCAATAATAAGTCGTGAACATCTGCGTGTACGAAAACGTGATCAACTGCGACACAAGTTTGACCAGCATTTAAAAATTTTCCCCATGTAATACGCCTTGCTGCGATATCGATATCAGAGTCTTTATCGACAATACAAGGCGATTTACCACCTAATTCTAAGGTGACTGGAGTTAAATATTTACTAGCTTTTTCTAAGACAAGTTTACCAACTGTTTCTCCGCCGGTGAAGAAGATGTAATCAAATCTTTGTTCTAATAAAGATTGATTTTCTTTTCTTCCTCCAGTGACGCAGGCGATGTAAGAAGAATCAAAATTATCGATAATTTCTTCGATAACTTGCGAGACATTTTTAGTGTAACTAGCGGGTTTTAATATGACGGTGTTTCCGCTAGCGATCGCGCCTATTAAAGGTTCAAAAGTTAATTGGAAAGGATAATTCCAAGGAGCCATGATTAAACAAACACCATACGGTTCACTTATTAGGTAACCCTTCGAAGGGAAATTGATGAATGAAGTTCTTACTCTTTTTGGCTTCATTAAAGTCTTCAAATGCTTTTTAAAATACTTAATTTCTTCAAGTACTAAAAATACTTCTGTAGATAAAACATCAAAAGGATGTTTATTATAATCTAAGATGAAAGCCTCGTTTAATTTATTTAGATATTTTTTAATTAATTCTTCAAGTTTGTTTAATGTCTCTAGCCTAAAACTTAAAGATAAAGTTTTACCAGTTAAGAAATACGCTCTTTGTGCGTCTACCAAGTTACGAATATTTTGTTCATCCATGTTTATATGATAGCAACTAAATACATCTTATGTTAGAGATACTTGTGTAATTGCATTTATTAGAAACGTTTTTTCTTGCGAGGAAAAGATATTTATAATACTATATAAAATCCTTGGAGGAGGACGATTTATGAAAAAAATTATTGTATTTGCAAGTACATTATTAGCGTTAGGTGGTTTAAGTAGCTGCGCTGAACCTCGCCCTAGCGAAACACCTACATCGTTTAATTTTGATCAGCCTTCCATCACATTAGAAGTTGGTCAAACTTCAAATTTTTCATATACCATCTTACCTGAAAGCGCAAGTAATACAAAAGTAACTTTAACTTTATCTTCAACCGGAAAAGATGTCGTTTCTTTAAATACGGTCAATAAATCCTTAACGGCTCTAGGCATTGGATCGACAACTTTAAGAGGAAGTATTCCTAACACTGATTTAAGCGATTCGCTTTCCATTCACGTCGTCGAAGAAATTATCGAAGTAACTTCCATCAATAACGTTCGTTCATCTTACGATTTAACAATTGGTGATTCCTTATCGCTTAATCCGACAGTTTTGCCTGATAACGCAAGTGAAAAAACGATACTTTATTCTAGTTCTAATCCTAGTGTCGCAAGCGTGAGTGAAACAGGTGTTATTAAAGCTCTCAGTGTCGGAACGTGCGACGTTCGTCTCGATACAGTCGATGGAAGTGGAGTGTTTTTCATCACGACCATCAACGTTGAAAGTGTCGCTAATCCGATTACCAATATTAGTCTTTCACCCAATGAAGTTAGCAATATCATTCCAGGCGAAACGGTGAAATTTAACGCTACTATTACACCAGCGAATGCCTCAGTTCGTAGTTTAACTTGGCTCGTCTCCAATGAAAATTATGGTGAAATTGATGAAAGTGGCTTATTTACCGCCAAAGCTCCAGGCAACGTCATCGTGACAGCGAGAAGCCAAGATGGAAGTGGTGTCGAAGCTAAGGCTAGCGTCTTCATCAATGATCCAAAAGATATCAAAGTGAGCGAAATTAAATTAAGTCCTGATACTTTACATATAGGTGTCGGTGATACTTTATCACCTAATGTCATTATCTTGCCAGAAAATGCTTATAACAAGACTCTGTCTTGGTCCGTTAGTGACACCACTATCGCAAGCGTCGATAATAACGGTAACGTCACCGGTTTAAAAGAAGGGGTGACAACTTTGAGGGCAAAAAGTGTAGATGGTTCAAATATTTCCGCTTCTATCACTATAAGCGTCGAAACTATCAGCACGCGTAAGACGCATTTAGAATTAGATAATTTCTATCGTGATCCATATTACGCACCAAGTCACGGTAATCAAAAACTACTCATGGTGCCAATTAAACTTTCCGGTTCATCTGGTACAGCGGAATGGACACAAGATCGTCTAAATCGCGTGGAGGAAGCAATCTATGCGACCAATCCTACGACCGGTATGTCACTTGCGACATATTATTATCAAGCAAGTTATGGAAAACTTAATATTACAGGTGAAGTCGCTCCTGTTTACGAAACTCATTTTACACGTAATAATTTGGACAGTAATTGGAATAACTTAATTACTATGTATAATGATGCCACAACGTGGCTTGGTCAAAATGGCATCAATTTAGATGATTACGACTCTAATGACGATGGTTACATCGATTCCATTCACTTCATCGTGAATGCGACGAATGTCGATGGAAATTCTAATATGTGGCCACATATGTATCAAACCGGTAATGCACCTGGAACGATTAATAATCCTTTAACGAATACTTATTCTTTATCGAATCTTGATCACTTAGGCGATGCAATTACGACGATTCATGAACAAGGCCATATCTTCGGTCTAGAAGATTATTACGATTATACTTACTCTGGTAGAGATTACATTGGCTCTGCTGATATGCAATCGAATAACGTCATGGATTGGAATGCTTTCTCTAAACTAAGTGTCGGTTGGGTCGATCCTTACGTTTTCGATACTTCTTTAGATAGTCAAATGTTCACTTTATATCCGCAATCCACAAGTGGGGATGTCTTACTTATCCCAACTGAAAGTTGGAATGGATCGATGTACGATGAATATATCTTAATTGAACTATTCGCTCCGGTGGGCAATAATGCCTATTTCTGGAACGATTGGCATTATTCTTTAGGCGAAGGTGGTATTAGACTATATCACGTCGATGCAAGGCTTGGTCGTTTAGTGGAAAGTTCTTCTGGCGGTAATTGGTGGTCATCTTATGATGTTGAACTTATTAGTGATCCAAATAATTCTCCTGAACTTGCGGGAACGGGTGAATTCTTAAATACGAATTCTTACGATGATAGTGACTATGCTCAAACATTATATTCTTATGCTTCTAGTGCGATGAGAGAATATGAGCCTTATCACTTATTACATCTTATTCAAGCAGGCGGAGAAGATACTTATTCTACTGGCTCTGGTCGCGCTTACTTAAATGAAAGTGATTTATTCCAAACTGGCGATGTCTTCACCTTGAGTTCTTATAGCGATTTCTTTGAAAATACGACTACTTTTAATAATGGAGATTCTTTCCCTTATCGTATCGAATTTAATAAAGTGACAAAAGACGAAGCAAGTATTACGGTAACTAGAATCTAAGCATTAAATTAACAATTTAAACTAAGAAAAAATGGTCTTCTATGGCCATTTTTCTTCATATTGTAAGATAGAAAAATATGTTATAATTTTCATCGATGAAAAAATTTCTTAAATTTATTACAGGACGTCTATTCTTCACTGGCCTAGTGTTCCTTTTCGATATCGCTTTGTACGCAGTTATCATCTTCCTTATCATGCGTTACGCCGTGAGCCCTGATTACATCGGTGAAATTTTACTTATCGTCGTCGTCATCTCTTACGCTTTAGCGATCGGAATCATGTTTTATATTGTCAATTCAAAAATTCATGATTCTTATAAGATAAGTTGGCTCGTCGTCACAGGAGCAATTCCTGTCTTTGGACCGATTTTCTTCTTACTTTTCGCTAATAAGAAATTTACGAAGAAAGAAAGAAGGATGGAAAGAGCTATCAAAGCTATCCTAGATAATGTTCCGATGAAAAAAGAAGTCGAAGAAGAAGTAAGAAAATTGGATGTTGAAGCTTTGCTCATGTCCAATTATATCTACGAAGAAACTGGTTCACCTCTGACGAATGAAAGTTACGTCAAATATTTTCCTTTTGGCGAAAAAGCTTTCCCTTACATGTTAGAAGAATTAAGTAAAGCTAAACATTACATTTTCTTAGAATATTTCATCATCGAAGAAGGATTGATGTGGAATTCGATCTTAGATATTTTAAAACAAAAAGCTAAAGAAGGAGTGGATGTAAGAGTACTTTACGATGATGTAGGAAGCGTTTCTACATTACCGAAAAAATATTATTTAAAATTAAGAAAATTTGGAATAAAGGCTCACGCTGTCAATCCGCTTAATTTAAGGATGTCAATTAGGTTAAATAACCGCGATCACCGAAAGATTATGGTCATCGATGGTCATACTGGTTTTACGGGTGGAATTAATCTTGCCGACGAATATATCAACAAGAAAAAAAGATTTGGTATCTGGAAAGATAACGCGATTATGATTAAAGGGGAAGCCGTGTACGGCTTAACAAGATTATTTTTAGGCAGTTGGCTCACGATTGAAAAGCCCGATCGACCGACGATGTTCGATGCTTATCTTCCTAGCGTTTACATGGATGAATGTGCTTCATTTTTAAAAAGAGGTTACGTACAATGTTACGGTGATATTCCTTTTAACTACGAAGCAGTGGGTGAAAATATTTATTTACATTTGATCGAAAGAGCGAAGAAATATGTTTATATCGCTACACCTTATTTAATTATCGACGCTCAGATGATGTCCGCGCTTGTAAGTGCGGCAAAACAAGGCGTGGATGTTCGCATCTTAATGCCTGGCATTCCCGATAAGAAATTAGTGTATTCGCTCGCTCATTCTTATTATCAAGCCTTACTAAAAGGTGGAGTAAAAATTTATGAATATACGCCAGGATTCGTCCATATGAAAATGTTCGTAGTGGACGATATTTATGCGACGTGTGGAACGGTGAATTTAGATTTTAGATCACTTTTCCTACACTTAGAAAATGGTACTTTCTTATATCGCACACCATGCATCATGGACATGAAACAAGATTTCATCGATTCTTTTAAACTTTCTAAATTCATCAATTATGAAGAATATCGTAAGCCGAAATTTTTAAAGCGTTTGAAATGGGGTATTTTAAGAATGTTCGCCCCTTTGCTTTAAAGGAGAAAAAAATATGACTAATGCTCAGAAATTTCTCGAATTATTTAATCGATTAGATGACTTATTACGAAAATATTATAACGATTATGATCGTTCTCGTTCTTTAATTGCACGTTACGCTGGTCAATTAGAAAAATCCAATAATAGAGTGTTACAAGAAAGAGGAAGATTATTAAATGAAATAAGAGTGTTTAGAAATTCTTTAATCCACGAATTTGATATGAATCGCGATGGTTTATTTGAAGTCTCAGATAAAGCTTTAGAAGCTTTAAGAAGAGAAGTAGAAATGCTCGATAAGCCTTTACGTGCGAGCGATTTTATGACGAAAATTAAAGATGTCGTGTCCTTAAATTTACATTCCCAAATCGGTGAAGCGATCAAAGTGATGGTGGAAAAAGGCTTCTTACATCTCCCCGTCTTAGATGATGGCCATCTCATCGGGGTCTTTTCTCCTAACGTCTTATTTCGTTATCTTGCTGAAGCGTCTCACACCGAAGGTCGTATCATCGATTTGAAGATGGATGATTTGATGGATTATATTCCTATTAAAGAACACATTTCAGAATTTTATTCTTTCACTTCGAGAAAAGCGATTTCTAGCGACGTGAACGATCTATTTGCCGCTTATTCAAAAATTGGTAAAAAACTCGCTCTTGTCTTCGTGACAGAAAACGGCAAAGAAGATGAATTCATCTTAGGTTTAATTTCTCCTAGCGATATGCTTAAGGCTGATGAAATGTAAGATGATAATTATCTTGCAAAATTGTTCAAAAGATTTTATGATTAATAGCGAACTTAGCGATAAGTTCAAAAACATTTCTTAAAATATTAAGAAGTGGCCTTCGGGTCACTTCTTTGCTTGTTTAGGAGGATGGATGTTAGATTTAGAAAAATTAAAAGAACAATTAGAGGCGAGTATTGCCCCATTAGGTTATTCGATTTATCAAATTAAATATCATGTCGTCGAAAGAGAAAAACTTCTTTCCATCGTCGTCGACCATGAAGAAGATATCGATTTGAACCGCATAAGCGAAGTTTCCGATATCATCTCCAATAAACTCGATGAACTTGATCCGATAGAAGAAGCTTACACTTTAGATGTTTCTTCTCTCGGCGCAGAAAAGCCACTAGATATCGATAAATTAGATAGATATATTGGAAGGAAAGTTAATCTACATTTATCTCATCCTTACCTCGGAGAAAATTATCTAGAAGGCACGTTAAAAGAAGTGAATGAAAAAGAAGTTATTCTTAGCGTCCAAGCGAAAGCGAAGAAAAAAGATTATATCTTAAATCGACTTCACATCGATAAAGCTAGACTTGCAGTCTAAAAAATAAAAGTAATAAATTAAGGAGTAAATAAATTTATGAAACTGAACAAAAATTTCCTCGAATCGATGCTCACTTTAGAAAATGAAAAAGGTATCAAAAAGGAACAAATTATCGACATCATCAAAAAAGCCTTCGCAAGCGTCTACATCAAACAAGTTTTAAAAGGTGGAGACGATGCGAAAGTGGAAGTGGAACTCGATGAAGAAAAACCATCTATCGATTTATATTATTTGAGAAAAGTCGTCGAAAATGAAGATGATATTCAAGATGACTATCTTGAAATTTCTAAAGAAGACGCTCTTAAGATCGGTCCAAAATCGAAAGTGAAAGTCGGTGAAGATTTCAAAGAAAAAGTCGATTTAGATGATTTCATGGAAAAGTATGCCAAAAAAATCATGGATAACATGAAACAAAAGATTGCGGAAATTGAAAAATCTATCTTATTCGACATGTATAAAGATAAGATTGGTGAAATGATTACTGGCATCGTCGAAAAGAGCGATGAAAATTCCACTTTAGTCAATATTGGTCGTACTTCCGTCACATTGAATGAACACGCTAAAATTGGCAATGAGAAATTTGAAGTCGGTCAACAAATTAAACTCTACGTGAAAGATGTGAGCGTCTCTACAAAACATGGCGCCCAAATTCTTGTCAGCCGAAGCGATAAAGGATTCCTTAGAAGATTATTAGAAGAAGAAATTTCTGAAGTTTACGACGGCACCGTCGTCATCAAAGATATCGCTCGTAAAGCCGGGGAAAGAGCCAAAGTTAGCGTCTACACTAATGATCCTAACGTCGATCCAGTCGGTTCTTGTATCGGCCCGAATGGGGCAAGAATCCAAAAAGTCATGTCCGAGTTATTCAATGGCCGCGATAATGAAAGAATTGACGTCATCAATTATTCGGATAATCCCGCTATCTATATTGCTGAATCACTTAAACCTGCACCTATTTTAGGTGTCAATTTAAATGAAGAGACGAAAGATGCTTTAATTGTCGTAAGACCAGAATCTAAGTCCTTAGCGATCGGAAAAGCTGGTCAAAACGTCTCTTTAGCGTCTCGTCTCACTGGTTGGAAAGTGAAGATTAAAGATGAAAATGAAGCATCGGAAGAAGGTTTAACTTATAAACTTTACGAAGAAGTCGTCGCGGAAGATCAAAAAGAACGTAGTAGAAAAGAATATGAACTTTATCTTAAGTCCCTTGCTTCTAAACAAGAAAGTAAACCAGTTGAAACGAGTGAAGAACATGTTTTATCTAGCGAAGTTACTTCTAATGAAGTAAAAGAAGATAAAAAAGTCGAAGTTCCAAGCGAAGAAGTGCAAGTTTCAACTCCAGTTATAGAAGAAAAAGTCGAAGCAAAAGTCGAGTCGCCAAGTGTGAAACAAGACGTCCAGACGACGAAGACTTTAGAAGAACTTGAAAAGCAACTTGAAATCGAAAAAGAACGCGAAGAAAAGAAAAATCAAAAACCGAAACGTACGGCGCGTAAAGACTTATTCGAAACGGAAAAAGTTAAAGAAAAAACCGAAGCAAAAGAAGATGAGACTAAGAAAGCTAATTACATGTCCATCTACACGGATGAAGAACTTTCACAACTCGAAGAAGAAGAAAATTACGACGATTACGACGATTACGACGACGACATCGATTACGATGAATACGACGAATATTATGACGATGATGAGGGCCGTTAATGAAAAAGATTCCTTTGCGAACTTGTATCGTCACGCGTGAAGTGCATCCGAAAAGTGAGATGCTTCGCATCGTTAACGTCGGTGAAGATTTAATCTATGATCCGAGCGGAAAAATGAATGGTCATGGTGCTTATATCCTAAAAGATATGAAAGCCTTAGAACTATTGAAGAAAAATCCGAAGATTTTAGAAAGAATCTATAAAAAAAGCGATTATTCTACTTTGTTCAATCAACTTGAGAAAGCGATCGAAAAATAAGATGTTAGCCTTATTAAATTTCCTTACTTTGTTAAATCGTGGACGTAAAGTTTATTTTAATAGGCATTGTCTAGAACGAGTAAAGAAAGATAAAGTTGGCTTAATTATCATCTTCGATATCATCTCTACAAGATCAAAAAAAGAAGTGGATAATATTTTAAAAGATAAGAAGATGGAAGTTAGAACGTTGCACGTCGAGAAAGAAGATTTATATAAAACTTTTAAAAAAGATGTCACCATCGTCGGCGTTAGTGACATGCACGCCATAAATAAAATTCTAACTTTGATCGATGGAAAGTGAGGTTAAATGTATGAAAGATAAAAATAAAAACAAGAATGAAAAAAATCGTATCTCTAATATATCGAGCGATAAAAGAAAAAACGAAAGTAAAGCGAAAGTCAATAATGGTTGCTTCGTTTATTCGCAAATTCCCACGATTGCCGAATTAGCGAAATCTTTAAATATCGAAACTTCACAAATTATCAAATATCTATTTTTAAACAAACGTAAGATGGTGACGATCAATCAAACGTTAGATGAAGAAACTTTAGGAGAAGTTTGTCTCGAATTTGGCTACGATTTTAGAAGAGAAGAAATTGTCGCCGAAGAAGATTTTGAAAATCTTAACGTCATCGACGATCCAAAAGATTTAGTGGAACGTCCGCCGGTCGTCACGATCATGGGTCACGTAGACCATGGTAAGACGACTCTTATCGATGCGATTAGAAATTCTCATCTCGTCGAAAGTGAAGTCGGGGGTATTTCACAAGCTATCGGGGCCTATCAAAAAGAATATCATGGTAAAAAAATTACTTTCATCGATACTCCGGGGCACGAAGCTTTTGCTGAGATGCGTAGTCGTGGCGCGAAAGTGACCGATATTATCATCTTAGTCGTAGCGGCGGATGATGGGGTCATGCCTCAAACGAAAGAAGCTATTGACCACGCGAGAGCGGCGAATGTGCCCATCTTAGTGGCTATCAATAAGATTGATAAGCCAGGGGCGAACGTCGATAAAGTGAAAAATGAACTCATGGCTTTAAATGTCGTTCCAGAAGAATATGGGGGCGATACGATCTTTTTAAATATCGCAGCGAAAAAAGGTCAAGGTATCGATGAACTTTTAGAAAATATTTTAGTCATGGCTGAGATGCAAGAACTAAAAGCTAATCCACATCGTTATGCGATGGGAACAGTTCTAGAAGCTAAACTTGATAAAGGTGAGGGGCCAAAAGCTACTTTACTCGTCCAAAATGGCACCCTTAACGCTAGTGATTACGTCGTCGTTGGAGCGTGCTATGGCAAAGTTAGAAGGATGACTAACGAATTTAAGAAGATTTTAAAAGTGGCGACACCTTCGACACCTGTTTCTATCATCGGTCTTTCCGAAGTACCAAAAGCTGGTGATTTATTCATGGCTTTTCCTAACGAAAAGCAAGCACGCGATATCGCTTATAAACGTCATCTTAAGATGAATGAAGAAAAACAAGTTTCAAAAGCTATTAGCCTCGATGATTTATATGAAAGAATTCACGAAGGCGAGATGAAAGAAGTCAACGTCATCATCAAAGCTGATACGAACGGCTCAGCGGAAGCGATCAAATCTAGTTTAGAAAAATTGAGCAATGACGAAGTGAAAGTTAAAATTATTCGTGCGACCGCTGGGGCTATCACTGAAAGTGATGTCTTGCTCGCAAGTGCCTCTAATGCGATCATTTATGGTTTTAATGTAAGGCCTGATAACTTAGTGAAGAGCAAAGCGAATGAAGAAAAAGTTGACATTCGTCTACATAACATCATCTATGCCTTAATCGAAGAGATGGAAGCTGCCTTAAAAGGGATGAAGAAAGCTAAACTTGAAGAAGTCGTCATCGGCCGAGCGGAAATTCGTCATCTTTTTAGAGCCTCTAAGGTTGGTACGATTGCCGGCGCGTACGTGACGGATGGAAGTATTAGAAGAGATGCGAGCGTGCGTCTTATCCGCGACGGTATCGTCATCTACGATGGTAAATTTGGTTCTTTGAAGCGTTTTAAAGATGACGCAAAAGAAGTAAAATCTGGTTTCGAATGTGGTTTTACTATCGAAAATTATAACGACTTAAAAGAAGGCGATGAAGTGGAAGCCTACATCATTAAAGAGATGAAAGAAGATTGATAATTTATGCCTCATAAAATGGGAAATAAAAATACGAATAATCGTGCGAAAGCTTTGATTTCTAAATATCTTAGAGAAATCATTTCTAAAGATATTAAAGGAAAAAGTTTTGGTTTAGTAAGCGTAAATGAAATCGAAGTAACTTCCGATTTAAGTTTAGCAAAAATTTACGTTTCCTTTTTGGGTGTAAAAGATAAAGATGATGCCTTAGAGCATCTTAAAAATAAAGGTGGGATGATAAGAAGTAGCCTCGCTCATCTTCTTTCGATGCGTAAGACGCCGGAATTAAGATTTTATTTAGATGAAAGTTACGATAATTACGAGCACATTAATGAACTTTTAAAACGTTAAGCCTCGTAATATAGATAATTCCTTTCTTTGCGGAAGCCGTAAGTTAATAGATGCTTACGGTTTTCTTTACTATAAATTTCTACTTTTAAGGGTACGAGCTTCTTTTTAAAGAAGATGATAAGATAATTTAAGATCGTAAGAAAATGTTTTTCTTTTCTTATGTGCAAATCATAAATTTGGACAGTATGACCTTCATATTTATAAGAAAGAACACCGATAAGCTTTGTTTTATCGTAGATTAAATATCGCCTTAAATTGCCGTGAATTTGTTCTTTTACTCTATCTTTTTTAAGTAGTGCTCGATAAATTAAATAATCATCTATTGCATATATTGGGCGCATGTGTAAATGACCTTTAATTTCTAAATCTTCTTCGTCGAAATAAATATCAAGATGCTCATAATCTTCGAGCATTTCTAAAAAGCCATCACGTGTCAAAGGATATTTCGCATAAATTTCTTTTTCTAGGAGCATTTTTATATTTTCTCTTTCCGTCTTATGGTCGCTTGGACATAAGACGTCTAAGACTGGAATATTTTCTTCTTTGATACAACGTCTAATTTCATTTTCGTGAACGTAGATTAAGGGTCTAATGAACGTGATATCATCTTTCGAAAGGTGCATCTTCGGTGCGAAAGTAGCAATTCTTTTTCCGTGGATCATATTCATAAATAATGTTTCTATCGCATCATCTGCGTGATGGGCGAACATCACTTTATTAGCGTTTACTTGATGTGCAACTTTGTCGATGCAAGCTTTTTTCATTCTCGAACAAATCGAACAAGGTAAATGTTTATTTTCTTTTTGATTTTCTAATAAGATGGGATAGACATTTCTTGCATCTTCAATAATTAAGTTGTAACCGAGTGATCGGACGTAATTTAGAATCTTTTTAGGCGCGAAATGAGGAAAACCTAAATCGAGCATGACAGGAACAATTTCAAATTGTTTTCTTTGAAAACGGGAATATAGTGACATCGCATAAAATAATAACATCGAATCCTTGCCTCCGCTGAGACCGAGGACGATTTTATCTTTAGGAGAAAATAGATGATATTTTTCATCTGCGCGTCTTATTTTCGCTAAGATAGTGCGTATCATTTTCATGCTTAATATTATAGTTAGTTCATAAGATATTTTCACTTTTAGTTTTAAAAAGTATAATTTTAAACATCTCATTAACAATATATGTATCCAAGGGATGCATTATTGATTTGTTAGGTGACAAACTCATTGCAACGAAAAATAATTATTAGTCCTTTTCTATCATTTTAAGAAATGTGTTGCATTTACCTTGTCATTTCTTTGACAA
>CASDXP010000015.1 GCA_949285455.1 uncultured bacterium | reverse complement strand
TCTTACACGGTGCAAAATCCAAAAAATTGCGATATATTGTATAAAATAAAAAATGTCTGCACAGCCCTTTCGGAGTATCAGACATGAATTACCATTATGGTGCCCCCTGCCAGAATCGAACTAGCAATTGATCCTTACCATGGACCTGTTATGCCATTTAACTAAGGGGGCGATCATCATCTCGATGACTTTTAAAAGTATAATAGATAATGCTTATTCTATCAACTATTTTTATTCTATAAGTTCGGCAATTAAATCGTAAGGTCTAGCGTCGATGATTTTAATTTTAATAATTGAGCCTAATTCTAATGTTCGATTAGTCTTCAAAATAATTCTTCCATCGATATCATCTGGCGCGTTGAAAGCACTTCTACAATAATATGTGTTTTTATTTACTTTATTAATTAATAAAGCTTCCATTTCTTCACCGATGAAAGATCTATTTATTTCATGAGCAATTTCTTTTTGCGCTTTCAATAATAATTTTAGTCTTTGTTTTGCTACTTTATAAGGTACTTGAGGCGAATAATTATAAGAAGCAGTATCTTCTTCACGCGAATAAATAAACGCTCCTAGATGCGTGAATTTATAAGTCTTAATAAAATCTAATAATTCAAGAAATTCTTCTTCGCTTTCGCTAGGAAAACCGACGATGAAAGTCGTACGGATAATAGGATTTTTAATCTTACTTCTAATTTTATTCAATAAATTAATAATATCTTCTTTTCTATCTCTTCTATTCATCAAAGCGAGAAGACGGTCATTAACGTGTTGAAAAGGTAAATCAAAATAAGGTACAAGTCTATCTTCTTTAGCGATTAAATCAATTAATTCATCGCTTACATCCTTCGGATATAAATATAAAGTACGAATAAATTTGAACTGTTCAATAGTAAGAATTTTTTTCAATAAATCTACTAGGTTATAACCTAAACCATCTTTTCCATAATCTGTCGTGTTCTGCGCTACTAAGACGAGTTCTTGAATGCCTTTATTCGCTAAGTTCTTCGCTTCTAGATAAATATCTTCGATAGTTCTAGATTTTAATTTTCCTCTTATCAAAGGAATCGCACAATATGCACAATGATTATTGCATCCTTCAGCGATTTTTAAATAAGCGCTTCCGCTTTCGCTTGCAAGTTCTCTATCTTGCTTACATAGTGAGCCTTTTAAAATTTCAATTCCTAAAGTTTCGTTCACTAAGGTGGAGAAACGCTCATAATCTCTAATCGGAATAAATCTTGCCACTTCAGGAATTTCTTCTACTAAGTTTTTTAAATACCTTTCAGCAAGACAGCCCACGACAAAAGTTGGTTTTTGATAAGTTAAAAGTTTAAATATTGTATCTAAAGATTCTTGCTTCGCGCTTTTAATAAAACCACAAGTATTAACTAAAAAGATATCCGCTTCTTCTAAATCATTAGTGAAACTATGTCCATTTTTAATGAATAGAGCATACATCATCTCGCTATCGCAAAGATTTTTGACGCAGCCTAAAGAAATAAGAGCAATTTTCATCGAATTTTTTATCTACTTCTTCCGTATTTAATAATTAAAGGCGAATAAATATCTAAAGCTTTTTTCATCTCCTTAAATGTTTTAATTCTAAAAGCCCAGTTAATATTATTGACAGTATTAGGTACATTGATGCGATAAAAATCATCTAACCCTAATAAATCTTGCGTCGGGATAATAGCGATTCTTGCATTTTTTGCTAAGGTGAAATGAAGCATAGCTTCATGAATTGGTAAATTAGCAATTTCTTCACCTAATTTATCCTTTAAAATATTTCTCACTTTATTTTGGTGTTCTAAAGTATTGTCTTCGAACCAAGAAACGACAGTCTGATTATCGTGCGTTCCAGTATAGGCCACCATATTTTCTAGTTCTTTATTATCTAGATCGCTCACGGTAAATTGGGTGACGTCCATCCCTGGTAAAAAATAGTGATCTCTAAGCACTAAAACAGAAGGTCTTAAATCACCTAAATCTTCAGCGATAATTTTACTTAAATCGACCTCTTTCTTTAAAAATTCAAAGAAATCGTAAGCCGGTCCATCCCACCATTCCCCCACGACCGCATCAGGACGACCAAAAGGAATGACATAGTAAGAATCAAACGCTCTAAAGTGATCGATTCTTAAGACATCGCACATTTTAAAAGCAGCTTTCATTCTTTCGATGTAGAAAGAGTAACCTGTCTCTCTCATCTTCATAAAATTGTAGATAGGATTACCCCAAAGTTGACCACTTTTCGAGAAATAATCTGGCGGTACACCGGCGACAAGTTTTGGATTATTATTTTCATCGATCAAAAATTGTTCGCGGTGATAATAGACATCATCGCTATCGAAACCGACGTAGAAAGGAATATCACCAATCAATTTTAAACCTCTTCTTCTCACGCGATTTAAAATACGTTTCCATTGTTTGAAAGCGACATATTGTAAAAATAATTCATATTGAATGGCGTCTTTAATTTCTTCATCTCGATAAAATTTAGTCCATTCTTGCCAAGGTCTTAAATCGTTCAATTTTTTATGAGCAATAAATCTAGCGTAAGGATAGGCAAAAGGTTCATCTTTTTGAAATTTAGCAAGTCTTTTTATCAAACCTTTTTTGACGAAAGCGTGGTAGGCCTTAATGCAATAAATTTCTTTATATTTCCTCACTTGATCATAATCGACACGGTCGCTTAAAGTTTTATAAGGCTTAGGCGATTTAATTAAACCTTCTTTCGCTAGTAGGTCTAACGAAATATAAATTTCGTCGATAGCGTGAGACGATAAGGGCTGATATGGCGAATTACCGTAACTTAACCTATTAAGTGGTAAAATTTGCCAATAAGTGAGAGGTGATTTCGCTAATTCGTCGATAAATTTGTAAGTTTCTGGACCAAAATCACCAATACCATATTTATTTGGCAAACTTGCGATTGGCATTAAAATACCGGCTTCTTTTTTCATAAAGATTCTCCTTTTAGTAATTGTTTCATTTCTTTTTTATTTTTATGTCGTTGTTTCCACATATTGAACTTAAATGCAATCGTCCTTAGATCTTGCCTTACGTGATGATGTTCGAAAGGTAGACTAAGCAAGAAACAAAGAGGAATACCTGCGACGTAGATTGGAACTACAGCCCATAGAACAGGTAGATAGAAAAGACGATTTGGATCGTAAGGATGCATCCTTAAAAATGGGAACACTAAGGCATCGATCATCCCTCTAAGTCCAGCGTAAGCCTCTGGCACTCCAAAGACGAAGGAAGCATTCCTAAAATCAGGCGATAAGAATTCATCTAATGTTTGAGGCACTAGGCCGGAGATAGCTAAAAATATTTCGTTGATAAAAACGCAAGCCATAACGCCTAAAAACGCTAAAGGCATCGCGATGATACGATGATAGTTTAATCGATGCTGATTTAGCATGACCATGAGGACACCGACGATGACTAAGATGTAATGACAAACGTAATATCGAATATTTTCTAAAACTTCATCGAAAGTCGAAAATTGGCCACCTAATGTTACCGTCGGAACGATCAAAGCAAAAGTTCCGCAGACGATACAAATGTAATAGATGAAATCTTTTAAATATTTTCCACCAAATAAATAGAAGAACGGTAAGACGATCGTGCAGACCGCACATAAATTTTCAAAAGTAGACGTTCTTAATGAATAGGGCCAATCGGCGATGTAGGCTGGGAAAAATTGTTTTAAAAAATGTAAAGCGAAGCCTGTCACACAAATAGCGAAGATAAAATAAAATTGAAATTTCGCTGACCTTCTTTTCAAGAAGAAATATAAAAAGATGACTAAAAAAACAGGAACCGCTAAGAGAAAGAAATATCTAAAATTTAATTCGATTGCTAAGACCATTTTTTATATTCCACTAGGCGTATTCTTTGAAGTAGCCTTTCTCTTTCTTCGCTTTCGCTTTCTTTTCGACAGTCTTTTCTTCTTCGATAGGCTTAATTTCTTCTACCTTCACATCTTTTCTATCATCTTTCTTAGTAGGATTCATCACTTCGATAATTCCAGTATTATTGATGACGAGTTCAAGATGATTATTAGCTAGATAATAATTGACGTAATCCACTACTTCTTTATCTTTTTCTTTTAAAGCCATGAGGATGATGTAGCCATTTTGTTCATCGCCAATTAAAGCCGCACCAGCGTTTTCAAAAGAATTAAGATTATTTAAAGTTTGTAAAACGTAAGTATCAGGATGGATGACGTTAAGATAAGAAAAAGAAGTCATCGCACTATGCCTTAAAGAAGATAAGAATGGTGAGACATTATTTTTCGCTAATTCTTTTAAAATATCTTCGATACTTCTTTGTTCATCATAATAATGCTGAGCGTTTAAAATCAATCTAGAATCTAATTTTAAAAATGTTGGGGCGTTGACAAAATCCGTGTAATTTAATTCTCTTAAATTATTCTTTCCATAAGCTTTCGCTACTTCGAGCATCTTTTGATGTGGTTCCAATTTCGAATCTAAATAATGATGATTGATATTGATCATGTAAGTATCGAAACGTTCCAAATTATCGCTTATTGGACATAAAGAATCTTTTCTTTCTAAATTGTAGTCAAGTAACACTAAAGACTTAGAATGGATGACATTTAACAAATAATCATCACAGCCGACGTAAGCATAATGTGAGCACGCATAATTTACGATAGAGAGTAATTCATCTTCTTTTAAATTATTTTTTAAGAAGAGACGATTTAACGTATCCACTAACATGTAAGCTAATAAATCGTCCACTAAACCATCGGCTTTTCTTACGTAAATATTAAATTTTGGTAAAGTGATATCTTTATCGATGTAAAGCTTAGCTAAAATGCCACGAAGTAAACCATGGATAGAAAATATTTCTTCTTTTCTACCATTTAAATCCGAAGCATCGAAATGCATCTTATGACCATTGTAAATAATGAAAGATTCATCATCTTCACATAAAGAAGCAATCGTAATATTACCTAACGAAAAAGGTGCAGCGATCACTTTCCCTTTATTGACGCTACAATAAGTGCCAAATAAGACACGTGGAGAAGGATAAACCACTACTTCTAAATCTTCTTTGTTCGCCTTGACGAGATTTAAATATTCGTCCATCGCATTTTCAAGCATTACTATAATATCAGCCATATGAAAAACCTCATTAACATTATATCGTTTAAAAGTGCATTTTTAAAAGAAAAATAATTAGTAATTATTCTAGATGACGATTTTATAAAATTTAAGTTTATTATTGCATCCATAAATTGATAGTGATATCTTGCAGGCAAATTAGGTAAAAGGAGGATAAAAATTATGTAAAAGAAAATATTAAACCTAATTAGTCTAGGTGCCATAGTTTTGTCTTTAGCTAGTTGTGGTACCCCACCCGATACGACCGCTCCCGTCTTTAAGAGCCTAAAAGCAGATAGCGATACGTATTACACCAATGAGCCTTTTAGGCTAAATGTCGAGGTGGAAGATGACGTCAGCGAAACCCTTAGCTTAAGCGTCATGATCACCGCTCCTAGCGGAGCAAAATCTTCTTCGACGATCGATGCAGTCACATTGAAAGAAGATGGCGAGAATGAAATCGTCGTAACCGCGACGGATGAAGCAGGAAATATTGCTACGAGTGAAACACTTACTATCAATGCTTTCGATCCTTACGCCCATTGGACTAGCGAAGAAATAGCGCTCATGGAAACTAGTCCTGGTTTCATCGTTCCTAAATCGCGCTTCTTTGCTGACACTACTACAGTTAGCCAATCGCAAAATATGGGTGGAACGATTCTTGGTGTCATCATCGATAACACAGGATTAAATGAAGAACAAATTGCGGACTATGAAGCGTTGCTCATAAGAGAAGGCTTCATCTCTAACGATTATGAATTAACCTATTATGGCTCCACTATTTTAAATTCCACCCACATAAATGTGTTTGATAAGCATGTCGAAAACACGAGCTATCATCGTTTACAAAATTATTATTACAATGGTGATTATAAGATTGAGGCTAGATTTGTAGATTACGTCATCTCTCACGATTGGGATGAAGCTTACGTAACAAGTGTCGTCACAGAAGCTTACGCACCTCTTGTTCCCGCTTTCACTTTCGAAGCCGCTAACGAAGAAGGCATCTTATATTTATCAAACTATAATGACATCATGGCTAGCATGGGCACAATTGGGGCAATCCAAGGTAAAATTTATCACGTCACCGTCGATGAAATTTCTACTTATTTAGATAAGCTTGCTGAACTTGGCTACACCGATGGATCAATCGATGATTTAATTGCGAATGAAACGACGATGCCGATGTATATGGACCCTACCACTTACGCTATGGTAATGATCCAAATTTCTTCATATTTAGATGCATCTATACCATTCTACACAATTGATATTATGTGCATGTAATGTCTAAGATATAATTTCATCTTATTTTTTATTCAAATGCGTAAAAATTTTTACAAACGCCAAGTTTGTTGTAAAATATCGTAAGAAAGGATTAACAAATAATGAAAAATTTAGAAAAGAAAATCTTAGCCCGTAAAATCGTCGCTGTCGCTACCGCTCTAGCGTTCATCGTCATCGGTATCTTACTTTGCATTCCTGGCGTCACTGGCATGGCATTTGAAGCCGTATGTGCGATGTTACTTATCCTCATGGGCTTTGGAGCGGTTTACGCTATCGCTAAATACATCACGAGCAAAAGTAAAAATGGCTGGCTTCTTGCTGAAGGTATCATGTTCGGCATCTTATTTGTCTTAGTCGTCATCGCCATTTCCGTCAACGGTCAAGCTGCTTTTGAAAATTATACGTTCATGATGTTCACCATCATTACTACTTTCGTCGGCTTCATCGCCATCATGGGTGGTATCATGCGCATTTCAACGGCGAATCAAAGCAATCATCCAACTTACTTTGTCATCTATGGCATCATTCAATTGATCATCGGAAGCGTCCTCGCTTTCGGCGTCTGGTTTTGCTTCAATTTAGAAGATTTATTCATCATCGCTTGCTTCTTAGGCGCTTATGCCATCGTGGCAGGCTTAAACTTATTGCTTTTGACGCTCGCTAACGGCGACCGCACAAAAGATGAAAACGTCATCGATATCGACGTCGATAAAAAAGACTAATAAATTTTAAGAAAACTTCATAAAAAATAGAGAGCATATGCTCTCTTTTTTAATTGTTTTAAAATTTAGCTTTTCCGTGCGTTAAGATGTAGGCTTCTTCAACGCTTTCTTTCGCTACTTGTTTTCTTTCTTTGATAAGGAAGAAGGAAGATAAAGAAAAGAAGAAAGTCATAAAGGCAATGATGCCAAAAATAATTAAGATGATGACGCCCCACAATTCCAGACGATAAAAGATTCCGACGATAAATAGCGATAAAGAAAGGAAGAACAAAATGTAAGAAGCGATAGAAAAATTAGAGACTAATCTTCTATTAGCCTTGTAACGGCGATAAAGTTTATCAAGATCTTTATTTTTCAAATATTTTTCTTCGATGACGCAGGTGAGTTTAAGATGCCTCGCCCCTTCTTTTACTTCTTTTATCTTCCAACCGAAAGCTTCTAACCTAGCGATATTAGCCTTGGTCTTTTCTTTTTCTTCTTTTTTGATAGTAAAAACTTTTTGTAAACGCATATATTTATTTTAAGTTATCTAATTCTTTTAAAATAGTTTCTTTTTTTATTCGACTAGTGTTTTCGACATTTTTTGCATCCAATGCAAAATAGATGCCGTAGCCTAAAGTAATGAGCAAAATAATTAAAGCCGGTAAACCCGCACTTAATAATAAAATATCTAGGCTATAAACATCTTTCAAACTAAAGGAAATAGCGATGAAAACACTGAGAGCGATGAAAGTTAAAATCGTTAAAATAATGAGCATAACCAACTTATTTTTTAAAGGATTAAAGTAAGCTCTCTCTAGTTTCTTTATTTGTTTATAATGCGATATATTCTTATCTCTTTTAAGATGTAAGATAACAAAGTTATCTTTTTCTTCGATAAAATCCAAAGTATAAGAAAATTTTTCATAAAGTGAGATAAAGCGCGAAACTTCGCTAGAAAAAGTCTTAATCACTAAAGTATCCACACTTTTATTCGCCTCGCATTGCATCCGTATAAATCCAACGCACTTCTTCGATGAGCAACGTCTTTTTAACATTTAATTCAAAGCTAACGTAGCTTGTAAACCTTGGCACGATAGAATAGACGAAGAAATTATCTTTGCTATGCGTCAGTTGATAGATATTACATTGTAAATTATTTTTAACACCGTAGCCTTTGATTAGTAAGACATCTTGCATCTCTTCTAAAGTCATATCTTTAACTCTAATTAAAAGTTTTGTCGAAGAAGATTTCGGATCACTTTCAATTGGTGATCTTAAGCCATCTCCCACTTCCGTTAATTTCAAATAATCACCTTCGAAATTTAAAGTTTCATCCTTTAAAGAAACCCAATTTGTATCGCTAAGCTTCCCATCTACGAACGTTAAAGGTGGATAATTTCCAACAAGTTTTGGCTCTTCAACCGGCCAACCCCCTGCATCAAAATATCCCCCAGCGTTTGGTAAATTATTCGCATAAGGCATAATAATTAACGCTCCGATAGCGAGAAGCAAAGAAAAGCCTCCGAGCGAAAACGCAAGTTTAGACTTATGATGTGCATCTTTAAATTTAGACTTATATTGCATGATTAACCTTCTTCACCTTTCGACGCGAATTGAGAATTATATAAATCCGCATAGAAACCTTGTTTTTTCATCAAAACATCATGATTACCCGTCTCGATGACATCGCCATCTTTCATGACGATAATTAAATCGCTATTCTTGATCGTCGATAAGCGATGTGCGATGACAAAAGAAGTATGACCATGCGTCAAATTATCCATCGCCTCTTGAATTAATAATTCCGTTCGCGTATCGACGCTAGAAGTAGCTTCATCTAAGATGAGCATCGGAGCAGCTTGGATCATCGCTCTAGCGATAGTGAGAAGTTGCTTTTGGCCAGCGGAAAGTGCACTATCTTCGCTCAAATGGAAATTATATTGATTTGGTAATTGTTCGATAAATGTATCACAATGCGTAAGTTTACACGCTTCCTTAATTTCATCGAAAGTAGCATCTTGCCTTCCAAATTTTAAATTTTCTAAGATGGTGCCTTCAAATAGCCACGTATCTTGTAAAACCATCGCAAAGTTCTTTCGTACATTCGCTCGAGAAATTTCTTTCGTCTTTTTACCTTCGATGGCGATGTAACCATCATTCGTGTCGTAGAAACGCATAAGTAAGTTCACCATCGTCGTCTTACCCGCGCCAGTCGGACCAACGATCGCCACTTTTTGACCAGCTTTCGTCTCCAAATTGAAATCGTGGATAATAATCTTATCTTGGTTATAACCAAATTTAACGTGTGAGAAAGAAACGTTACCTTCTACATCATTAATTTCATCAGTTAAATGTGATTCATCACTTTGTTCTTGCTCACTTAAGAAAGCAAAGACGCGCGAAGAAGCCGCGCTAGCGGTTTGTAGGTTCGTCGAAATCGTCGCAATTTGAGAAAGCGGCATCGTAAATTGTTTAGAATAAGTGACGCAAGCGACGATCGTTCCAATCATCGTAATATCTTTCGTGGCTAAGATACCACCGACGATACAGATGATAGCAAAACTTAAATTGCCCATCAAAGTCGTGATTGGGAAAGATAGACCAGAATAGAACAAAGACTTATAACCATCATTTCTTAAATTGCTATTGATGTCATCAAATTTAGCTTTCGCATGAATATCGCCTTTATAAACTCTTATGACATTGACGGCACTATAAACTTCTTCGGCATGACCGTTCATCTCACCTAAATCAAGTTGTTGTTTGACGAAATGAGTTTGTGACTTTTTCACAATTCTTAAAAGGATGAATAAAGAAACAGGAACGAAGGCGATCGCGATAAGCGCTAATCTCCAATCTAAGATGAGCATCATGATAGCCACGCCAAGCAAAGTTAAAACTGAGGACATCAAAGTTGTAAGAGACTGATTGAGCGTTTGACCAATCGTATCGACGTCGTTAGTGATGATACTTAAAACGTCGCCAATTTGACGTGCATCAAAATAAGACAAAGGAAGACGGTTCATCTTCTTCGACATATCGCTACGCATCGATTTAGAAGCATCCGCAGTCACACCTGACATCATGATAGCGCAGCCATAGTTACCAAGGAAGGCCAATAGATAAGTGACGACACCGATGACGCCTAGATAAGTAACCCGTCCAAAATCGATATCGACTGGTAAACCAGATTGTTCTGCATCGTAGACCGCATTAGTGATAGCTTCTATAATCATCTTTACGACGTAAGGACCAAAGATGGTGAATAAAACACCAAATAACGCTAGCAAAACGCCGATAATTAAACGAATACGATATTTTTTAAGGTAAGCGAACAAAGTAAAGAGAGCATTCGCATTTTTCTTCATCTTAGGCATTGGCGAGTTCCTCCTTACTAAGTTGTGAATAAGCAATATCTTGATAAACTTTGCACGTTTTCATCAATTCATGATGTTTACCGTGACCAACCATCTTGCCTTCATCTAAAACGATAATTTGGTCAGCATCTAAAATCGTGCCAATTCTTTGAGCGACTAAGATAGATGTCGCACCTTCAATTCTTTTTTTAAGTTCCCCTCGTAAAACTTTATCGGTCTTATAATCGAGCGCGCTAAAGGAATCATCAAAAATATAAATTTCTGGTTTTTTGACGATAGCTCTAGCAATTTGTAGACGTTGCCTTTGTCCACCAGAAACATTTTTTCCACCTTGTGAAATTTGATAATTTTCTTGATTTGGCAATTTAGCGACGAATTCGCTCGCTTGTGCAATATCTAGCGCTTCTTTAAATTCTTCATCGCTCGCATCAGGCTTACCATAGCAAACATTAAATCTTAATGAACCAGAGAATAAGACTCCTTTTTGAGGGACGTATCCTAATCTATCGAATAAATCGTAAAATTTGTAATCTTTGACGTTTCTTCCATCCACTAAAACTTCGCCGCTAGTGGCATCATAAAACCTTGGAATTAAATTAATTAAAGTCGTCTTACCCGAACCTGTCGCCCCGATGAAAGCGACTGTTTCACCTTTCTTAGCCTTAAAGCTAACGTGGTCTAAAACCGGCTTATCAGCACCAGGATAAGTAAAACTTACATCTTTAAATTCCACAGTTCCCACTTCTAAGCCTTCTAAATTATCGTCCTTACCTTCTTTGATAGAATTCTCCGTCTTAAGAATTTCGTTGATACGTTTAGCACACACTATGGCTCTTGGCATGATGACGAAAAGAATTGCCACTACTAAGAAACCGACTAACACTTGCGTCGCATATTGGGTGAAAGCGGTCATTTCAGGAAGTTCTAAAGTATCGCCTTGGATAAGATAAGAGCCAACCCAGACGATAGCGACACTTAAAAAGCCCATGATCAAATTCATAAAAGGCATAATTAAGCCAGTCGAACGGTTGACGAATCTTTGCGTCTTCGTTAAATCGGTGTTAATAACTTCAAATTTATCTTCTTCTAATTTTTCTGCATTCAAAGCTCTTACGACTCTAATGCCTGTCAAATTTTCTCTTGAAACCGTATTGACGCGGTCAGTTTTCTTTTGAATAGAATTAAATTTAGGTACAGCGATGAAGAAAATTAATAAGACGAAGGCAAGCAAGATGATGATGGCTACCGCCGTCACTAAAGTTAAAGTTAAATTCTTGCGGATGATCATCAAAATAGCGCAAAGCGCTAATAAGGGTGCATAAATCAAAAATCTAAACGCTTGGTTAAAAGAAGTTTGAATTTGACTAAAGTCATTCGTCGTACGGGTGACGAGCGAAGAAGTCGAGAATTGATCAAGTTCCGTCATGGAAAAGGAAGTAATTTTATCGAATACTTCTTTTCTTGCTTTACTTACGATACGCATCGTAAGATTGCTCGCAAGATAACATACTCCAATATTTGCCGCGGCACTTACGATAGCGAACGCTAACATGATAAGACCAGTATAGAAAACGTCCGTCGCTAAATTACCGATGCTCGATTCATATGTCGGAGCGGACTGAATGATGGAAATGATACGGCCCATGAGGTCAGGAAGCATCAAATCAGAAAAAGCTTGGGTGGCAGCAAGTAAGATGAGCAAAGCAAAAAGCCATGCCCCTTTCTTTCCCATCTTTCCTAACAATCTTATCATTTTTCTTCGTTCTCTTTTCTAATAAGAAAATTCTAACAAAATATGTAATTATTTACAAAAGATTTATCGTCGTTCATCATTTTTTAAAAACTCTGATGATTTTTCCTTGTAAAGTTAAACCTTCGTAAATATTCGTATCAGCTTTCGACTTATCTTCTTCCTTGCTTATTTTGTGTTCCCCTTCTTTGGAAAAAAGCACTAAGTCAGCGTCATTTCCAACTTTAATTTCACCTTTACCTTTAAGCTTAAATATTTGTGCTGGTTTATAAGAGATTAAAGATACGATACGGCTTAATGGAATATTTCTTTTTATCGCTTCACTTAGCATATAAACGTAAAGATATTGAATACCTCCACAGCCATTAGGAATTTTTCTAAAATCATCTTTGCCCCAAAGTTTTTCTTCGTGATAAAACGGACAATGGTCAGTTGCGACTGTATCGATCGTAGCATCTTCAATAGCTTTCCAAAGTTCATCTTGGCTTTCTAAATTTTTAATGGGAGGCGAACAAACAAAATCTAACCCTTTGATTGGATCAAGATAAACATCACTTGTAAAAGCAAGATATTGCGGACACGTTTCCACTAAAAGTGGAAGCCCTTCTTTTTTAGCCTCTCTTGCTAATTTGACGCCTTCTTTATTAGCAAGATGAACAATATAAGCTGGAGCCCCAGTCTTCTTAATTAAATCGATGACGATTTTATCGCCCGCGAATTCAACAGCTTCATCTCTAGATAAATAATGATACTTGCACTCTAATTTGCCTTCTTCCACAAATTTATCGATATTCGCGTCAATTTGATCGACATCTTCCGCGTGGATGTTGACCATGATGCCATATTTTTTTGCTTCCACCATGATCTTAGCAATATCATCTGGAGCAATTTGCATTCCTTCTCTTTTATAGACCATGAAACATTTTAAAGAATGTACACCATGTTTTGCTAAATCTTTAAATTCATTTAATATCTTTTCATCAAGCCTTGTGATAGCAACGTGAAAATAAACATCCGTCAAGGGTTTTTGTTCCTTCACTAAGGCAAGTCTTTTATTTAACGTTTCTAAAATTGAATCATCGCCCTTTTGAATAGCGTAATCGATGTAACTTGTGATACCTCCCGCTAGAGCAGCCACTGAGCCATCATAATAATTATCGCTACTATAAGTTCCACCAAAGGCCATTTGCATGTGCGTATGTGCATCGATGCCACCTGGAAGAAGATATAAACCTAGCGCATCGATAACTTCGATGTGCGGTGCAAATAAATTCTTACCAATCTTAGCAATGACACCATCTTTAACTAAGACATCACCTAATTCTTCTTTGTCGTAATTGACGATAATAGCGTTTTTAATCAAATAATTTTTCATCATTTAACTCCCCTTTCATCGCACTTTAAAACAGCATTTAATAAGACATTACATGCTTGATAACAATGTGTAGGACTAGAATATTCTTCATCACAATGACTTCTTCCATCTTTTGAAGGAACAAAGATCATCGTCGTCGGAAGCATGTAAGCAGCAAATTGAGCGTCATGCCCTGCGCCTGAATTAATATATTGGTAAGAATAGCCTAATTCTTGTGCAGCTTCTTCGACGTAATTGACGAGAGTTCGATGGAAATAAGTTGTCTTTCTATCCCATTCTAAACGAGTCTTTACCTTGCATCCTTCTATTTCACTAGGTAAAGAAGTAAGAATATGTTTCACTTTTTCTATGACTTCGTCACTGACATGTCTTGCGTCCAGTGACATTAGACAATGATCAGGGATGACAGTGTGGACTGATGGATGGACGCTTATTTCCCCCGTCGTATAAACTAAATCTGGAATCTTATCTAATTCTTCATGAATTTTAATGAGCAATTTCGCCATCGCAAATAAAGCATCTTTTCGATATTTCATCGGTGTCGTTCCAGCGTGATTTGCGACCCCTATCGTCTCGATAGAAAAATTGCACATTCCTAAAACACAAGGAACGACCCCTACTTCTTTATTATTATTTTTTAAAATTGGACCTTGTTCGATATGAAGTTCAAACATCGCTTCATAATCTTTAGGATCGATTCTGTTTTCTTTCTTTCCTTTATAAGGAAATTTATCTAAAGCTTCTTTGAAGGTCGTCGTCTTATCTAAAACTGACTTCGAATTTAATAATTTAGTTTCATCATAATTTTTTCTAATTTCTTTAGGAAGATAAGGTCCACACACGATGGAAGAACACATGATCGCAGGCGGATATAAACTTCCTTCTTCATTCGTCCAAATCATCGCAACGATATCGTGCTTATGAGGAATTTTTTGACTCGAGATAGTTTCGATAACTTCCATCGCTGATAAAACGCCTAAAATACCATCGTAATTTCCACCGTTCTTCACCGAATCACAATGTGATGCCATGACTATTTTCTTCGCATTTTTATCGCTTCCTTTAAGTAAGGCGTACATATTCGCTAAGTCATCGGAGTAAACGACACATCCAGCCTCTAACATCCTTCTTTTAAATTCATTTCTCGCTAATAAATCTTCATTTGATAAGGCATAGCGAGTAATACCACCTTTTCCATCATCGCCATATTTTTTAAAAGTGTTAATTTTATCTAAAAGTCTTTCTTTATCGACAAAATACATAACATATTCCTCACTCTCTTTTTTAAACTTTAACTTCATTATAAAACATATCGATCGTTTATTAAACGATTAAAGGAATTAAAACTAGATATATAGCAATAAGAGAATCGTATAATTCTCTCATTTAATAATGTGACTTATATTTCTCAATAGTGAAAATAATGTAGATTAATGAAAAATTATGATAATTCAAGACTACCAGTATAAAGCTGATAGTAAACACCTTTTTTCGCTAAAAGTTCTTCGTGATTGCCTCTTTCGATGATACGTCCATGATCTAAAACCATGATCGCATCGCTATTACGAATTGTCGATAATCTATGAGCGATGACAAAGACGGTTCTACCTTTCATCAAGGCATCCATCCCGCTTTGCACTAAGGCTTCTGTACGCGTATCAATACTAGAAGTAGCTTCATCAAGAATTAAGACAGGAGGATTTGCCACCGCTGCTCTTGCGATACTTAAAAGTTGTCTTTGCCCTTGCGATAAATTCGCCCCATCGGCAATTAATTGGGTATTGTAACCTTGTGGTAAACGCATGATAAAATCATGCGCATTCGCAAGTTTTGCCGCTTCGATACATTCTTCATCGCTAGCATCAAGCTTACCATAACGAATATTATCTAAAATCGTGCCAGTAAATAAGTTCGTATCTTGTAAAACGATAGCTAAAGAATGTCTTAAATCATCTTTTTTAATTTTGTTGATGTTAATGCCGTCGTAACGGATCTTACCATCGTCGATATCGTAGAAACGATTAATTAAATTTGTAATGGTTGTTTTTCCCGCTCCTGTCGCCCCAACGAAAGCAATTTTTTGGCCAGCATAAGCATAAACGCTTATATCGTGTAGCACTAAATGGTTAGGATTGTAAGCAAAATCGACGTGATTTAAAACGATATCACCTTCTAAGGGAGTATAAGTTAAAGTTCCATCACCGTGTGGGTGTTTCCACGCCCAATGACCGGTTCTTTCCTTACATTCGATAATGTTATTATTTTCATCATATTTACAATTCACTAAAGTGACGTAACCATTATCCACTTCTTTTGGTTCGTCAATTAAATTGTAGATACGAGTTAAGCCAGCTATACCTAAGACGATATTATTAAATTGAGAAGAAATTTGTGAAATCGTTCCAGTGAAACGACGAGACATAATTAAGAATGAGACGATTGCTGCAATATCGATCGGTTCAGCAGAAATGCCAGTCAAAGTTAAGTTAGGTACTCTGAAGGCGATGAAAATGCCACCGACAATCGCTAAAGCGATGTAAAGTAAATTACCTAAATTACCTAAAGCTGGCATCAAAGCATTCGTATAAATATTACCTTTTTCACCATATTTAAAGAATGTTTCATTCACTTCATCGAAGCCTTTGATAACTTCATCTTCGTGGCAGAACACTTTGACGACTTTTTGACCAGTCATCATCTCTTCAGTGTAACCTTCAAGTCTCGCTAAATTAATTTGCTGTTCAAGGAAACACTTAGAAGAAATTTTCCCAAACTTACGGGTAATTAAAATCATGATGACGCTGAAAAAGATGACGACTATACCTAAATAAATCGAATAATAAATCATGAGGAAGAATAAGACGATAATCGTCGGAATATTCATCACTACTTGCGGTAAGGTTTGCGAAGCAAGTTGATATAACGTATCGCAATCGTTCGTATAAGTAGACATAATTTGCCCATGCTTATGCGTATCAAAATAAGCGATAGGTAAATCTTCCATATTTGAAAACATACGTATTCTAAAATCGTTGATAACTTTTTGACCGACGACAGCGATAATTCTTTGATAGAAGAAGACGCTAAAAACACCGACGGCGTAAATGCTAGCTTGAATCGTCGAAAGGATCGCTAAATTAGTGAACGCTTGATCCCAAGTAATTGTTCCATCTTCAAAAGGTTCAGTAATCGCTGAGACTAAGAAATTCATGATGACACTATTGGCGATACCTGCGACCGTGACGAACACTAAAAGAATTAAAACGATAGTGTATTGCCAAGGATAGGTTTTAAACATATCTTTCACGAGACGAAAGAGCATCTTGATGCCGCCACTTTGACGATCATTAGAAAAACTTAAAGTATTTTTCTTCATGCGAGCGCTCCTTTCTTCGTTTGTGAAATGTAACATTCTTGATAAATTTTATTCGTCTTCATCAACTCATCATGTGTACCGATCGCATCGATTACACCATCGTTCATGACGATGATTCGATCCGCATCTTCCACGCTAGCGATTCTTTGAGCGATGATCAATTTAGTCACTTCTGGAATATATTCTCTAAAAGCTTTTCTAATACGGGCATCTGTTTTCGTATCGACAGCAGAAGTTGAATCATCTAAGATTAAAATCTTAGGATTCTTTAGCAAGGCTCTTGCGATACATAATCTTTGTTTTTGACCACCGGAAACGTTCGTTCCACCCTGTTCGATCATATGATCGTAGCCATCTTTAAAGGAACTAATAAAATCATCCGCGCAGGCAAGTCTAGCGGCGTGTTCCACTTCTTCATCGCTCGCCTCCATATTACCCCACTTCAAATTATCTTTAATCGAACCTGAAAATAAGACATTCTTTTGTAAGACGCAAGAAACATTATCTCTTAAAGTCTTAATATCATATTCTCTTACGTCGTGACCGCCGACGATAATTTCCCCCTCAGTCGTATCATATAACCTTGGAATTAAATTAACTAATGTAGATTTCGCACTACCAGTCCCACCAATAATACCAATCGTTTCGCCAGATTTAATAGTGAGATTAACATCTTTTAACGCATATCTTTCCGCATCCTTATGGTATTTAAAAGATACATTTTTAAAGATGATAGAACCATCATTTACTTCGTAAACTGGATCGCTTGGATTTTTAATCGTCGGTTCTTCCGTCAAGATTTGATAAATACGCATGAAGGAAGTGGAAGCCATCGTAATGTTCACTAAAACCGTCGTTAACATCATAATGTTAAATAAGCTTTGTGTTCCATATAAGTTAATAGCGTTTAACGCTCCAATTTCAATTTGACCATCTAAAATGTAACTTCCGCCAAGATAGACGCAAATTGTAATCATTAACCATATCGCAAATTGCATAGTTGGATTAGATAAAACAAATATTTTATCGGCTCTGATGAAATTATCTCTCACCGCTTCCGCTCTTTGTCTAAATAATTCTTTTTCATATTCGCTTCTAACATAAGTTTTGACGACACGAATGCCTTTGATGTTTTCTTCAATACGGTCGTTTAAATCATCAAATTGTTTAAAAACGCGAATAAAAATAGGTGAGGCTTTCAAAATAATAAGCGTTAAAATGACACCTAAAATTGGAATGACAAGTAAGAAGACCCAGGCCAACTGAGGAGCCAAAATAAATGACATGATCATCGAGAAAATGATCATCAAAGGCCCTCTTACTGCGATACGTATGATGCTCATGAAAGCCATCTGACAATAAAAGACATCGGTCGTTATACGTGTCACGAGGCCTGAGGTCGCATATTTATCGATATTTTCGAATGAAAAATTTTGAATTTTTGCGAACATATCATGACGAACGTTTTTAGCAAAACCGACCGCCGCAGTCGCCGAAAATTTTCCGCTTAATAAACCAAAAACTAAACTTGCAATTGCTAAAGGTAATAAAATCGCACAATAAATTAAAATTTGATTTAAAGCATCAAAAGGCTGCAAATTTGTCATCTTTTCCATCGCTTGTAAAGCGTTGACAAGATAAGAAGTAACTAAAGGGATGATACATTCGCAGACCACTTCTAAAGAGACAAAAATTGGTGAAAGAATAGACACAGTCTTATATTGTCTCACCGATTTTAAGATTAATTTCGCGGCTTGCCAGTAGTCGCGCAATCTGATTTTATTTGCTTTTTTATTCATCGCTTTGGCTTTCATACAAGTGGTTATTTTAGTGAATTATTAATAAATGTCAATAACATTTTATATAATAAAAAGATGCTTAACAAGGGTGTCAAACATCTTTACAAATTTAAGTTATTTAATCTTTATTTTGGTGTCTTTTCTTTCTTAGTTTTCACGTGTAAATCTTTAACAAATAAGAAGACGATTAAGGCTAAGACCATGAACGCTGCGGCGTAAGGGAATAAAGCCACCCAGCCATTAGTTATAGTTAGGATACCACCAATTAAGATGGGGGTAATCGATTGAGCGAGCATACTCGCAGCATAATAGATGCCAGTAAAGCGACCAATCTTATCTTTGCTACATAATTCGACAATCATAGGATAAGAACAACAATTGATCATCGCCCAGCCAATACCGCCGACAATGAAGATGATGTAATAATAGAAGCCTAGTCCAGTGTCTTCATCGAAGAAAGTTGCAACACTGCCAGAAAGGAAACATAGCACTAATAAAGAAATGCCGATGACAATCGTCCATTTGCGACCTATCTTATTAGCGAGCCAACCAGAAGGAAGGAAAGCTACTAATGAAGCGATAGCGAGCAATGTCGGACCTAATGAATAAGATTGAGTATTTAGATGATAAATCGCATAATTTGACCAGAAAGTTTCGACGCTATTAAAGGACATAAACCATAAGAAAACGCTAGCGACGAGTAAGAAGAAGGCAATCTTATTGGCTTTGGACATCGGCTTATCTTCTTCCACTTTATCTTCTACTTCCGCCATCATCTCGCCTCTTCTTAAATCATTTTCCATCTCTTTTAATACTTTATTTTCTTTGATGGTGAAGAAAAGAATTAAACCAGTGACGAGTAAAAGTACGCTACCAATAATAAATGGAATCAATGCTAAATAAGCATTTCCACCATCATTAGGATCCATCTTTTGGAAAGGAAGAATTAAAGCGATACCGCCAGCAATAATTGCTCCAATATAGCCGACGAAATTAATGATACCATTCGCTGTTGCTCTCAAAGGCTTAGGCGTCACATCAGGCATGAGCGCTACCGCTGGATTTCGATACATTTGCATGACGATCAAAGTGATGCCCATGACGATAACTAAACCGATAAATGAGTTATAACAAAAGCAAATAGCAATTAAAGGAAAAACAATTGCAGACGCAATCGTTCCAATTAAAATGTAAGGCATTCTTTTTCCCATCTTCGTATTAGTTTTATCACTTAGATGGCCAAATAAAGGTAGCAAGAACATCGCAAAAATATTATCGCAAGCCATGATGATGCCGACGATATATTGCCAATCAGATTCAACTCCCCCATATTGATTAACTAATAATTCAGTTAAGAATGATGGGCAATAAGTATTATAAATTTGCCATAACATCAAGATGCCAAAGAAAGCAAAGCCAATGATGAAAGTTCGTTTGTAATTCAGTTTCAATGGCTTTTCTTGTGCATTTAAATTTTCCATATTTTTTCCTCTCCTAACTTTTCTAATGCTATTTTACATTCACGAAGTATTTTTTTTAAGTTAATTTTAATTTTACAATTTTAATGTTAACTGACAAACTCATTGCAACGAAACTGTTTTTAAGTTTGTTATCTTTCTTTGTTTTATAATCTAATCGTCTTCTTTGCCTGTTCGAAAGGAGGC
>CASDXP010000014.1 GCA_949285455.1 uncultured bacterium | reverse complement strand
ATGAAACAGCTAAAATGTTTAATGCAATAAAGTATGGAGGATGCTAAAATGAAGGCAATTAACAAAGTAGGACTTACCTACAAAAAGAAAACGCTATCTATTGCCTTCGCGTTTGCTCAAAGCGATTGTCCCACTTAAAAGGACACGATTATCGAGAGTATAAATGCAGGCTAGTTGACCAGGAGCGACGGCTTTAAATTTTTCATCTAATGCGTAGATAATAGCCTTATCATCTTGAAGTTTCACACGACATAAAACATCTTTTGCACGATATCTAAATTGCACTTGATAAGTCTTAGATTCATCGAGTAGTTCGGGGGCTAATAAGTTGATATCTTCGACGATGACTTCATCGCTATATAGATGCTTATCTTCATCCCCGTTTGCGACGTATAAAATATTATTCTTCACATCTTTTTTTACGATGAACCAACCATGTGACTTAATATCTTTTATACCACCGATACCTAAGCCTTTTCTTTGCCCGATTGTGTAATAGAACACACCTTGATGTTCACCAATTTTTCTATTTGTGTCAATTTCGATAATATCCCCTTTTTTCATCGGAATATAATTGCTTAAAAATTGACGGAAATGACGTTCACCGATAAAACAAATTCCCGTCGAATCCTTCTTATTCGCGACATTTAGGCCCAGTTTTAAAGCGATTTCTCTTACTTCTTCTTTACTGATGTCACTTAAAGGGAAGATAGCTTTATCTAATTGCTTACGATTAAGTCTAGCTAAAAAGTAAGTTTGATCTTTATTACGATCTTTTGGCTTAACTAAATATGACTTACCATCTTCAATTATCTTTTTAGCATAATGCCCCATCGCAATAAAATCGAAACCTAAAGATTTTGCATAATCTAAAAAGGCAGCAAATTTAATGTATTTATTACAAAGAACATCTGGATTAGGAGTGCGCCCATGCTCATATTCATAAATTAAATTACTAAAGACATCATCCCAATATTCTTTAACGAAATCTTTACGGTAAAGTTTCACACCTAACTTATCTGCGACAAGTTTCGCATCTAAGTAATCTTTTTCTTGCGGACAAATATCATCATCGACCGTAGGATTACCGAGTTGATCATTATTTAATAAAGAATCCCAGTTGCGCATGAAACAAGCTTCTACATCGTAGCCTTGTTCTTTTAATAAATATAAAGCTACCGCACTATCGACACCGCCACTTAGACCTAATAAAACTTTGATTTTATTCATTTAAAATCCTCGCTATCTAAAATGTAAGTACTTGGCCCATCATTGATAAGAGCTACTTTCATATCCGCACCAAAAAGGCCATCGTAACTTTTCGGAAATAAAGTATTTAATCGTCTAAAGAAATAAGAATATAATGATTTTGCTTCATCAAATTTTAAAGCGTGCGTAAATGAAGGTCTATTTCCATCTTTCAATGAACCATATAAAGTAAATTGAGAAATGGAAAGAATTTCTCCATCGATATCTTTTAAAGATAAATTAGTCTTTCCTTGTTCGTCTTGAAATATTCTTAGTTTCAATAACTTATCGATAAGCTTATCCACTACTAATTTATCATCTTTTTCTTTAAAGCCGGTGAGAAGAAGAAAACCTCGACCAATTTTTTCTTTTATTTGACCTTCGATTGTAACAGATGCACTTTGCACTACTTGAATGATTATTCGCATGTCTTTATTTTAAACTTATTTTTCCATTTTGTGTATGCTAGAGATTTATAAATAAATCTTTTATAGATAAATAGATGTGCTTAATTTATAATTAAGACATGATTTCTCCACTAGCGTTCCGCCTAAGACCTAAAGATTTAAATGATGTCATCGGTCAAACTCATCTCGTTGGACCTAATGGTTTTTTAACGCGAAGTGTCAACGCTAAAGTTCCTATTTCTTCAATATTTTATGGTCCCCCAGGAACTGGTAAGACGACAATTGCGGAAGCTTACGCTAAATCATTAAAAATTCATTACATTAAATTAAATGCCGTTACATCGAACAAAAAAGAGATGGAGCAAGCGATTGAAGAAGCGAAGATTTTTCATCCTACTATCATCATTATGGACGAAGTTCATCGTCTCAATAAAGATAAACAGGATATCTTACTTCCGTTCATCGAAGATGGTTCTTGTTACCTTTTAGGTTGCACGACCTCTAATCCTTACATCGCTATTAATCAAGCTCTACGTAGTAGAACTCATCTACTCGAAGTTAAAAGATTAAATGATGAAGAAATTATCATCGGCTTAAAAAGAGCTATCGATTCTAAAGATGGTTTAAATAATAAATTACAATTTAGCGATGACGCTTTGAAAAGAATTGCTAAATCGAGTGCAGGCGATCTACGCTTCGCTTTAAATTACCTAGAAATTTTATCGTTAGAAAATAAAGAAATGATCGAAGAAGATGATGTGAAGAAAATTATTCGTGTTCCTAATCTTATAAGCGACGCGAACGATGATGCACATTATAATTACGTATCCGCTTTACAAAAATCGATTCGAGGAAGCGATGTCAACGCTTCGCTTTATTATCTAGCGTGTCTTGCTAAATCTAATGATTTAGATTCGATTGCAAGAAGATTACTTGTCACATCTTATGAAGATGTTGGACTCGCTAATCCAAATGCTTCTTTAAGAACTTATATCGCTATTGAAGCCGCCAAACAAGTTGGCTTTCCTGAAGCGATCATTCCACTTGCGATGGTGACGGTCGATTTAGCCTTATCGCCTAAATCAAAATCTTCCACTCTCGCCGTAGAAAAAGCTATGTCGATGATCGAAGATAAACCATTAGATGTCTTAGATTATCTTAAACTTACCCCCATTAACGTCAAAGATGAAGATAAATACCCTTACGATCGTCCGGACTTATGGGAGAAGATGCAATATTTACCTGAAGCTTTGAAAGAAGTTAAGTTTTATGAGTCTTGGTTATCTAGTAATTACGAAAAAGCTTTAAAAGAAAACTACGACCGTCTTTTAAGACAAGGCCGTAGTCATAATTTAAGAGAATTAAGAAAGAAAAAATAAATTAAACTTATTTAATATATTCGTGAATAATTGGAGGTACTTTCACTTCTTTTTCATCGATGATGAAGGCTTCTTTAATATCTTTTAATATCTCGCTAAATTCATCGATATTTGTGTGAACGAAACAAAGCGTTTCATCTTCTTTGACGACATCGCCAATTTTCTTATTTAAGACGATGCCAGCACTCATATCAATTTGATCTTCAATTTTAGCTCTTCCAGCCCCTAATCTCATCGCAGATTCACCGATCATTAAAGCATCGATTCTTTTAACGTAACCAGCTTTATCAGCTTTCACTTCGACGATATGTTTCGCTAAGGGGAATTTTTCAGGATGTTCGATATAGGAGACATCTCCTCCTTGCCAATCGATCATTTCTTTTAATTTATTAAAAGCGTCACCATTATCTAAAGATTCTTTCAAAGCTTTAATAGCTTCGTCATGATCATCGTAAACTCCAGCTTGTTCTAGCATGATTGCACCCGCTTCTAAGCAAAGTTCCACTAAGTCCTTAGGCCCATGACCTTTGAGGGTATCAATAGCTTCTTTAACTTCTAATGCATTACCGACTGCATGACCTAAAGGTTGATCCATATCGGTTAAGATTGCTCTTGTATCTCTTCCTAAGTTATTGCCGATAGAAACCATCGTCTCAGCTAATTTCCTTGCATCATCAAGCGTCTTCATGAAAGCACCTTTACCGAATTTTACATCTAGTAAAATTGAATCTGAGCCTGACGCTAATTTCTTCGACATGATACTAGAAGCGATAAGCGGCAAAGATTCGACTGTACCAGTGACATCTCGCAAAGCATATAATTTTTTATCAGCTGGGACAAGTAAGCCAGTTTGACCGACGATAGCGATACCAATTTCATTCACTTGACGAATGAAATGTTCATTGGATACAGAAATACGCATGCCAGGAATCGATTCCATCTTATCTAATGTCCCACCGGTGTGGCCTAAGCCACGTCCACTCATCTTCGCTAATTTCGCACCACGCGAAGCCACTAATGGTCCTAAAACTAAAGAAGTTTTATCACCGACTCCACCTGTCGAATGTTTATCGACTTTATGTCCTTTAATTGCACTTAAATCCATCACGTCTCCGCTATGGAGCATTTCATCAGTTAAAGTGACAATTTCTTCCATATTCATATTGTGATCTAAAATAGCCATCAATAGAGCTGAGACTTGATAATCTGGAATAGAGCCATCGACGTAACCTTTGATGAAAAAATGAATTTCTTCTTTACTTAACGCGTGCCCATCGCGTTTTTTGATAATGACATCAACCATGCGCATAAACATTTACCTCACGCGTTTAATTATATCAAAATATGGTTAGTTAAGATAGAATTAAGATATGGTTTACGATTTTCTAAGAAAAGATTTTGAAGATGGAATTGTCGATAAATTAGAAGAAAGTTTATCTCTACCTGCATCTAGAGCCATTATCTTCGATGAAAATAAAATTAGTAAAGAGACTTTGAAATCTCTTTTTCCTCTTCTAATTGATCATCCTTATCTAAAAAATGCACTTATTGACACAAATCAAAATTATCAACTAGGTAAAACTTTATTACATGAAATTGGTGCCTATTACGTCATGGATTCTAGCGCGATGCTCGTCGCCTATTTTTTAGAGGCAAAAGATGATGATTTCATCTTAGATATGTGCGCTGCACCAGGCGGAAAAACCATTGCTTTAAGCTTGTTGAATCCTAATGCTTATATCGTTTCTAACGATATTTCTAAATCTAGACTCCTAGAGACGATCAAAAATATCGAAAGGATGGGCTTATCTAATATTTGCCTTACTCTCAACGATTTAACTAATTTCGAATTAGATACGCTAACATTCGATAAGATTATTCTTGATGCACCATGTTCTGGAAGCGGAATGTTTAGAAAAGAAAAGAAGATGGAAGAAGATTTTAACCTCGAAAAAATAAAAGCCTTACTGCCCATTCAAGAAAAGTTATTAGAAAAAGCCTATTCTTTACTTAAACCAGGTGGAGAACTTATCTATTCTACTTGTTCTTTTACCTACGAAGAAAATGAAGGTCAAATTATTTCTTTCTTAAATAAACACGAAGATATGAAGCCAGTAGAAATTGATAATTCCCCTTATTTTTATCATCATAAAGACTTACCTTTTGGACTCCACGTCTTTTATCATCGTTTCCCTGGAGAAGGACATTTCATCGTTAAATTAAGGAAAAATGGAAGTTGTGAAACAAATAAAAAAGTTAACATAATAGAACATGTTTCTAGCGAACGAATTTTTCTCACTAACGAAAAGTTTTTATCATTAGGAAAAGATTTTTACATATTGAGACCTGGAATCTTAAAAGCCAATAAGGTGTCAAAAACTTGGAAATTAGAGCATCATTACGCAAAAACTAAAAATGATTTAGTAAAGATTGAAATTGATGAAAAGAATGCCAAAAATTACATCTATGGATTAAATATTAAAATTGATGAAGATATGGATGGCTACGTCGTTTTAACATATAAAAATATTCCAATAGGGTTAAGTAAAATAAGTTCTCACAACGCTAAAAATTTATATCCAAAAGGGTTAAGAAAGAAAATTAATTAAGTTTTTTCTTCTTTTGATAACTAGCTAAAATTGCTTCATCTTTCTCTATTAATGAAGGCAAGACTTCTGCGATTTTATTTCTTACAAGCGTAGCGATATCTTTGCTTGGAAGTTCACGGTATTTATCTTCATTAATCGGTCCAAAAATTTCTCCTACGCACGGATAATATTTATAATGTTTCGTCTTAAATACTCTTTCCGTTCCATAAAGCGCAGCGTAAAGCAAAGGAGCGTTCGTCCTTTGATAAATTTTAAATGAACCAGGATGAAAATCTAAAAGTGGTTTTTCTTTTGGATTTTTATTTCTTGTCCCTTCAGGGAAAATTACCCAAGAACGATCTTTATCTTCATTTAATGAACGTTCAACTTCTTTTAAAATAAGAAGTTGTTGACGAATGTCAGAACGATCTAAAAATACACCACCAATCGCTTTGACGATGCGGCCGATAAAAGGAAATTTCTTAACTTCCACCTTTGCGACAAACGTAATTGGTTTTTCGCTTAAAGCGATGAAAAGTAAGGGATCAAAATCACTCCTGTGATTAGCGATTAGCAAATAAGGTTCATCCATCTTATTTAAAAGCTCATAATTTTTAACTTCGTAACGTACCCGGAGGTGTTTGGCTACGTATCTAATTAATTTTCGAGCCTTATTATATCTTAATTCCAAAGGATATTTTTCTGGATGTCTTGAATAACGAATCATCCAGGCAAAGTAAGCATATATGATGAGAGGAATGCAAGTAAATACTGCTTTAAAATATCTCCACATATGTGGATATATTATAACTTATTGAATTGCTTGTCACCAAGATAATGTATTGCATCACTTAAAATGTAAAGGCCGATCTTCTCATCTCTTTCTAAAGAACCTGACACTAAGACTAAGGTTCCTTGTTTCATCGTGAACAAAGAAGATTTTTCTGATTTATCCCATGGACAAATAGGAATCTTATCGACAATTTGTTTTTCTTTGCCTCTTAAAAGACGATCAAATTCGATGTAACGAAAAGGCATTTCAAGATTTTCGCCTAAGCGGCCACACATGATGATTGAACATAGCATAACTTTTTTCCTCCTCTATGTACTTCTTACTATAAAGGAAAAAATAGTTAGGCCAAAATCATTCAGAATACTTCACTAACACGAACGTGGAACGTGGAGGAATCATCAAATGTTTAACGTGGATATCACTCTTCGGAACAAGTCCGTTTGAAGATAAATAAACTTGATGATAATCATCGAGTTCGTAATAGATCGTTTCATCCGATGGATTGATGATGACTTTAAAAGCGAGGAAATGTGAAATATTAGAGCCGTAATCAACAATTAATCCACCGTGTTCTAAATCTTCAAAATTAACCATTTTTTCGATAATTTTTGGATCATAAATTTGTAATTCTTTAATAGCTTTACGCATCTTTAAAATATCTTTAAAATGTCTAACCATCTCTTGACGTTCATCGATTAGTTTATAATCTAAGCGATTATATTTATCACCTGCATTATAAGTATTACCATTGCCTCTCTTCGACTGGCCAATTTCTTGCCCCATATGGAAAAAAGGCACGCCGAACGCTAAAGCGATGATGGCGTTACTCATTTTAATGCGTGATAGAAGATGATTATCATCTTGATCTTCATCTAAGAAAGCGGCGCTCAATTTATCAAAAAAAGTCTCGTTATCGTGACATTCGATATAATTTAATGATTGATTTGCGTCTAAAAACCTCGGTGGATAACAATAATTTAGACACGAGCCTAAATAAGCAAATTTAAAACCTTCGCGATACGTTTCTTCACCTAATACATAACCTTTTTTTCTTAAATCGTAGCCGATGCCGCCACCGACAATATTTCTAAAAGCGTCGTTAAAGAAAGCAATTTTAGGCATCTTAGCCGCATTATCGTGATGAGCTCTTGCGTCTTCTTCAATTGGGGTCAACATATTCCAACCTTCCCCATAAACCATGAAGTCTTCTTTTAATTTTTGAGCTTCGCTCGTCAATAAATTCATCGTTTCAATATCTAATAGACCCATGAGATCAAATCTTAATCCATCGATATGATAATATTTGATGAGAAAAAGAATTGAATCGATGATAAGTTTTCTTGCCATCGGCCTTTCGCTTGCAAAATCGTTCCCACAGCCTGAACCATTAGAGAGCTTACCGTTATCAAGATGACGGAAAAAATAATCTGGAACGATTTTATCTAAAGAAGTCGAATCACCTTCAAAAAGGTGATTGTAGACGACATCGACGTTAATTCTTATCCCTACGCTATGAAATTTAGCGACGACATCTTTAAATTCATTCACGCGTTTATATGCATCGTTTGGATCAGTGGCAAAACTTCCTTCTAAAGCAAAATATTGCCTTGGATCATAGCCCCAGTTATAAAGCTTATCAGGATTTAGTTCGTCGACCATCTTATAATCTTGTAAAGGCTGTAATTGTAGATGGCTAAAACCTAAAGATTTTAGGTAATCAAAACCAGCAGGATTCCCTCCTAATGTTTTTCTTTTTTCTTCGATTAAACCTAAAAATTTACCTTTATGTTCGATGTCAGTCATCTTCGAAATAGTTAAATCACGTACGTGCGCTTCATAAATTGAAGCTTCACTATACGAATGTAAAGGCGGAAGTTTATCTTCATTAAAATTAGGAACATATTTTTCCATATCGACGACGACGCTTGCCGCTTCATTTGCGAGACTTGAAAAAGCATAGGGATCAATCGATTCGACGATAATGCCATTATTTACGACAATATAAGTATAAATAAGTTCATCTTGGTCGCCTTCTAAAGTTAAAACGTAAGTACCATTCACATCCCTTTTCATTAAAAAATAGGAAGGATGATCATCATTTTTCTTACGACATTTTAAAAAACATGTACTAGAAAGTGGAGCCCAAAGTCTAAAAGTTGTCTTTTCTTTACTATATCTTGCTCCCAAATCATCGCCTTCATAAGTAAAAAGTTCATCGAAATCATCAAAATAAATAGCGTCGCTCACATCGAGTGCATCTTTACCAAAATTAGAAATATGAATTTCGTAGAAATGCCCTAATTCTAAAATTTTAGGCGAAGATAAAACGAAGTAAGAAACACCACTTAAAGACGAAGTTTTTTCAAGTTTTAAAGGAATATTTTCATAAAAATCTTTGACGAGCCAAAATTTTGTATCATCATCTTTTGCGGAACTTGAAAATAAAGCGACACGAATTTTATACCAAGAAATTAATTTAGCTTTAAAAAATGTATCTTTCATACGTTGACGATAGCGATGACGACATCTAAATCATGCGATAAAGAAACATCATCATATTTCCTTTCATTGACAATTATATAAGGGGCACCACTTTTTTCATGACCGATTTCAATCTTTCTTAAGTCGATGCCTCCTAAACCAATTTTATTAGCTTTTAAAAATGCTTCTTTTAAAGCGAAATGTGAAGCAAGATATTGAGCTTGATTTTTGATGAGATTAAATTCTTCAATTTCTTTCTTTGAAAGAATTTTTACTGCTAGATGCAAATTATTTTCAAATCTTGAAATGTGCGTCAAATCGATGCCAATCATAATTAATCCTCATATTGATTATTTTGATCATCGATCGTCTTATAAGTGGAATTGACATCAACTTCTTCCCCTTCAGGAATGACGATAGATGAACGAATTAAAACTTTACATCCTTTCGAATTCGATGGGGAATCGCTCGTCGGAGCGATGATACCATCTCTTTGTAATTGCGCAAATAATTTGCCTGCGCGAGGGAAACCGATGCTAAAGAATCTTTGGATGCCAGAAATTGAAGCATAATCACGTGCTTTGACGTAATCTACAACTTCTGGATAAAGATCATCTTGCCCTTTTTCTCCGCCGCTATGGCCAGGCATTTGTGAAAAATCACTATTATCTTGACTCTTCTCTTCTAAATCTAAGAAATTTGGATCATATTGTGGTTCCATCTGATCTTTGATAAATTTGACCACACGAGCAATTTCATGATTATCGACGAAAGCACTTTGTAGACGCGTCACCCCACTTCTTGAGATGAGCGAACAATCCACTAACATGTCACCTTTACCAAGTAAAAGTTCTGCTCCACCTTCACCGATGATCGTCACTGAATCGGTCGCGCTCGAAGTCATAAGAGCAACTCTAACTGGAATATTAGCCTTGATATCACCTGTAATAATATTGACAGCTGGCCTTTGCGTCGAGATGAGCATATGGATACCAGACGCACGTGATTTTTGCCCTAATCTTAAGACTGGTCCTTGAATTTCTTTAACTGTTTGAACGAGGTCACCGTATTCGTCGACGATAGCGAGAATCGACGGTAATGGTTCTAGACCATGTTCTTTGGCGTATTCGTTATATTGGTTGATGTTAGAAGAACCACTATCAGCGAACAAATCGTAACGTCTTTCCATCTCATCTACTAATCGATCGAAAGCGACTTTCGCTGGTTTAGGTTCGGTGATAATTGGACAAAGTAGATGCGGTAAATCACGATACCTTGACATTTCGACACGCTTCGGGTCGACGATCATAAGTTTTAAATCCTCTGGTCTATTACGCATGATTAAAGATAAGATGACCGAATGCATGTAAATGGATTTACCAGAACCTGTCGTACCAGCGACGAGGAAGTGTGGGAATTCATCGACATTTGCCCCGATAACTTTACCAGTAATATCTTTACCAAAAGGAATGTACATACGATTTTTATAGCCATCTACTGGTTCAAGATTATTGAATACTTCTTTAAAAGAAACCATCGTCGTCTTAGCGTTAGGCATTTCGATACCGGAAGTTGATTTTCCACGGACGATCGCTTCGAACCTTAATAAAGTACCGTCTAGACGAATCGATAAGTCGCGGACGATACGTTCGACGTTCGACACTAAGACGTCACGGTTAGTTTGAACATCAAAGCGCGTAATAGAAGGTCCGATCGTATAGCCGACAATCTTTGCACCGACATGTAAATCTTCGATGATTTCGTTCATCTTTTGCATTCTTTCTTCGCTCACTTCGATATTCTTGTTGATAGCGTCTTGAATTTCGTAATCGTTAAGTAAAGAGGCATCAGGGAAAACGTAAGGCTTACGTGGTTTAGCCTTCGGTTGGCCAAAAGCATTATTGTCGATAGTTTCTTCCATCTCTACGCCTTTAGGCGTAAGCACTTTTACTTCCGCTTGTTCAACTTTCGAAGTAAATAAATGTTCGACTGGATTATTCACTAATGGGGGTTTATTTTCTTCTGCTGGTGAAGAAGGAATTTCTTCTTTTATCGTTTCAAAAGAAGGTTCAACGCTAGGAACATTAATTTGTTGTTGTCTCACATTACTATCGTTAACGATAGGTGAAATGTGTACTTCTTCTTTCGTCGCAATTGGCGTTTCCATCACGACTTTATTAGTGACGCTAACTTCTTCATTTTTATAAAAGCCACGATGAGAATCAGGCAAGAAAAGATGAGCTTTTGTCAAACCACGGTCATCTCTTACGATGTAAGTAGGAATTTCTTCGCGATAAGGTTCTTTTTTAATGTACGTGGAGTTATCATTTTCTTCTACGTTATTTCTTCTATCGTCCATCTTAAAATTATCCATTTTTTCTTCCTCCTCATTTTCTCTTCTTAAATCGTAACTTGTATTATGTAAGATCGTCTCGTTTTTAAATCTTTCATTCAAAGTCGTTTCATATAGATAAGTTAAAGGTTTAGCCTCTTCTTCATTTTTAAAATTATCTTCTTCGAGCGAAGATGTTTCTTTCTTCCTTTTCTTAGAATTTTTAATGGCTTTAATAATGAAAGGTAAAGCGATGATAAAACCACCAAGTAAAATGATGAGGGCAGCAATCGCGTAGGCGCCCGCGAGAGTTAAAAAAGTCGCTAAAAGACCAGCGAAAGAATAACCGATGATACCTCCACCTAGAGCAAGATCGAACACTTTCACTGGTAAGCTCATCACGCCATCAGGATTTAAAGCAGCCATGAATTCATCGTAAAAATTCATATTGATATCGTTACGAGCAATAAGCGAGAGCAAAATGAGCAATCCTAAAAACAAAATGATGCCGCCCATAATATAAGAAAATTTATGGTGTTTTTTCTTGGTTTTCTTAAAGAACATCAAATAGAAACCTAAGACGAATAAAAGTGCCCAAGGTACGAAGAAGAAAACGCCGAATAAGAAAACCATGCCATAGTTAGAATAAGTTGCAATTGGCCCGACATTTAAACACATCGAAATAGCGAGCAAAGCAAAGAGTAAACCTAAGGCAAAACGAATGTAGGTTTTCTTAAAAATTTTTACTTTTTTTTCATCATTTATTTCGTTCGTTGGCATATTTTAATTTTATAAGAAAAAAGGAGAGAAAAAAACTTTTAAATAATGTTTTTTTAAGCGATGAAATCGATGACAGGAACAATCGTAGGAACGTAGCCCTTATCGTGCCTTAAAAAATATTTGATACGATCTTTGACACTAGTGATGATTTCTTCTTCATCCATGATTTGAGCTTCTAGAGCCTTAGAAATTTCATCGACGAATAATTGAGTAATATTTTTCTTCATAATTTCTAAATTTCTCGAAGTCGTATAACCTTTGATTTCGACGCTTGGTGTAGAAAGAATTAAGCCTTTCTTCCTATCGATAGCGACGCTACAGACGACGAGGCCATTCTTCGATAAATTCATCCTTTCATCGATGATGCGTTTGCCGACGTCACCTACACCTAAGCCATCCACTAAGGTGCTAGAAACTTCCATCGCTTCATCTTGAATGGAAACTAAGTTTCCATCTTTAATGTTAATTAATCCACCATTATCAAGTAAGAAAACATTTTGATGGCCGAGATTAATCGCCATACTTACCGCGATTTTAGCGTTGCTCATCAGATGACGATATTCACCTTTAATTGGTAGATAATATTTTGGTTTTAAGATGGAAAGAAGCATCTTAATATCTTCTTCAGAAGCGTGCATCGTCAATAATTTTCTTCGTGTGATGTTAATAATTTCCGCATCCGTGCGGTAAAGATTATCGATGACAGATGTCGCTAAAATTTCATTATTTAAATTTGCGGGACAAGCGAAGACGAACGTATCGCTAGGTTTGATAAATAAACGTTTATCTTCGTTCGTACGAGAAATTAACTTATCGATTTTATGATAAAGTTTATCGCCCATCCCACACATGAGGATGACGATATCTTGCTCTCTTACTCTCACTAAATCTTCTAAATCTAAGATGCGTAATCTTTTAGCGAGATTAGGATTGGAGATGAGAATAAGATGATAAATATCTTCGCTCAACTTATCGTAGAATGCGACTTTTTTCCCATATTGAATAGAAAGATCAAATACTTCTTGCATATGGTACATATTTTGACTAGAAATAGCGATGAAATGTCTTCCTTTTGAATCTCTAAAAGAAGATTCAATAAGAGGTGAAATGTGATGCATCGGAGAAGTGTAACCTTGATGGTCACTATGCATCGATTCACACATGAGAAGCAACGTCTTTTGTTCACTTATTTCACTTAGAGCCGGCAAATCTAGATGATATGGAGAAGCCGTCGTATATTCGGTGATAAAATCGCTAGAAAAGACGATATTACCGTCTTCGGTTTCAAAACAAACACCGAAAGATTCCGCCATGCAATGCGCGGTTTGAAAAAATCTTACATCGACGTTACCGATACGATGTTTACTCGTCGGCTTGATGACTTTAAAATCGATATTAGAAACAAATTTATGGTAAGTGGAAGCAAATAATTCAATCGCAGATTTCGTCGTTTCGCTTAGATAGACAGGTGCAGGAATTTCTGGATAGACGAACAGCAATGCTCCAAATTGTTCATCGTGCCCATGCGTGATGATGTAGGCTTTAATTTTATCTTTTCTTTCTTTTAAATAATCGACGTTAGGAATGATGAAATCCACTCCTGGGGTCGTTCTATCTGGATAAGAAAGCCCACATTCTACAATGTAAATATCACCATTGATACTCACAATATATAAATTTTTACCAGTCTCATCTAAGCCACCTAAGGCTCCGATTGAAATATTAGCCATAATTTGCTCCTTTTTAATATATAAATATTAAGCGACGCGACAAAGTGAAGCGGTCGTCGAATTGTAATCACCCCAAATACGACAGACTAAATCAGGATGATCGATGAAAGGATTGCGATTGCCTTGTAAATCTTCCGCTCCATCGTTACGATTGATTTCTCTTTGTTGGACAGGATAAGCAAGATGCCATTTAATTAAATCACTTAGTTTTCCCATCGTATTATTTTTTGTTTGATCATTCGTCTTATCTACTAAAGAAAGACGTGAATCAGCAACGACGCAATAAAAGATAATTCTTGCTGCATCCCCACGATAACTTTCTAGACCAAAGTTAGTGGCGGCTGGATCCCAGCCATTAGCAGAATGATTCATGCCTTCAACGTAGAAAGAATTTCCTCTATTTCCGTTCTCGCTTTCTAGTGTAGGTCTAGGCATATGAATATCATTATCGACATAATTTCCACCACGTGATTTAGGCCAAACGTGTTCACGGTTTAAACCGCTATTGACTGATTTACCTGAATAGAAACTTATAAGTTTATTTGGGTTATTAGGATCATAATCAGTCTTATAGAAAGCACTCGATTTAGAACTTCCATGGTTTATTAACATCTCATCATAACCGACAGTAGAGCGTCTTTTTTGCTTATTTAAATTTCTTAGATTGTTCAAAAGTGTATTACCAGTCGTATCTAAATTCGTGGAATTGTAATAGGTTCCTTCGTAAGTACTTTCTCCACCTCCACCACCGGAGAAGGTTTTCACATTAACTGTTAAAATATTTGAAGAAATGCCACTACCATCAGTTGCAAAAGCTTGGATGGAAGTCGTTCCATCCGCTAACGCTTTAAGTAAGCCCGCATTAGTGATCGTTGCAACATTCGTGTTAGAAGATGACCAACTTAAAGTCTTATTGTTCGCCCCCATCGGATAAATAGTTGCATTATATTGCACTTCTTCACCAGTGTAGACAGACGTATCGCCACTTATCGTAATTTTAGTGATGAGTAAACCACCTGAAGCGACGACATTTAATGTAAATGGAGCGGAAGAAATATTACTTCCATCCGTCGCAGTAGCGATAATATTTGTCGTACCTTCACTCAAAGCTAAAACTGTTCCATCTTGAGCAATCGAAGCGACGTTTGCGTTCGAAGATGACCAAGTTACTTCTTTTTTACTCGCTTCGGCTGGTAAGACATTAGCCACCATCTTAGCGCTACTTCCTACTTGTAAAGAAGTTGGTCCGCTCACGCTAATTTGTTTAACTAGAACATCGTCACGACCTTTTCTTACGTAAATATCGAAACTTTCCGAACGAATTTTCGTGCCATCTTTTGCTATCGCATAGACGCTAGTGGTTCCGTGGCTTAAAGCCGTAAATAGACCATCTTCATCGATAGAACCAACATTTTCATTGCTCGACACCCATTCGACATCTTTTATCGTCGCATTCGAAGGATAAGCTAGAGCTTCAAAATGTAAATTTTCACCGATGTCGACATCACTCCATTGTTCTTGTTTATTGACGTCGATATTTGTCACATCTATCAAAGAACCACTAGAGACGATATTAACTAAAGCTTCGCTATAAAAACTTGATTGCGTCTCATAATTCACACTCGTCGCATAAATGTGGACGCTACCAGGCAAAAGCGCAGTAAGAGAGCCATCTTCATTTAAAGTAGCAAAATTTTCTTCCCCACTTCCTAAAGCATAATAAATATCGCCAATTTCTGCATTAGAGGGCTTAGTTAAAATGTCGAAACTAAAAGTATCACCCACTTCGATACTTACTTCACCTGGGCTAAGAGCAAAGCCTTGTAAAGTAGTATTTTCACCCGGTGTGGCACAGCCACTCACTAACGCAGTTAGTAAGAAAGATAATATGGCTATGCGGCGATTATTTTTCATATTTGCCTCCTTTCCTCACTGCACTTAAATTTAATAGATTTATTCTATTTATGAGAATTGCGTTTGAATGGTTTACGTTCACTCTTCTCTGGTCTTTCGACGTAATTATCAGGCTTAGTTTCAAATTCGCGATGCGAAACTTTTACCTTTCCTCTTTCATCGATTTCCGTGACGCGAACGCGTAGATGATCGCCGACTTTGACGACGTCGCTCGCGTTTTCGATGTAACCCCAGCCAAGTCTAGAAACATGGCATAAACCTTCCGTATCACCAAATAGTCTAACGAAGCAGCCATAATCTTCGACACGCGTTACTTCACCATCGAAGATTTCACCCACTTTCGCTTCGCGAACGATATCTTCGATCATCTTTTTCGCTTTGTTGATAGAGGCACGATCATAATGGTAGATGACAACTTTTCCATCATCGTCGATATCAATTTTTACATCGTCACATTTAGCGATGATATCATTGATAACTTTACCACCTGTACCGATAACTTCACGAATCTTATCGACTTCGATTTGCATCGTATCCATCTTAGGCGCCCATTTGGAGACATCATCTCTTGGCTTATCGATGGCTTTGGCCATCACTTCTCTAATTTTCGCTCTCGCCTCATGCGCTTGGGCTAAAGCTTCACGTAAAATTTCTTTGGTGACACCTTTAATTTTGATATCCATTTGTAAAGCTGTAATACCATTTTTTGTCCCAGCCACTTTAAAATCCATATCGCCGAAATGGTCTTCTAAACCTTGGATGTCAGTCAAGATAGTGTAAGGATGATTTCCATCTAATGGACCGGAAGTAATTAAGCCCATCGCAATACCGCTCACCATATCTTTAATTGGGACACCAGCTGCCATAAGAGCCATACAAGAAGCACAGATGGAAGCTTGCGAACTCGAACCATTCGATTCGACGACTTCGCTCACGACTCTTATCGTGTAAGGGAAGACTTCTTCACTAGGAATGACGTAAGATAAAGCTCTTTCACCTAAGGCACCATGACCAATTTCTCTTCTTCCAGGCGAACCCATACGGCCCACTTCTCCGACTGAGAAAGGTGGGAAATTATAATGGTGCATGAATCTTTTTTTATCTTCTTCAGTTAAATTATCGATAATTTGTTCATCGGTTAAAGCGCCGAGCGTACAAGAAGAAATAACTTGTGTTTGGCCGCGGGTAAACATCGCCGAACCATGCACTCTAGGAAGTAAATCCACCTGTGCATCCAAAGGACGAATTTCATCGACTTTACGACCATCAGGACGAACTTTATCTTCCGTAATAAGTCTTCTCACTTCATTCGCGACGATCGTTTCTAAAGTATCTTTGACCATCGTCATCGTCAGTTTATGCGTCTTTTCATCTTCATATTTCTTATTTTCGTAAGATTCGATAATTTCGTTTTCGATATCATCGATGGCGTTTTGTCTTTCAAGTTTATCAAAAATAGAAATAGCTTTGATGAGACGATCGTAACTTCTATCATAGATATCTTTTTTAATCTCTTCATCGACTTGGTAGAGACTAACTTCTCTTTTTGGCTTACCGACTTCTTCGATAATCTTTTCTTCGAAAGCACATAATTCTTTGATAGCTTCGTGGCCGAACATCAAGGCATCGAGCATCTCTTCTTCACTCACTTCCGCCGCGCCAGCTTCGACCATATTGATCGCTTGTTTTGTTCCAGCTACAGCGACGAACATATCGGATTTTTCTTTTTCTTCGACGCTTGGATTGATGATAAATTTACCATCGACTCTCCCAACGTAAACGCCAGCGATAGGGCCATCGAAAGGAATATCGGAAATACCTAAAGCTAAAGATGAACCGAACATCGCTGACATTTCAGGCGTCGCGTTTTGATCGACGCTTAGAACAGTGTTCACAATTTGTACTTCGTTTCTAAACCCATCCGCGAACATTGGTCGAATCGGACGATCGATTAATCTTGCGGTCAAAGTCGCATGTTCGCTCGCTCTTCCTTCCCTTCTTAAAAAGGAACCAGGAATTTTACCGACCGCATATTGTTTTTCTTCGTAACCGACAGTTAAAGGAAAGAAATCCCCATCTTTTGCTTCTTTAGAAGCACAAGCCGTCGAAAGGACGACCGTGTCATCGAGGCGAATTAAGCAGGCCCCATCTGCTTGTTTGGCAATTTCGCCAACTTCCACCACTAATTTTTTACCGTGGAAGTTCATTTCAAATGTCTTTTTCATAGTCTTTCTTTTTTCTTTTTACCTCAAAAACCTTTAAATAACTAAAACTATATTAGCATATACTAACCTAAAATTAAACTTTATTATTATATAAAATTAACGACTATTCTGACGTTTTTTCTTGTAGACGATGATGAAAGTGATGTTAGTGAGAAGTAAGAAAATGCTCGTGCTTAAGACGATGAAAAGATAACGATTTTCATTCGTTCCAACATCGGGATAGGAATTATCATTTCCTAAACCGATGAAGTCACTTAATCCGTGTTTAGCGTATTTATCGATAACTAGTTGATATCGACTCTTAGCTTCTAAGATCGTAGAGTCACTATTTTCTTTAAAAATATTTTTTGCTTCACTTATCATGAGATTATATTCTGAAGCTAAGATGGACCAATTTTCGTCTAACACACCTTTAAATAAATCCCATGAGGCATTAGATCCACCACAATATTCGTTCGTCATCTCTAAGAAAAATAAAGCATAAGCTTTAGCTTGTTCAAAAGGCGAGACGTCATGGATGATAACTTCACCACTATAATGGAGTAGTTCTACACTCATCAGACGATTACGTTGACCATCTTCATCACTTTTTATTCCTAGAAGTAATCCAAATCTTATCGAAGAATAATTTTGCTCTAAGATATAACTTACTTTTGTTGGAGAGGTAGTTGTATCGATATTACTAGAATAATTTCTAACTTTCACTAGACTATAAGAACTACCATTATCAAGTGAATAGACAATGTAAGCATCCATATCTTTTTCGTTATATAAATTAAACGCAATGCCACTTACATTATTCACATCAAAATTCATTCCAAAATAATATAAATTTAAATAACTACTTACTTGGTTATACCAAGAAGCGTTCGTCACTAAAGAAGGTAATTCATTTTTATCTCTTTGCGCTTTCGTATTCGCTCCGATATTAAATCCAGTTTCAAATGGCTTCCAACTGCCTTTATTCGCTAAAGAAGCGGACCAAGTACGGCTATCGTTAGAGCTTAAAGTAATTGAGTCGTACGGTCCATAAGAATTCATAGTTTTACCATTATTACTAACTTCATTTTGTTCGACGTTAATAATCTCTTTAATTTCCGCAGGCGAAGATTCATCTTCCCCGACGTCTGAATTTTCATTTGTGACGAAAACATTGATGACTTTTTCTAAGCCTTGATAACTAACTTTAATTTCTTGATTTCCAAGTTTCATCGTATCAATTTCGCTGATGATAGAAAGGTCACTAACGTCCCTACTTTTAGAATATTCATCGATGTAAGTTACTTTAATAGATGAATAATCGTAAGTCTTTCCTAAAGGAACTCTCGTAAGATAATTTCCACCTATTTCTAAGCTTGGTTCACCGGGTTCTATAGGAGTATCGCTTCCTCCCACTAGAGCAATTGCATCTTCTTCGACATTCGCATAATTACTACTGCTACCAAAAGCGATATCCGCCCAGCTTGGGAAATCGATGAAGGGATTTCTATTACTCTGGTAATTATTATAAATTAAATTATTACGATGAATTTCATAATCTGAAACTGGATCTAAATGATGCCACTCTAAAAGAGTGGATAACACACCATAATAACCAGGCTTACTTTTCGTATCAGCGGAAGATAAAGTTCCTTGATTTTCAATTGAAGTAACATCATCACTAAGTTCGAGCCAAGGATCCGCTGAAGCGCTAGTAAAGCTAGAATATCTAGCGGCCATATAAAATAAAGCTCTAGCAATATCGCCTTTATCTTGATCAGGTGGTTCGAAGACCATCACTCGACTGCCCCCGATAGTAGCGTAGCCTCTAGTTCCATAATGATCAACTTTAGTTCCAAACTACTATCGTAAATTATTTCCTCTTCTTCTACATCCGCATAAGGATAATTTGAATGTGCGTCTTGATTGACATCGGAATCGCCTAACATCAAATGATGCATATCAGCATAAGCTGGCCCTTTATTTTCATCTTGGCTAAAACCATGCGACTTCGACCAAATATGTTCTCTATCGATATAAGTTCCATGCGTATCATCAATACGCGCTGCGCTACTCGTAGCGTTATCTAAACGATAAAGGAGATGCACGTAAGGATTATCGTCATATTGATAGTTAATTAATTCTTCCGCACTCAAAGGCGATTGAAGCCAATCTCTTTCCGTAATTCTTGCACTTTTCCATATATCCGCATAATTGAACCAAAGATGACCATCTCTCAATACATCTTGTAAACTATTTAATAAATCTTTACCTTTCAAATTTGAGCCTAAAGAAGAATAGTAACTTCTCACTTCCCCTTCACTTAAATCTGAGACGTTGATATTGTTCACTAAAGTTCCAGTCTTCGCTTCGCTTCCTTCCATCTTAAAGAAAAAAGATGAAGAAAAGGAAGTCGCTAATAGACTTAGACTTAGAAAAGTAATAACGAACCTGTTCTTTTTCATAAAAGTGAATTAATTATATCATGATTTAAACGATAAAAAAATCTCTCAATTGAGAGATTTAATGGCATCTTTTTAAGAATTTTATTTTCTTAAATTGAGTTCCGCGAGAAGTCTCAAGTAACTTTCACGGTCTTTACGCGCAAGGTAATCGAGTAAATCACGTCTTTTGCCGACTAAGATGAGCAAGCCTCGACGTGAAGAATGATCTTTCTTATGCACTTTGAGGTGTTCAGTTAGTTCGCGAATTTGTTCGGTAAGAAGAGCAATTTGCACTTCCGTTGAACCGCTATCTTTGGGATCTTTACCAAATTTAGCGACGATGTCTTGCTTCGTTTTTTTCGTTAAAGCCATCTCTTTTTCCTCCTTAATCTTATACTTAGCTTCATCCTCGTCTAGCGTTAGAAGGATTACTCGCTAAACAAAGAAGAAGTCGCAATTAAAATTATAGCGATATGCGTCTAATTTGTAAACGATTTTAAAATATTTCTTTAGAGATAATATCTCTAATCTTCGCTTTATCTTCCTCTAATTGCTGCGTTAAGGCAACCGTAGAATCAAATTTATATTCCGACCTTATTTTCTTTAAAAATTGGACGTATAGTCTCCAATCATAAATTTGCAAAGTAAAATCTAAGATATGCACTTCTAAAATAGGTATATCTAATTCATTGATGGTAGGATGAATTCCGACGTTAGCCATGGCAAAATGAGGCTCGCCACGGACGAAGACGCGGACGAGATAGACACCATTTTCTGGTAGCAAATAAGGTGCGTCAAAAGCAAGATTCGCCGTCGGAAAATTAAGTTTTTTACCTTCCCCTTTTCCGTGGATAACTGTCCCACTTACTTCGTAATATCGACCGATGATTTTACTTACTTCATCCACTCTTCCTTCTTTTATTAAAGAATAGACACGACTTGAAGATAACTTACCATCTTCGTCTTCCACCATCTCGATAGGGTGGACATTAAAATATTGTTTCAAAGTCGATATATCACCTAAATTATCTTTACCGAAATGAAAATCTTCTCCGACGTAAATTTCTTTCGTTCCGAGAGGTAATAAAACTTTTTCGATAAAATCTAGAGCACTCATATTAGCGAGGTTACGATCAAATTTGATATTAATTTGAAAACTCACACCTAAAGAAGATAAAATTCTTCCCTTATCGCCTGCACTTAAGACGAGTTTATCTTCGACACCACTAAAAAGTTCATGCGGCGAAGGAACAAAAGATATGACCCCGACAGGTCTAGATAAATTTTTACAAGCTTCTTTGATGAGAGCTTGATGACCAAGATGTAAAGTTTTAAATGCCCCTATACAAAGGCAAAGATTATTGTCTAATTTCCTAACTTTCGTTTCACTATCAATATTAATAATTCTCATACTATCCCTCTTTTACAATAGTATAATCCATCGTAGCCTCTTTCATAAATAGCTTTTATTTTTCCGTTGCTGCGAAGTTTTATTAAGACGATATCATCTTTACATTCTAGATGAATTCTCGCTCCATTATTCACTTTCTTTTCTTCTAAGCCACCTACTTCTTTCATCGTTAAAAAATACAAAGCTTCTTCTAATGGGATGACATCTTTATCATCGACGAGATTGGCATCTTTAGCGTTTTCTAAAGAAAATTTAGCAATCTTTTGTCGCATGAGACCATCGAGATGGCCTAATGTGTTCAATTTCTTAGCGATATCTTCGCCTAACGTACGGATGTAAGTTCCTTTGGAACACGATAAAGAAAAGATGATGTGGGAAGTATCTACGCTAATTAAGTTGATATTGTCGATGGTAATTTTTCTTGGTTTTCTTTCCACTTCTCTACCTTCTCTTGCTAATTTATAAAGTGGTACACCATCTTTCTTAATCGCGCTATACATCGGAGGTACTTGTAAACTTTCACCGAAGAAAGATTTTAATACTTCGTTAACTTTTTCTTTATTAAAAGAAGGAATCTCTTTTTCTCCAATTATTTTTCCTTCTTTATCACCGCTATCGGTAGCGATGCCAAGTCTTAAAGAAGCTAGATAAGTCTTATGTAAATTTTCAAAAAATTGGATGCATTTTAAACCTTGGTTCACTCCGACGATAATTAAACCGCTCGCAAATGGATCTAAACTACCAGCGTGACCAAATTTATCCTGAGGAAATCTTCTTTCTAAGATATTGATGATATCTCTACTCGTCGGTCCAATCGGTTTATTGATTAACAAAATTCCATCTTTCATACCTACAATTATCAAGTATTTTTTTCTTAAAGTCCACGACGAAAAAACTATATCATAGATAAAGTTTTAAAATGTTCACTGATTTAAGCACTAATC
>CASDXP010000013.1 GCA_949285455.1 uncultured bacterium | reverse complement strand
TGTTAGAATATTCATATAGAAAGTCTCCTTTGTGTTTTGCAATTAACATTGTAAGACTTTCTATTTTTAATTGTTACCTACAAATAACAAACGGTATCCCGATATAGGTAGTGTATTGACTTACAATAGCAATTTTTTTACAATAATATCGTGCCGGTATCGGAATAAAGGAGGTAATTTATTTGGAATTAAAAAATATCTTATACTTTGTTGAAAAGTGGGGAATCAATGAAAGAAGAATCAGAGCTTTATGTTCGGAAGGTAGAATTGAAGGTGCAATAAAAGTTGGCAAAACTTGGTTGATACCAGTAGAGGCAACAAAGCCTATTGATAAAAGATATAAAGTTGAAGAAAATATATTTTATAATTCAATCGATTTTAAACCAGTTGATAAAAAGAAAGATTTGATAGATTCATTTAGACCATTTTCAAATTTGATGAATAAGCAACTCAAAAATAAATTAGTTGTTGAGTGGACCTACAATTCAAATGCAATTGAAGGTAATAATTTAACCCTTTCTGAGACCAAAGTGGTTTTAGAAAATGGAATTACAATTAAAGGCAAGCCCTTAAAGGATCACTTGGAAATAATAAATCACAAGGAAGCAATTGACTTTATTGAAGAACTTGTTCGAAAAGATTGTGTTTTAACTGAATATAACATTAAATCTATTCATCACTTAATATTAAAAGAAATTGATTCTCTTAACGCTGGTAAATATCGTCAAGAAAATGTTTTTATTAGTGGTGCAAAACACACACCCCCTAACTATATTAATGTACCTTTTGAAATGCAAAAATTAATAGAAAATTATAAAAAGTGGAGTAACTTACATCCTATCGTAAGAGCATGTTATCTTCATGGTGAGTTTGTAAAAATACACCCCTTTGTAGATGGAAACGGAAGAACTGCAAGACTCTTACTCAATTTCGAGTTAATAAAAAATGGATATCCGCCTGTTATAATAAAAAACGAAGATAGAGTCGAATACTATGATGCTTTAGATAAAGCACATACAACCCATGACTATTCTGATTTTATTGAAATTATTAAAAATCTTGTTGAAGAATCAGAAAATGAATACCTATTTTTATTAAATGTTCGTATATAACAAAAATTTTATAGCGTGTCGGTTTCGAACTCTAAGGGTGTCGCAATAAACAAATAAAAACGGCACCCTTTATTTTTGGGGTGTCGAAAGTATTAATATGTAGGATGAGTGCCATCTTTAAACTAAATCCCGTTTAGTTCGCTAAAGGTAACGGATGAATGATATTTAGTTGAGAAATCGGGCATTATTTAATTTTTTGACATTGCAATAGCGGATGAAAATTAGTTTAAACCGACGGATTTTTAAAATTAGTTCTACTAGAAAAACGATGCCTTAAATAGTTCATTAACTTGTCAAGAATATTTGTTCACTAATTGGAAAAATGTCTAGTCCGATTCGTTGTAATTATTAATTGTTTTGCAAATAAAACGCACATAATTATCAACTAATATAATTGATATTACATTCGTTTTGTCGTATAATGTGAATGAAATCCAATAGGAGGTATTCTTATGGCTAACATCAATGTTACAATCCGCATGGATGAAAAGCTTAAAGCCCAGGCTGATGAATTGTTTAATGATCTTGGACTTTCTTTAAGTTCTGCCATTACCATGTTTGCCAAACAAGCCGTTCGGGAACAACGTATCCCATTTGAAATCAAGCGCACAGAGACTACGATTCAAATGGCGACAGATAGTTCCGTAAAAAAACTTTCCAAGCAGCTTATTGAAAAAAATCGAACAGCTTATGAGGAGTTAGCGAAGTGATTGTTCTTTCCAAACATCAAATCATTGCTATGCACCATGCTTTGATAATGGAAACAGGTGGTTTGGATGGTTTGCGGGATGAGGGAGTTTTGGATTCGGCTATCTTTGCCCCGTTCCAAACCTTCGATTCAATCGAACTATTTCAATCCGTGTATCAGAAAGCAGCCCGTCTAGCTTGCGGACTAGTGCAAAATCACCCTTTCCTCGATGGTAACAAACGTATCGGCGCGCATGCGATGCTCGTGTTCCTCGCATTGAACGGAATTTCTCTTTTCTATACGCAAGATGAACTAGCTTCAGTTTTTCTAAAAATAGCAGCCGGTGAAATTGATTATGATGACCTTTTGCAATGGGTAATAAGCCATGAAAAAAGTAACGAGGATTAGAATCCTCGCTTTTTTTGATCTTTTAATTTTTAGCGTCTTGCTAGTAGATGAAAATTAGTTTAAACCGATCGATTTTTAAAATTAGTTCTACTAGAAAAACGAAAGCTTACTAAATAAACATAATTCTAATAAATAATCTTTTAGATTATGTCAATAACTTTGCGCGGTTATATTTAAATATGTTTTTTATTTCATTAAAAAAGATTAGTCATTTATTGTCTTAATTTGTTTTTAAACTTTTGTATTGACAAGTTAGAAAGATGGTGGTGTCTCGTGAATTTAACTAGCGAAATTGCAATCATTTGCGAGGCCTTGCAAATAAATGAGTCTGATCTTTCGAAGAAGTTAGGCGTTTCATTAGAAACGATAAATAATTGGAAGTTCAGACGTAAAGGTATTGGATCTGCAAATCTAGAGAAAATATATTCTTATGCTTACGATAATGGTATCTGCTTAAATAAAATTTATGAATCACAAATTAATTTTGTTTGTTCCATCTTGTAATATTTATTGTTTAAGATTATTAATATAAGCGAGGAAAAAATAATGAATAATAAAGATGTATATTTGGTGTCAAATTACACCTATGAAGAAATGATTAAATTAGTCATGGGTAAGAACTTTTGGCAGACTAATGATTTAAATAATAAATTACCTACAGTTTATGTTAGCGATGGCCCAGTAGGAGTAAGAAGTACTTTAAACTCATCACTCGTGGATGAAAATAAAGAAATAGCTTCAACTTCTTATCCTTCTAGTGAAGTATTAGCCCAGACTTTTAATATCAAGCTCGCAAAAGAATACGCAAAAAGTATCGCGGATGATTTAATTTCAAGAAATTTAGATATTTTGCTCGCTCCCGGCAGCAACATAAAAAGAAATCCATTATGTGGAAGGAACTTTGAATATTTTAGCGAAGATCCTTATCTAAGTAGTGAAATCGCTAAATCATATATTCAAGGATTGAATGAAAAACATGTGGGTAGTAGCTTAAAACATTACATATGTAACAATAGCGAATATCAAAGAAATTGGGTTAGTAGCGAAGTAGATGAAAGAACTTTACAAGAAATATACCTCACTAATTTTAAAAGAGCATTCAAGGCCAAGCCTTGGACTTTAATGTGTTCATATAATTTATTAAATGGTGTGAGAATGAGCGAAAATAAGCCCCTTTATGATTTTGCTTATTCTCATAGTTTTGATGGTTTAATAATATCGGACTGGGGAGCGGTGAAAGACCCGACTCTTTCAATTAACGCTGGGTTACATCTCATCATGCCTTACGATAAAAATTTTGAAGATAAATTACTTATAGATTTAAAAAATGGAAGACTAGATAAAGAAGCTTTAAAGAAAGCAGCGCAAAAAGTTTTAGATTTAATAAAGAAAAACGAAGAAGAAAAAGCCTTAAGAAAAGTTCAAAGAACTTTAAAAGAAAGAAAAGCTTTAGCGTTAGATGTCGCTTTAGAAGGAATCACCTTGTTAGAAAACAAAAATGATTTACTCCCATTAAAAGATAAATCGACAAAGATCTTGATAGGCGGTGCACCTACATTTAAATATTTTAATGGTGGCGGTAGTTCAATTGTTGCCCTCGATAAGCCTTTTAAAACTCTAGCTACTTCTTTAAAAGAAATTGGTTATTTAAACGTCGATGAAGGTGAAGTTGTCTTAGAAAATAGAGCCCATTCAGTGGTCATGGGTAATTTTAAACAATTTATTGCAAAGGCACACGAAAACGATGTACTTATCATCGGAGTGGGAGGCGATAGAACTTTATTTAGTGAAGACTTTGATCGCCAAGATTTAAAACTCGCAAACGAAGAAATACTTGCTATTAAAAGAGCCAAGTCTACAAATAAAAAAATTATCTTGTTAGTCTATGGCGGAGGAGCTTTTGAATTAAATGAAGTAAAAGATGATGTCGATTCTATCGTTTATGTGGGTTTTGCTGGTGAAAATGTTAGTGATGCTCTTGCTAAACTTATCGCTGGGGAGGAAGTTTTTTCAGGAAGACTTGCAGAAACTTTCGCCTTATCTTTAAATGATTATCCATCTTCATCTACTTACATCGATGAAGCAGTAATTTCATATGCGGAAGGTTTAGATGTAGGCTATCGCTATTTCACTACGCATCATAAAGAAGTGCTATATCCTTTTGGCTATGGTCTAAGTTACACTAAATTCGATTATAGCGATTTAAAAGTTACAAGAAATAAATTGAATCAGGAAATAGAAGTTTCATTCAAAGTTAAAAATAGCGGTGAGTATAATGCAAAAGAAACAGTAATGTTATTTATCGAACCTTTAAGCAAAAATGTTTATCGACCCACGCGCGAATTGAAACGTTTCGATAAAATTTATATTCGCAAGAACGAAGAAGTTCTAATTAAGTTCACCTTAACCTTGGATGATTTTAAATACTATAATTTGAATTGTCACGACTTCGTTTTTGAACCTGGCTTATATCGTATCGAAATTAATAAAGACGTTGATAACGTAACATTAAGTCATGATTTTTTGCTGAGTTAATTAATAAAAATTAGAGTTTTACTAAACATAGATTTTGCTAGAGCTAATATGAAAAGTAATATCTATGAGCAAGCAATTTTAGAAAGTGATAAAGTGAACGGATGAAAGCGAGCGACGTACAAAAATATTAAATTTAAAACACTATTTTAGATAAAGATGCGTTATTTTAACGTAATAATGTAATTATTAAGTATTCATTTTCACGACTATATAAACACTTTTGCGGTAATGAGCGAATTTTCATATAGGTTAAGATCATTTTGTTTTAATGAAAATTTAATTTATATAGACTTAACTCACCAACGGGACATCGTTTTATATTGAAACAGTGTATTAAATAAAAAGTTACGATTTATAGAAAAAATTGAAACTACTAACTTTAGTTAAATTTTTAAAGCATTCTTTTTACAAAAAGTCTCCTTGCAAATTTTTGTTATAGGCTATATTTTGTAAGTATGGAACTTGAATTTAAGCCTTACATCCGACTAGCTATGTATCATACTTGGCTTTACGATTATTATGCAGATCGTTCAATTTATGATCATGAAATTATCTACATCGATAAAGGTATGATGAAAATTGAATTCGATGATGAAAAATATATCGTAAAGGAAGGGGATGTGGTTTTTATTCGTCCGAATGAACATCATAAAATTACGTGGTATCAAGTCAATTGCTGTCAACCACATGTTCATTTCGATTTTAATAAAGATGAACTCTCCTCAATCATTCCAGTGTCGATGAAAAGAAGAGAAGATATGCGTGAGATTGAACTCACTTACTTCCGCGAAGATTATTTAAAGGAACACGGCATTAACTTACCACGCGTGATTCATTTAAAAAATCCATCGCGCTTCAGAGATTTAATTCTACGTTTGATTGATGTCTATACTTTCGATAGTGAAATCAAAGAATTTCATCTAGAAGGTTTATTGAAAGTTTTAATTGCAACTTTGATAGAAGAACATATCGGCTACCACGAAGAAGATAAAAAGAGTGATACTTTAAGTCTTTTAGTGAGATATATGGCTGAAAATCTTCAAACCAATTTAACTTTAAGAGATTTTGAACTTAAAACAAATCTCACTAGTTGGACATTGAACGATTTATTTAAGAAAACTTATAAGACGACACCGAAAAAATATTATGATCGCCTGCGCCTACAATACGCAAAGAACTTAATTAGATATTCATTTAAATCTATAAAAGAAATTTCGGAGATTTTAAATTTTGATGTTCCTCAAACGTTCTCTCGATGGTTCTATAAATTAGATGGACGTTATCCGACGGAATACAAGAAAGCTAAATTAAGAAAAAATAAAAATTAGTTATAAAAAAATAGTAAAAATGTTCAATAAAAAATAATTTTCCAAATTTTTGTTATGTTTTCACTATTTTTAATACTATGAATTGATAAGATTTTTTTCCATAATTAAGGTGTATTAAAACAAATGGAGGACAGCTTATGCGCAAATCGTACATTTTGCCTATAATTTTACTTACATCAACCTTTAGTTTACTATCTTGTGAACCACCAGATGACATCGACATCAACGACAAAGAAGAAAAGTTTGAAGATGGCGCAACGGAAATTAAGATGTGGATGATGGATTTTGAAGAATGGGAAAATCGTATCAACATTGATCATAGAATGTTATTTAACGATAACCTTAATGATGGCATCCAGCTTTCACAAACTTACATCGATTCAAATTCGTTCGACGATTTAATTCGTGGCGCCTATGAATCTAATAGCGTACCTGATATTTATACAGTTTCATACGGAAACTTATATAAAGAAATTAATGCGGGTCGCGCTATCGACATCACGAGCTATTTTGATCAAGATGTGTGGAATGATTTAACTGAAACTGCCACTGAAGGGGTAAGATACGATGGTAAATATTATGGTTTCCCAATCGTCATGGAACCATCAACCATTATCGCTTATCGTAAAGACTTACTTCAAACTTATGGTAATACGACTAGTATTCCAACTACTTGGAATGAATTTTTAGAACTTTGCGCTACAATCAAAACTAACTTAGTAGCAGAAGGAAAAAGAAACGTCTATCCATTTGGTGTTCCTACTGGTGTTGCTTGTGCTTGGGGTACTTGGGGTATGCAATATGCTGCCACAGGTGGACTTGCCATCACCGATGATTGGACAACTTCTAGAATTATGGAACCAGGCTACGCTAAACTAGCGGAAGTATGGCAAACTTTATATGGAAACGGTTACGTTCCATTGTCCAGCGGCGATTACACTGAATCAGTGTTCGATGTTTGTGATGGGAAAGCCATCATGACGACGTGCGGTAGTTGGTCCATTGCTACGATCGCTAATCAATATCCTGAAATGATTGAAAATATTGGCTTTGCTATCATGCCAACATTCGATGGTAATCAAGATACAGTGACTGCGACGAATGGTGGTTGGGTTTATGTCATTTCTAGCGAATGTGAAAATGTCGAAATGGCAGTGGAAGTTATCAAATTCTTAACGGCGGAAGATACTGCTCAAACAGTCGATTATTTTACAAGAGCTTTCTATTCTAAAGTTTCACCTCGTAAATCTGTTCAAGCTATCTTAGACGCGAAGATGGAAGAAGAAACAACTATTCCTAGCGAATGGTATGAAACAATTAATTACGTTGCTTCAAGAGCAGTCTTAGAACCTATCTATAGTTGGGATATTTCTGTTTCTGTCGAAGGTTTACTTGAAGAAGCAGCAATGGGTGAAAATATTGATGATGTCGTAGCAGCGTGTCACCAAGAAGTGCAAAGCATCATCGTTAGAGATAATTTAGCAAATAACAATCCGAGACAATAATTATGAAACGCTTCCATATCCTGCCAAAAGATCGTAAAAAAGAAGAGAAAGTTTCTGGTTTACTTTTAATTGCACCAGCGGTCATTTTGTTAGCGATATTTGTTATCACTCCTCTTATCATGTCCATCTATCGAAGTTTCTTCTATTTCGAATCTGGACCAAATGAAGCTGTTTTTGCGGGGTTTGATAATTATGTTAAGGTGTTTCAAAATAAAGAATTTCTTAAATCTTTGGGTAATGTTTGCTTGATGACTTTATTCGTCGTCATCTTACAAGTTAGCATCTCATTTATCTTCGCGAATGTCTTAGTAAGAGTAAAGAATAAGTTCGGTGTCTTTGTCCGTACAATTATTTATTTACCATATCTATTTTCTGGTATCGTCGTCGGATGTATCTTCACTCTCTTAACTTATTACAATGGTGGAGTTATAAATGGCATCTTAGGGGAATGGTTCAACGCTGATCCTATCTCGTTTACGATGAATGAATTCTGGGCTTACGTTGCAATTATTGTTCCTACTATTTGGGTAGGAAGCGGTTATACAACCTTAATTTTCTATTCAGGTTTAATTAATATTCCTAAGGATTATTACGAAGCGGCGGAAGTCGATGGTGCCGGTTTCTTTAAAATTACTTGGCACATCGTCTTACCACAATTAAAAAATTATTTTGTTTTAATCATCGTCACTCTAGTGACAGCGAATTTACAAATGTTTGAAATTCCGATGATCATGACTAATGGTCAACCCGTTAATGCGACGATGACACCAGTTTTATATCTGATACACGCAAGAGCGAACGGTAATGTTTCGCAAAGCGAAATTATTGCTTCATCAATTTTAATTATGTTATTTATTGGGGCTATTAACGCGGTTGTGTTCAGCCTCACTAATGTGAAAAATAAAAGGAGAAAAGTTGCGTGATTTCCGAAGCTGAAGTTTTAAAATTAGAAAAACGTAAGAAAGTTAGTAACGTCTTCATCCGTATTGGACTTTACGCTATTATCATCTTCGTTTTACTTTGCTTATTTATTCCTTTATTTTTCACGATTATTTCGATGTTTAAAGATCGACAAGAAATCTTTTCAATCGATTTTCATGTCTTCCCTTACAATTGGACAATCGATAATTTCTCGCGTTTATTCTATCTTCAATATACGACCGTCGGCGTCAATTTCTTCCAAAGTTTTGGTATGACGATCTTAGTAGCGGTCTTAGGTATGACTTTCTCTTTATTCGTTAACTCTTTAGCGGGCTATGCCTTCGCTCGACTTGAATTTCCCTTCAAACGAGTTCTTTGGGTCATCGTCATCGCCACGATGTTTATTCCAGGTATTACTATCTTATTAACATCTGTTTCCGTCGTCGCTTCTTTAGGTATGATGAACACGATATGGGTCTTAGTTATTCCTGGTGTCGCAAACGCATATAACATGTTCTTCTTTAGACAATTTTATTTAGGTTTCCCTAAAGATTACGATGAGGCAGCGAGAGTGGATGGATGTAATAGTATACAAATCTTTTTTAAGATTTATCTTCCTAATTCAATTACTCCGATGGTCATTATGGGAGCGGGTACCTTCATCGGTTATTTCAATGCTTATCTATGGCCCACTTTAACTATCGATACTGAACATAAAGGTCTAACACAAATTATGACTTTAATTAATTCTTTATATGGCGACAGTTCGACCTTAGGCTATGGAGCGGTTCTTGCAGCTTCCTTCATCGCTATTTTACCAGCGGTGGTCGTCTTCTTCATCGTCCAAAGATTTATTCGTGACGGTATTGCATTAACAGGAGTGAAATAGATTATGAAAGTGCATTCTTTATCAAACGTTTATCTACCTAAAGATGGTGTAAGAAGAAGAATTTCTTCTTATGATCGTAGTGGCGGAAATGACGACCGCATCTACATTAAGCCGGGCGAAACAAGAACTATATTTGATGTGCATACGAGTGGAATAATCGAACATATTTGGATGACGGAAATGAATGAAGGCGATACGGAAGAAGAAAATGCTTTAAGAAAAGTTTTAATTAAGATGTATTGGGAAGATGCTAAAAATCCACAAGTTTTAACACCATTAGGAGATTTCTTCGGTATGGGCCACGCTCTATCTAGAAATTATTTTTCTGCCCCCTTACAAATGTCACCGGAAAATGGCAAAGGTTTCAATTGTTTCTTTCCGATGCCTTTTAAAAAAGCAGCGAGAATCGATATTACGAACGAAGGTAAAACAACTTTGATGCTTTATTATTACATCGATTACGAAGAAGTAAAATTTGATGAAGATATTTTATATTTTCACGCTTATTGGAATCGTAAATTACCTGATCCTCAATTTGATTATAAAAAATATAAATCTCGTCAAGATTTCCAATTTGGTGGCTTAAATAAAGATGGGAAAAATAACTATGTTATTTTAGATGTTGAAGGTAGAGGTCATTACGTCGGGTGTAATTTCAATATCGATAATTTCAATGAGGAAAAAGAATGGGATTGGCCAGGCGAAGGAGATGATATGATTTTTATCGACGACGATGAAAATTTAACCCTTCGCGGTACAGGCACAGAAGATTACGTTAATATGGCCTGGTGTCCTCGCCAAGTTTACTCTTCTTTATATCATGGCATCATCTTAGGTGGAGAAGATAATTGGAAAGGAAAGATAACGTATTATCGTTATCATATTTTAGATCCAATTACATTTAAAAAGTCTATCAAGGTAACGATCGAAGGCGGTCATAATAATAACCGTAACGACGATCTTTCTTCGACTGCTTATTTCTATTTAGATAAGCCCTGGGAAAATAATAAGAAAATCTTAGCGGTTGAAGATAGGTTACCTTTAAAGTATTAAAGTTTTTTGCAAGGAGGTATTTATATGCGAAAACTTAAAAAAATAGGAGGTATAGGCGCGACGTTAGTAGCCGCATTATCGCTTATGTCGTTCACTGCACGAGCGGATGATCCTAGCCTCATCTATGGGGAAAATATTTTTCCAAATGGTGATTTTTCGCTAAGCGCAGGAGAATATGTGTTTCCATCCGTTGCACCTGCTGAAGGTGTGGTAGCAGGGTATGGTGTGAATGGTGCAGATATCCCCCCAGTCGCTTGCATGCTAAATAATAACACAGTTATCCGGGCACAGGGGACAGGATTTTCTAGTTTCTTCAAATTATTGCCGATTGAAAGTGGGGCAACATACACTTTTTCTTTTGATTATAAAGTAGAAGGAACAACTGATAATATTGGCTTTGCATTCTGGTCTCCATCCGCTGATAATCGTCTTCCTGAAACGAACATTATGGATTCTAATCAAAATCAAAATGTTACCTTCACTGATTTAAGTGATGGTTGGAAAAACGCAAAAGCTGATAGAACTTTCGACGCTGATCAAACTTACGATTCACTACATATGTGGATGAATGTTTCTAATGCGACTATTTACATTGATAATATTTCCTTAGTTAAAACTGGTACGAGCGATAATATCGTAAGTGGTGGTGACTTCGAAGGTTTCTTAGACTATGCTTCACCAAGTGAACTAACTTCCGAACCTAATGAAAACGGGATTTATGGCGAAAATGCCGCTTTAGGAACAAATAAAGCTATCATTTCTAACGATGGTGTCTACGGTGCCTTAATCGATGGTTTAGATGAAGATAATTATCAACTAGATATCGAAGTGGCAAGCGAAGTTAGTAGTGATGCGAATCTAATTTTAAATGTTTTAGATGAAGCAAATGCTTCGCTTGATACGTTTGAAATAATCACTGATGGTGATGATTCTAATTTAGTAGAAAATGTTTATACGACATCTTTTGAAACAATCGATAACGCAGCGCGTCTACAACTTGAATATCAAGGCACGAGCGATATCGAAATTAGTGCGATTTACGTTCGCCCAACCTACGTTTCCGCTTTCGATCCAAATAAAGAATATTACGAAGGTAAAAATCAAGTTGTCAATGGCGATTTCGAAGCTTTCGATGCTGGCACTGTTTTAAGCGAAACGCAACTTGAAGGAGCATGGGGCAGCGTAAGTTTAGACACTCCAGGGCAAATCGTTGACGATAATGGTAATAAAGTTGCTCGTATCGGTAGAAGTGATCCAAGCGATACACATGCTTATTCTTCGATGTTCTTAATGACACCTGATACGATTCAAATTGGTGATTTAATTCGCTTAACTTACGATTATAAATTAACTGTCAGTAGCGACCTCGCTAATTACATGGAAATTTATCAATGCTTTGTCGGCGGGGCAAACACTCCTTATTATTCAGTTGATTTCAAACGTCTAGGCGTCGATGAAACTTACACTACGACGAGTGGAAATGAAAACATCCCTTATCCAATTCAAACTGAACAATTAGACAATGGTTACACGAGAGTGACTGTCGATTTCCAAGTGGCGATGGATAAAGTGCAATGGAACAGTGTAAGATGGCTTATCACTCCACTTGCAGCAGGCGATTATTTCTATCTTGATAATGTAAAAATTTGTTACTTAAGTGATGAAGTTCCAACAGTGGAAGTGACAAGTGTAAGTATCGAACAAGGTGATCAAGAACTTAACGTCGGTCAAACTGTTCAATTGAGCGCTACAGTTACACCTGCGGACGCTGAAAATAAAACTTTAACTTGGTCCAGTTCTAACACTAGTGTTGCTACAGTTGATGAAAATGGTTTAGTGACTGCAGTAGCGGCTGGTTCAACGGAAATTACTGTGACGAGTGCGAATGGTAAAACTGATTCTATCATCGTTACCGTCTTAGGCGGTGGTGGAGAAACACCGAGTGGCGGAAATGATAATATGGGCTTAATTATTGGATTGTCTGTCGCTGGCGGCATCGTCGTTCTCGCTATCGCAGGATATCTTGTCTACCATTTCGTTTTCAAGAAGAGAAAAGCGAATAGAGAGAAGAAATAATTATGATTGGTAAGAAGATAATCATCCCTATTTTACTCACTGCATGTTTTGGGTTATCTTCCTGTCAAAACGGAGATGGAGGGGTCACTGACCCCTTCATCCTTCCGGATCTTTACGGACTCGAAGTTAAAGATGCAAAGTTACAAGTAGGAGCGGATTTACTTTTTGAAGAAGTAGAAGTTAAAACTAGCGAACTTATCGAAGGAAGAATTCTTGGTTACGCGGACGACTTAGAACCAGGAGATGAAGTAGAAAAAGGGACGAGAATTAAAATTAATGTCGCAAAGCGACAAGATAGCGCTATTAACATCGATAGTGCCTTAGTGGATTATTATAATGTCATCGATTATGTTACTGGTCCTGATAGTCCAAATGCGGACATTTTACTTAACGCTGGTGCTTACGGTACGGATTTAGGGATTCCTTTTAAACTACCCGATGGTAAATTGATGCTACTTTATGGTGATACTTTTAGTGGCGCGAATATGCAAGGCTTCTGGAATTCTAATTTTATGGCGATTACCAGCGATACTATTTTCTACGATGGTCTACAATTTGATAGTGTCGTCACTAACGACGTCGGTATGATCAAGCCTTTTGCACAAGGTGCCCACCAAGAAGATACTTTTGAAAATATTGGCACTGAAGTAACCAAGATTCCTACGGGTGGCATTACTGTCAACGGTGAAGTTTACATCTTCTATATGTCCATCCGTTACTGGGGGGTCGCAGGAAGCTGGCTCGTCAGCTATAATCAATGTTTAAAAGCTAGCGATAATACTTATCAAGAATGGGTGGAAGTCCCATCTTTAAGATGGAATGAGGAAGAATTATATTATGCTGGTCAAATTTATCCTTACGCGGATCCAAATGATAGCGAACATATTTATTTCCTTTCCATTCCTGGTGGAAGAAACGATGGTGCGGTCATGTTTAGAGTGACGACTGAAAATTTTGAAAATCGTGACGAATATGAATATCTCGTCGATGAAGATACATGGATGAAGGGCGATGAAGGGATGAATGAATTAAATCAAAATCCTTATTATGTCGCTGATCCATCCGTCGCCGAACCATCTATTATGTATAGCGAATATTTAGATAAATATCTCATCGCGACTTTAAAAGGTAGCGCAATTAACCTTCTAGCCGCAGATAAGATCAGTGGTCCATATGATGAAGTTTATCCTGTCATCGATGCGAGCAATTATTTTGGTTTATATGGCGGCTTCATCACCCCTTTAATTTCTGATAGTGATGGCAAACGTATTTACATCCAACTTTCGCAATGGACCCCAATTTATAACACTAGCCTCGTAGAAGTAATTTTAAAGTAGAGGATGAAGTATGAATTTTCCAATACCAAACGTTTTAAATAATACATTAGATGACGCTAAAAAAAGATTGTACGAATACGATTTAGATATTGCTTATGTTCCTACAAATACTTATTTACCAAATCGTGTAATGGCTTATTATCCTCAAGGTAAAAAGCTTCATCTCGATGTGGCTATAAAACCAAAAGACGGTTTTTCTTTAGACGAAAATATTGCATATGTTCATCGTCTTGGCTTCGTCACTGGGCGTAAGTCGATTAATAAAGAAGTTTTAAATGCTGCAAAAGCGAACATGACAGATTTAGGAATCGTTGTTTCTACACCTAATAAGTACTTATATTTATATGGAGATACTTTTAGTGGACATGATGTAAACGATGGTTATTGGAATTCTAATTTCATTGCTTATAGTAAGAAAAATATTAATTTCGATAAAGGCATTAAATTTCAAGGTGTGGTCACGAATGAATTTGGTGATATCGCACCTATTAAACAAGGAAAACACGATCGCAACAAAGAAGAAAATTTAAATATTTCTTTAGATAAAGAAGTGACGAAAATTCCCACTGGCGGTATCTATTTAAACGGTTACGTTTACATCTTCTTAATGCACGTCCGTTACTGGGGCAAACCAGGTGAATGGTTCGTCACTTCCTCGTGTTGCTATAAAGCTAAGGAAAATGAATTGAATCGTTTTGAAAAAGTGGAAGGGTTAGAAATAGAAGAAAATTTTTCTTCTCGCTTTGGGCAAATGTATCCTTTCTTCAAAGACGATTACGTCTATCTTTTAACTATTCCCGGTGGAAGATTTGGTTATCCTTCCTTATTAAGAGTAAGAAAAGATGATTTTGAAAATCTTGATAAATATGAACTTTTAGTCGATAAAAATAAATTTGTAAATTTGAAGGAAGGTATCGAATTAAAACCTTATTATCTCATCCAAAAAGAATGCACTGGTGAACCTTCTATCATGTTTAATAAATACTTGAATAAATGGATTATTTCCACGTTAACGAAGGAAGGCATCAAATTTTATTTAAGTGAAAATTTAACTGAAGAATTTAAAGAATCAATGCTCATCTTGACGCACCGCGAAGTGCCTAGTTGCTACGGTGGTTTCGTGCACGATGATTTTGTTAAATATGATGGTCAAAAAATGTATTTTCAAATTTCCCAGTGGTCACCAATCTATAACACTTCACTTTTTGAAGTCGTCTTCAAATGAAGGAATTAATCAATATGGAAAATGAAATTAAAAGAGTCATTAAAGTCGAATACAATGCGATTGAAAAGATGTTTGAATCTTTAGATTATTCTAATTTAAATAAAATAATTGAAATCATCAAAAGTAGGAAAGGTAAAGTCATCTTTCTAGGCGTTGGTAAATCTGGTCATATATGTAAGAAATTAGCGGCTACGTTTGCAAGCACGGGTACACCTTCATTTTTCGTTCATGCGACGGAAGCTTGTCATGGTGATTTAGGTATGATCGAAAAAAATGATATCGTCATTTTGATGTCCAATAGCGGTTCGACGAAAGAAGTAATACAAAATATTGATCCGATTAAAAATATTGGAGCCTTGACGATTGCTTACACTAGCAAAGAAGATTCCATATTAGCGAAATCTTGCGATTATAAAATTATCTATCCTTCGTTAGAAGAAGCTGATGAATTAAATTTAGCCCCCAGTGTTTCTTCCACTCTTGCTTTAGTGTTAGGAGACGCAATTGCCATCGCCTTATCTTCTAGTTATCACTTCACCAAAGAAGATTTTTTTAAATTTCACCCAAATGGGGCGTTAGGCGAAAGTTTAAAGAAGGAATTAAATAAATAGTTATGAAAAAAATTGTCGTCTTAGGATCATTAGTCACTGACCTAGTGTCAAGAATGGATCGTTTCCCTAATGCTGGCGAATCAGTCGTGGGAAATTCTTTTCAAACTTTCTTAGGCGGAAAAGGGGCAAATCAATGCGTTTCTATCGCTCGTTTACGTGGTGAAGTAAAGATGATAGGAAAAGTAGGAAATGATCAATTTGGCGATAATTTTATTAGATTATTTAAAGAAGAAAATATCGATGTAAATGACATTTTTAGAAGCGAAGTGTCAACCGGTGTCGGTAACGTTCAAATCGATAAAAGTGGGCAAAATAGAATTTGCATTATTTTAGGAGCGAATTTAGATTTTAATTTAGATGATTTAACTAAAGTTCAAAATATTATCAAAGGTGGAGATATTCTTTTAACTCAATTCGAGATGAAAGAAGAAGTGGTTTTAGAAGCAATCAAGTTCGCTAAAGAAAATAATTTGATGACAATTGTTAACCCTGCACCAGCAAGAAAAATAAAAGAGGAATATTTAAAATATATCGATTACTTAACGCCAAATGAATTTGAATTGGGGTTACTAACTGATATGAAGACTAGTTCGCTCGAAGAATGTTTAAAAGCTTCTAATAAATTATTGGATTTAGGTGTGAAAAATATTGTGACGACTCTAGGTGATAAAGGAGCGTTACTTTATACAAAAAATGAAAGAGCACTTATAAGTGGTTACAAAGTAAATGTAGTTGACACTGTCGGGGCAGGAGATTCATTTAATGGCGCACTTGCGTATGCTTTATCAAATAATGTAGAAATTATTGACGCAATTAAATTTGCGAACGCGATGGGAGCGCTTACGACGACTAAAAATGGTGCGATCCCTTCTTTACATCATCTTGAAGAAGTGAAAGCATTTATTAAGAATAATAAAGAACTAAAAGTAAAAACTTTGTAAGGAGGTCTAGATATGAAATTATTTAAGAAAAAAGAAAAGAAAGAAAAGCTGGTGGAAGAAGTCGAAGTTTTACATAGTATCGATATCGACGCGAACAAAGAATTTGTCAAATTAGATCACATTAACAAAGTTTACCCTAATGGTGTGCAAGCAGTTTTTGATTTTAATCTTGATATTGCAAAACACGAATTTATCGTTTTAGTAGGGCCTTCAGGCTGTGGAAAATCGACAACTTTAAGAATGATTGCAGGTTTAGAAGATATCACAACTGGAAGTTTATATATCGATGGTATAAGGGCTAATTCTTTATCACCAAAAGATCGAGACATTGCTCTTGTTTTTCAATCTTATGCTTTATATCCTCACATGAATGTTGAACAAAACATTGGTTTTGGTTTAAAGATGAGAAAAGTACCGAAAGATGAAATAAAAGAAAGAGTGAAAAAAGCCGCTCAAATTTTAGAAATTGATGATTATTTAGACCGTAAGCCAGCTGAACTTAGCGGTGGGCAAAGACAAAGAGTAGCGTTAGGGCGTGCGATAGTGCGCGACGCAAAACTTTTCTTGATGGATGAACCACTTTCTAATTTAGATGCCAAATTACGCGTGCAGATGCGCAGTGAAATCGTCAAATTACATCGTAAGATTAATGCGACGACAATCTACGTCACGCATGATCAAACTGAGGCTATGACGATGGCGGATCGTATCGTCATCATGCGTCACGGCTACGTTCAACAAATTGGCACTCCTAAAGAGATATACGCTCACCCTAATAATGTTTTTGTTGCAACTTTCATCGGTTCACCAGCGACGAACATTATCAAAGTAAAATATGATGATGGAGAAATTACATTAGGAGAACACAAATTGAAACTAAGTGCAAAATTTAAAAAAGCACACGATGAATTTTATCAAACCGCTAATTTTGATTATTCAGAAAAAGTTAATAAAGTTAAAACTGAAATTGTCAAACTTGAATCTTTGAAGAAACGCAAAGAAAAAGAAGAAAAAACTTTGAAACAATTAAAAGAAAGATTAGAAAGATATACTGGTAACAATGAAAATTACCTATTAGCAAAAGAAGGAAAACCGCATTACATCTATTTTGGTGTTAGGCCAGAAGATATCCATCATCAAACTGATACGCAAGTAAGTTACAAGAAATCAAAAGATTATCCGTTTACTATCACTTTAAGTGAATTGCTCGGTAACGTCTATTCATTACATTTCAATATCGGCGACAAAGAAGTCATTGCCGAAGTGATGGCGGAAGATAAATTAATTAAAGAAAATGATGTTTTAAACTTGCATTTCGATTTAGATAAAATTCACTTATTCGATATTTTAAGTGAAAATATCATCATTTAATTTTATAATGCTATCGATGAAAAAGAATTATTCATATAATAGCGATTTTAAAGCACCGTTTTCTAAGAAATTTGCCTCTGATGCACTCGACTTAGTGTTAATTTTGATATGCACTATCCTCTTAGCGTTCATCGGCTATTTTTCTTTTACGAACACCGCATATTATTCTTCGCAAGTTAATTACGTTAATGAAAGAATTGATCATATTAACGATCTAGCAGTCGATGCTAAACTTGCAGCTGTGGATGAAAAAGGAAATCTTGTCGATAACGTCATTTTATTTAATCGATATTTAGATAGTCACATCCTTCTTTCATATTCAACAAATCCTCGTGCTTTTAATGAAGCTGGCATCGATCAAGCGAGTGTTGATAAAAATATCAAAAATCAAACTATTGCCAATTATGAAAATGATTCTTTAGCGTTCTTTTATGTTCACTATTTAGATGAATTTAACGGCAAAACATCATCGGATGAAAAGCAAATTGAATTTGTAAGTTTATTAAGTGAACAGAAAAACTCTGAAGAATTATATAATCTTGAAGAAACCTTCCCATCTTTAAAAACGGAAGTGGCAATTGAAATTTTTAATTATTTATATCTTTCTTCAACCGTCGATGATTCTTACAATCAATTAGGTAATATTTTTCTAAGTGTTTTAAATAATTCTATTTCCATTTTTCAAACCTTGCCAGAAGTCGTTACTCTTTACGATGAATACGATCAAGGTTACGGTTCCATTTTAGATATTATTAATATCATCTTAGCGCTTGCCTTTTTAGCATCTTTCTTACTCATTTATTTATTACCCTCTTTTTTCATGCAAGATGCACAAAGCATTGGTAGGCATATCAATAAAGTCATCATCGCTAGTAAGGAAGCTAAAAGAGTAAAAGTTCCTAGCCTCATCATTCGATATTTATGTAATTTCATAAGTTATTTTTTCATCGTCTTCTTCGTCGCTTTCTTCATAAGCGGTGTGCAATCGTTAGTGTATTCATCTTCCCCTTTTTACATCTTTCTTCTCATAAGTTTTATCTTCTGCCTTATCAATGTCATCTTTACTCTCTTCAATAAAAACGTTAATTCTTTAACGGATATTCTAAGTGGAAGTGTCTATTTATTAGCAAGAGAAGTTAAAGAAGAATAATACAAGTTAAGTTGCTATCAGGCATATATTTTTGAATTTAAAGAAGTAAATAGTATTTTTCTTTCGTTATGATAAACTATCATAGGAAAATAAAATATGTTCAAATTATTTGCCCAATACGCTAAAAAGTACAAAATTGAAATTATCTTAGCCCCAATATTTAAAATATTCGAAGCTGTTTTTGGTTTGATCACACCCATCATCGTCAAAAATATTATCGATAATGGCATTAATGGGGACGGGGGGACAAATTACATTATTCAGCAGGGTCTCATCTTATTAGCACTAGCGGTCGTGGGGTTTGCTATGACGATGGTCTGTCAATATCTTTCTATTCGCGTCGCGACAAACTATGGTTACATATTAAGAAATAAACTTTATGAAAAAATTAATTCTTTTTCTTATAAAGAACTCGATACTCTAACTACTTCGAGATTAGAAACGAATATTTCTAATGATCTAATCGCCACGCAAAATGCTTTAATGATGATGCTTCGTCTTGCAGTTAGAGCACCATTCATCGTCGTTGGAGCGCTCATTTTATCTATTTTTGTTGCCCCTAATTTATGTTGGATCTTCTTACTAGGCGGCGTCTTATTAGGTCTCATCATTTTCGTCATTGGTTTCGTTTCAATTCCTTATAACACTAAGATTCAATCTGGGATGGATGATTTAACAAAGATTAGTGAAGATAACTTAACTGGAGCAAGAATTGTTAGAGCTTTCAATAAACAAGATTATGAAAATAGACGTTTTACTTTGAAAAGTGCAAGCGTGCAACAAATATCTGAAAGGTTATCGAGATTTTCTTCTCTTTCGAACCCATTAAATTTAGTCGTGATTAATGGTTGTATCATCTTAATTTTATATTTAGGCGCTATCAATGTAAGCGATGGAACGCTTAGCCAAGGCGATATTGTTTCATTAGTAAATTATATGTTTCAAATATCCGCTGCGATTGTGGTCGTAGCAAATTTAATTGTGATTTTCGCTAAAGGTTCATCTTGTGCGAAGCGTATCAACGAAGTTTTTGCGACTGAAACAACTTTAAAAGTAGGGGATAAACGAATAGACGATGAAGAAAAAATTGAAGTTGAGTTTAAAGATGTTAGCTTCGCTTATAATAAAGACGCTAAGCCTGCTGTAGAGCATATTAATCTTACATTAGAAGAAGGAAAGACCTATGGTCTTATCGGTGGAACAGGTGCAGGCAAAACAACTTTGATCAATTTGATGAATCATTATTATGATGTAAGCGATGGAACGCTTTTTATTCAAAATAAAAACATTCAAGACTTATCTTTTGCAAGCGTCAATAAAAACATTGCTGTCGTGTCGCAAAACCCAACTTTATTTACTGGAACGATTGCTTCTAATTTAAAGTTCGCTAATGAAGATGCAAGCGATGATTTAATTCGCAAGTCTTTAGAAATTGCTCAATGTTTAGATGTTGTAGAAGCGAAAGGTGGACTAGAAGCAAAAGTAAATCAAGGTGGAAAAAATTTCTCTGGTGGGCAAAGACAAAGACTTACTATCGCTAGAAGTTTATGCAAAGATTCGCGCGTCTTAGTGTTAGATGATGCTTCTAGTGCTTTAGACTTTAAAACTGATTTTAATTTAAGAAAAGCCATCAAAGAAAATTTGAGCGATAAATTAGTGATTTATGTGTCTCAACGTGTTTCTTCAATTAAAGATTGCGATGAAATTATCGTCATGGAAAAAGGACAAATTAAAGGGATAGGAAGACACGAAGAATTAATGAAAAATTGTGAAGCATATCGCCATATTTGTCTTTCACAAAACGTGGAGGTGCAAGCATGAAAAAGAATGTATCACCTCTAAAATTTATGTTTTCATACATGAAGCCATATGCTTTACCTTTAATCATTGCTTTCATTTGTTCTTTATTTTATGTTGCTTCTAATATCTATATTCCTATCGCAAGCGGTTGGGCGCTTGATTACATGCTAGAGACGGTTGATCTTACAAAGATTATTTACATTATCTTATCGATCTTAGGTATGATGTTAATCGGTTCATTGTTCTATTGGATCTTAGCTTATCTTGCTTCTAGTGTTTCTTATAAAATCGCTCGCGACATGCGTAATAGTGTTTTCAATAAAATTCTATATACCCATTTAAGCGTGATCGATAATACAAAATATGGCGATATTATGTCGACTTTAATTAATGATATTAGCATTATTCAAGAAGGCATCATTCAAACATTTATCCAGCTTTTCACGGGCTTTTTCATGATAATTTCCACATTAGTGATGATGTTTGTCTTCTCTTGGCAACTTGCTTTAATTGTCTTCTTACTCACCCCTTTATCAATTATCTTTGCCGCTATTATTGCTAAAGGGACGGCTAAGACATTCGCTTTACAATCTAGTTATCGAGGTAAGTTAAGCGCCCTCGCTAATGAAAATATTGAAAATCAAAAAGTCATCATTGCAAGTGCACATCAAAAACGAGCAGAAGTTGATTTTGATTCTATTGCTAAAGTGCTTAAGAAGCATGATATGAAAGCTTCCTTTTATTCTTCCATCATCAATCCGACGACAAGATTAATCAATTCTATTATTTATGGTGTAGTCGTAGTGGTTGGAGCCATATTTATTTTGGATGATATTATCGCTCTTACAACTGGAGCGCTTATGACGTATTTGATGTTTACAAATAATTACACTAATCCGTTCAATGAAGTTTCTGAAGTAATCTCGCAACTTCAAACAGCATATGCTTCCTCTAAGCGCGTACAAAAATTAGTGAATTTCAAAGAAGTTGAAGATGGTGAACTTGTCATTAATCATGTAGGTGATTTAGTCTTCGACCACGTGAACTTCTCTTATGTTCCTAATAAACCTATTATTAAAGACATGTCTTTTACGATTAAAGAAGGAAGCCATGTCGCTATCGTTGGAAAAACAGGGTGTGGTAAAACGACTTTAATTAATTTAATTATGAAATTCTATCAACCCGACAGTGGTGTAATTTTAATCGATGGACAAAATATAAATGAAATAAATGCCGATTCATTAAGATCATCGATTGGCATGGTCTTACAAGACACGTGGATTTTTCACGGTACGATTTTAGAAAATATTAAGTATGCGAATGAGCACGCAAGTGAAGAAGAAATTTTAAAGACATCAATGATGTCTGGCTCCAAACATTTCATCGACCAAATGGAAAAAGGCTTTGAAAGTATCGTCTCTAATACGAGTGGTCTATCGACTGGCCAAAAACAATTGCTTTGTATTAATAGATTAATGTTAAATCCTAAGGAAATGTTAATTTTAGATGAAGCGACTTCTAATATCGACACCGTGAATGAAAAACTTATTCAAAAAGATTTCGATGAAATGATGAAAGGCAAAACCTCTATTGTTATTGCACATAGATTATCCACCATCGTTAATTCTGATAAGATTTTAATGTTGGATGATGGGCGTCTTATCGAAGAGGGAAGCCATGAGGAATTGATGAAAAAGAAAGGTGAATATTATAAACTTTACCAAACTCAATTTGCTAATAGCTAAAAATTTATGTTAAAATAACTAAAGGAGAAAACAATGAAAAAGATATTTAAGTCTAGTTTGTTAATCGTTTCGGCCTTAACGCTTGTAGGATGTACAACTTCTCAAATCGTTTATTATGCGACCGCTTTATCATTGGATGATATTTTAAATGCTGCGGATAAAAATTTTACAAGAAATAGCACAATTTATTTAACTGATGAAGCTTTAGAAAAAGTTAACGCCACGAATGGATTTACGTTAACTTTAGCAAGAACTACTTTGTGGACTGAAAATGCTTTATATATGTATGACGCTAATGACGTTAATTCTGGCTATTTAAATGAAGATGGACACATGAAACATTTTTATTTAAAAAATGGTTCGAGTGATCTAGCGAGCACTGATGCAAGTAATGTAATAGTGGACCGTGATGACGGGGAATACAATATTCACACTTTCGATGGTTTTGGAACATTGCATACGATCAAAAATCTTAATAATTTAGATGAAAGATTTGAATTAGGTAATAATAATTGTTCACGCGTCATGACTTTCAAAGAAGGAGACGAAGAAATCGAACAAGAATTTATGTATTTTATCGCTCCATTATTTAGAAACGTCGGTAATTATTTTGAATTTTCACGCGTGGAAGTAAGTTTGATAGGCGATGTCATTACCTATTCCTTATTCGCTTCTAATCATTTAGATATGCTAAATAATGAAGATGGCTTATTTGCTAAAGCAGAATTAAAAAATATAGAAACTACAACAATTCCAGTAGTGGTTGCTTATTTTGCAAGTGAGAATTTGTAATGTAAGCATGACATTTTTACTAAGATAATCTTACTTAGGTAGGATTATTTTTTTATATTGTGCGATAATTGAAATATGAACTATGATTTTGATCCCACATTAAAGTCAATGATTACTAGAATTAAGCCACCTTTCAATTCTATTACTTTCTTTCTTTCGCGTGTGAAAGCACGCTTTTCAACTTATCCTAAAAAAGTAAGAAAAGTTATAGACTTTCATCGAATTAAAGTTAAAGATAAAGAAGATAAATTTAATATTTTTATTTTCAATAAAAAGAATGCGAATATAAACTTGTTAACTCCTATTTTTTATCTTCACGGTGGAGCGTTCGCATTTAAAAGCGGAACATATCATTATCAAAACATTGTCGATTACGTTTTAAATAATGACGTCGTTATTTATTATCTAGATTTCGATACAAAACTTCTCCACCCTCATCTAGAAAAACAAGTAGAAAAAGCTTTTCATCATTTGAATTTAAAAAGTGAAGAAACGATTCTTATGGGTGATTCGTCTGGATGCTATCTTGTTTTAGATTTATTTAAAAAGATGAAAAAAGCTAAAGCCTTAGTGTTACTTTATCCAGTCGTCACAAATGAACATAATTTTCTTTCCAAAACTTTATTTAAAGACACTCCGATGTGGAATGATGAATTGAATACTTTAATGTGGGAAAGATTTTTAAAAAATCAAAAGATCGATAATTTCTTAGATATTAAATTAGAAAATATTCCTAAAACATATATTGAAACTTGCGAATACGACTGTTTGCGCGATGAAGGTGTCGCTCTAGCGAATAAGCTTCAAGCAAGACACTTCATGATTTTAAAAGCAATGCACGGTTTCGACATTGTAAGAGACTCGCCTTTGACCAAAGAAGCTTTGAAACGTAGGAATAAATTTATCGAGGAAATAATAAATGAGAAGTTATGATGTTTATTTTTCTCCTTTAGGAGAATTATTTATTATTGAAGAAGATAATTATTTGATTGGCCTTAGTTTTAATAAAGATGAGAACCTAATTTTAAAAGGCAACGATAATAAAGAAACAGAATTGACTAGATTAGTAAAGAGGTGGCTCGACTCATATTTTAAAAGAGATATTAAAGAAATTGATTTTCTAGTAAAGATAGAAGGATCCCAATTTTATAAATTAGTGATGAATTACATTTATCAAATTCCTTTTGGACAAACTAGAACATATAAGCAAGTGGGGGATTATATTAAATTAGTAACGAAGAAAAACGTTTCTTATCAATCGATTGGTCAAGCACTTAAACATAATAAAATTTTATTAATTTATCCTTGTCATAGAATTATATCTTCTCATGGTTTAGGAGGATTTAATGCTGGCTTAGATAAAAAGAAGTGGCTATTAGAGTTTGAAAATAATTAATTTTTGTTAGGTGACAAACTCATTGCAACGAAAAATAATTATTAGTCCTTTTCTATCATTTTAAGAAATGTGTTGCATTTACCTTGTCATTTCTTTG
>CASDXP010000012.1 GCA_949285455.1 uncultured bacterium | reverse complement strand
TTAGTGCTTAAATCAGTGAGTATTTTAAAACTTTATCTTTGATATAGTTTTTTCGTCGTGGACTTTAAGAAAAAAATGCTTGATAATTGTAGGTATGAATTACGTTGATTTAATCTCAAAAACATCAAGTAATCAAATTAAAAAATTCTTATAAGGTAACATTATGTACGATTATCTAATTGTTGGAAGCGGCCTATATGGTGCGGTCGTCGCAAATGAACTTAAGAAAGCTGGTAAATCAGTTTTAATTATCGAAAAAAGAAATCACATTTCTGGCAATGTATATACAGATTTAAGAGATAATATTCACGTTCATGTTTACGGTGCGCATATCTTTCATACTTCTAATGAAGAAGTTTGGAATTATGTTAATAAATACGCTAAATTCAACAATTTCATCAATTCACCGCTCGCCTATTATGAAGGCAAGTATTATCACATGCCTTTCAACATGAACACTTTTCATGAAATTTGGGGTGTTTCAACACCTGAAGAAGCTAGAGAAAAAATTGAAGAAGAGAAGAGAAAAGAAAACATTAAAGAAATAACTAATTTAGAAGAACAAGCTATATCTCTTGTCGGTCGCACAATTTATGAAAGATTAGTGAAAGGCTACACTGAAAAACAATGGGGTAGAGAATGTAAAGACCTCCCTTCCTTCATCATCAAAAGGCTTCCTTTAAGATTTGAATATAATAACAACTACTTCAACGATACTTATCAAGGTATACCAATTGGAGGCTACACTAACCTGGTGAAAAACATTATTGGTGATATCGAGGTTAAATTGAATGAAGATTATCTAGCGAGAAGAGATTATTGGAATGAAAAAGCTAAAGTAATAATTTATACAGGCGCTATCGATGAATTTTTCGATTATAAATTTGGAGAATTAGAATACCGTTCTTTACGCTTTGAATTAGAAAGAATCGAAAAAGAATATTATCAAAAAAATTGCGTCATAAATTACACGGAATCAAATGTTCCTTACACACGTATCATCGAACATAAATATTTTGAAGACGATCGTTCTAACGTCACTTGGATTACAAAAGAATACCCTGCTGATTATCAAAAAGGTATGGAAAAGTTTTATCCAATCAACGATGAAAAAAATAATAATTTATACAAAAAGTATGCAGAACTCGGGCATTTGGAAAAAAATGTCTTCTTTGGCGGTCGTCTTGGCAAATATAAATATTTCGATATGGACGATGTTATTGCTGAAGCTTTAAATGATGTAAAAGAGATTTTAAAAATGTAGTAAAATTAAGAAGGGTGAACAAAATGGTAGACGAAAAAAACGTAAAACTATTTGTGGTTTCTCATAAGAAACTAGACAAGAAATACTATCCAGATAGAGAAATCATCTACGTTGGAAATAACAAAGATAAGATTTGTTCGTCAGAAGATACGCGCGATGATAGAGGCGATAATATTGCTTCGAAGAATTATACGTATTGCGAATGCACCGCTATTTATTACATTTGGAAAAATGTTCAATGTGATATCGTTGGCATCGAACATTACCGACGTCTTTTTTATAACTTTTTTAGATTGCGTAGAAAAGAATATTTTATTAATAAATTGAAGAAATATGACTTTATAGTCATGAGAGAATATCCTTTCATTCCTACGATTAAGAAACAATTTATCGACGGTCATGGGATCGAAGCTTATAACATCTTTAAAGAAGCGATGGAAAAAGTTGCTCCAGACTATGTCGAAGCTTTTAATAAAGTGATGAATGGTCATCACATTGCCTGGTGCAATATGTTTGTGACGACAAAAGAACATTTCGATAAATACTGCGAATTTATTTTCAAGGTTCTAACTTATGTTGAAGAACATTTTGAAATACCTAAGGATCCTTATTTAGCTAGATTAATTGGCTTCATCAGCGAACGCTTGTTGAGCATTTATTTAACGAAAAATAACTACAAAGTTTGCCACTCATTCGTCTTCTATTCAAAACGATATAAAAAGTGAAATGAAATATAGAAAGCCTCAACGTTAAATTTTTATCGTTTTTCTCATATAGATTTATTGCTTAAGTAAAATCGAGTCTCATTTTTTTAATATTCATATTAATAAATCAAAATTTTATGTATAATGTTATACGTATGGCATACAAAGCATTATATCGAACTTATCGACCCACAACTTTTGATGAAGTAGTCGGACAAGAACATATCGTCCGCACTTTAAAAAATGCTCTTAAAGAAAACAAAATCGCTCACGCCTATCTTTTTGCTGGTCCAAGAGGAACTGGTAAGACGACGATGGCTAAACTTCTTGCTAAAGCTTTAAATTGCGAAGAAGGTATCGGACAGCAATGTAATAGATGCTCTAATTGTCAAGCAATCAATGAAGTATCGCACCCTGACGTCATCGAAATTGACGCAGCTAGCAATAATGGTGTCGACGAAGTAAGAGACTTGATTGACCGCGTAAGATATTTACCTATCAAAGGTAGGTATAAAGTTTACATTATCGACGAAGTCCATATGATGACTAGCGGTGCTTTCAACGCTTTGCTTCGCACGCTAGAAGAACCACCCGCGCACGTCATATTCATCCTCGCAACGACAGAACCTCATAAAATTCTTCCGACCATCTTATCGCGTTGTCAAAGATATGATTTCGCAAAGGTGAGCGATAAAGATATTAAAAAACGTCTAACTTACGTCTTAGAACAAGAAGAAGTAAATTATGAAGAAGCCGCTATCGACATGATTATTTCTCTTGCTGATGGCGGGATGCGTGATGCTCTAAGCATCTTAGATCAACTGCTCGCCTACTCTAGCCATAGTTTAACGAGTCAAGATGTTCTAGACGTTTTCGCTTTGACGAGCAAGGAAGAAAAATTACGACTAGTCGATTTTATCATGCGTGGAGACGTCGGTGAGACTTTGAAGATGTTTAGAGAATTTGTCGAACACGGAAACGACATTAGAAAACTTCTTTCGGACCTTTTAGACATCATCAAAGATATTTATACATATCGCGTCGTCGGTGATCCTAGCTTACTTTTAGTATTGACAGAAAAAGAAGCATTAAAATTTGAAAATTTAGCAAACGAAGAAGAACTACTCACTATGTCTTCGACTTTATTAGATGCACAAAGTGAGATGAAAAATGTTGCAAACGCAAGATCTTTATTAGAAATTTCTTTGCTAAAGCTTACGAATTTAAAACATAAATATCCGCAAAAACCATCCGAATTAGAAGATGAATTTGTCGTCGTCAAAAAAGAAAAAGAAGAACCTAAACCGATCGAAGAAATAAAGCCTACTGTTGAGGAGATAAAAGTTGAACCAAAAATAGAAGAAATAAAGCCTGTTGTTGAGGAAACAAAAATTACTTTTGAACCAATGCATTTATTCAATGAAGATGAAATTATTGAAGATACAAATACTTTTGAGCCTGAAGAAAGTTATCACATAGATGAAGAAATGATCATAAACGCTATGATTAAAGGCGATAAAGAATTGAAGAAGAAAATTATTTCGCTATGGGAAGAATTAAATAAATATTTATCTAGTCCAACTCTAGGTAAATATGCTTCTTTATTAAAAGATGCGAGACCTTACATCGCTACCAAAGAATTATTATTCTTAGAATACGATTTAGATTTAATTGCTAATAGAGTGAATTTGAAGAATAATCAAAAAACTATTTCTAATCTTATTCAAAAAATCACTGGTCGTCAGTTCTTCGTCTACGCCTTAACGCGCACTGAGACGATTGCCTACGTGAAAAAATTCCGTGACTTATCGCAACTTGGTAAACTTAAAAAAGCTGATGAAGTCACTTTAGATTTAAAGGAGATTAAATAATTATGAACATGCAACAACTAATGATGCAAGCTCAAAAAATGCAAAAAGAATTAGAAAAGAAACGCAAAGCGTTAATGGAAAAAGAATTCAGTGTTTCTAAAGGCGGGGCTATCAAAGTAACTTTGCTTGGTAATCGCCAAATCACTGCTCTTGAAATTGATGAAGAAGCATTTGATAAAGATAATAAAGAAATGATTGAAGAGATGATTGCGCTTGCCATCAATGAAGCGATGAGTCAAATCGATGAAGAAGAGGCAAAAATTTCTTCCTCCGCTGCAGGTGGATTAGGTCTAGGGTTTTAAAATATGGACGAACATCTTTCCACAATTGCTAATCTTATCAATGCTTTGAAATCTTTTCCTGGCATCGGAACGCGTCAAGCTACACGCATGGCTTACGATGTTTTAAAAATGGATGATGAACAAGTAGAAAATATTACAAAAGCGATCGCGGAAACAAAAAGTAAAGTTCATGCTTGCCCGCGATGTGGTCTTTATACTGATAAAGAAATTTGTGATGTTTGTGAGGATGAAAATCGTGATCATTCTCAACTACTTATCATCTCATATCCTAAAGATGCCTTATCTTTTGAAAAAAATCATACATTCAATGGTATCTATTTTGTCTTGAACGGTTTACTTTCTGCTAGTCTCGGCCGAAGTGTCGAAGATTTACATCTCGATAAATTGATCGAAAGGATTCATGAAGAAGGTGTTGAAGAAGTTATCATCGCTACTGACCCGACAGTTGAAGGTGAAACTACAGCCCTTTACATTGCAAACGCTTTAGGTAAGGAAAACGTAAAAATTAGTCGTCTTGCTTATGGTTTACCTATGGGAGCGTCTTTAGATTATGCAGATTCATTAACCTTGGAACGAGCCTTAAAAGGTCGTACTAAAATTGAATGAGAGGAGAAAGGATATGTTCATCACTTTTGAAGGACCAGAAGGAAGTGGCAAGACTAGTGTCATCCACCGCTTATACGAAACTCTATTAAATTTAGGTTACGATGTCATTTTAACAAGGGAACCAGGCGGTACGCCTATTGCTGAAGAAATTCGCAACGTCATTTTAGATAAAAAGAATGTTGATCTCGACCCACGCGCGGAAGCTTTACTTTACGCTGCTAGTCGAAGACAACATTTAGTCGAAAAAGTTTGGCCAGCTTTAAAAGAAGGAAAAATTGTCATCTGTGATCGTTTCTTAGATTCTTCTTTAGCTTATCAAGGTGGAGCGAGGAACTTAGGCATCGATAATGTCTTAAATGTCAACTTATTTGCGACGGAAGGCTTCTATCCTGATCTAACAATTCTATTAGATATCGACCCAAAACTAGGACTAGAAAGAATCGCTCGCAATAAAAATCGTGAAGTTAATCGCTTGGATTTAGAAAAATTAGATTTTCATAACTTAGTTAGAAAAACATTTTTAGATTTATCTAAAAAATATGCAGATAGATATTATATCGTCGATGCTTCGAAAGATTTGAATACTGTTTCAGAAGAAGTAAATCGCATCGTCATCGAAAGATTAGATTTGAAGAAGTGAACACAGAATTATATTTAAGAAATTATCAACCTTACATCTATAAAACTTTATCGCATGCTTTGACAAGTCATGCTTTAAGTCATGCTTATTTATTAAGCGGCGAAGCAGGCATTCCTTTATTTGCGGTAGCGAAATTTCTCGCTAAGTCGATACTTTGCGATGAACCTTCCCCTTTCGCTTGCGAAAAATGTTGGACTTGTCTTAGGGTGGATGAGGGTAATTATCAAGATTTAATCGTTTTAGATGGTTCGAATAAAAGCGTTAAAAAAGACGATGTTGGTCGTGTCGTCAGTGCCTTTTCTTACACAGCAAAAGAAAGTAAAGGCATTTTAATTTACATCGTTCATCTCGTCGAAAATATGACGGTTGAAGCCATTAACGCTCTATTACGTTTCTTAGAAGAACCAGTCGATAATGTCTACGCTATCCTCACGAGTGAAAATGAAGAAAGGGTTTTACCTACGATCATTTCTAGAACGCAAGTTTTACGTTTTAAATTAATCGAAAGGAAGAAAGTTATCGAAGATGCATTAAATGAAGGAGTAAGCGAAGAAGATGCGGAATTACTTTCTTATTTTTATAACGACGCAAGTGAAATTAAAGAATTTAAAGAAAGTGATCGTTACGATTTATTAAAATCGTTATTTAAGCAATATTTAAGAGAAATGATGAGAGGAAGAGGTGAAGCTGTCTACTTTGCCCAAACAAGTTTAACGAACAATATTAGAAACAAAGAAGACGTAAGATTTTTCTTAGATTTGATGATTGAATTTTTTCATAATTTAAATGAGGCTAAATTTTCTAATACTTACGTTCTTTCTTCTTTTAAGAGTATAATAGATGCATTAAACAATAAATTAGACCACATAAGTGAGTCTTTATTACTCTTATTTGAACTAAGGAAAAACGTCGAACTCAACGTGAACGTTCCCCTCCTTTTCGATAAGATGACTTATCAGATAACGAAAGGTATGAAAAAAGTATGAGCGATGAATTAAATAAAGAAAAATATCATGTTCTCGTGCATTTCGATCGTAGCGATCGTTCTTATTATTTTCTCACCGAAGATACTTCTTTAAAAATTGGTGACGCAGTTATTTGCGAAACGTTAAGAGGTATCGAGTTAGGCAAAATTTCTTCTTCTTTAGTAAGAGACGAGGATGATAATATTGAATTAAAATACATTTTAAGAAAAGCTATCGAATTAGACATTGAACGTTACGAAGAAAATCTTAAGGATGCAGAAGAAGCTTATAAAATTTCATTAAAAGAAGTACATAAACTTAATCTTCCTATGCGCGTCACTGGGGCGGAATACACTTTAGACCGTAGTAAACTTCAATTTGATTTCTCGGCGGATGAAAGAGTAGATTTTCGTGAATTAGCCCGTCGTTTAGCCTCCATTTTTCATACGCGCATTGAACTTAGACAAATTGGTCCAAGAGATAGAGCACGTATGATTGGTGGATTAGGTATCTGCGGTTTAAGGTTATGTTGTTCTTTGTTTTTAAATGAATTTGATGGTATTTCCATCAATCGTGCGAAAAATCAAATGCTCGCTTTAAACATCCCAAAACTTAGTGGCCAATGTGGCAAGCTTATCTGCTGTTTAAAATATGAAGATGATCAATATAGTGAGATGAAAAAACTTTTCCCACGTGTCGGTGAAAAAATAAAAATCGATGATAGCCTCTTTAGCGTTACTGGTATTAACATCCTTTCTTATAGCGTCAAATTAGAAAGCGAAGATGGTGTTAAAATCTTAAGTTTAGATGAATTTAAAACATTAAAAAGTAAGGTAAAAAACGATGAGGCGAGGTCTTAATTATCGCAAAAACAATGAGCGGCTTTACATCGTCGCTACTCCGATTGGCAATTTAAATGAGCTTTCGCCACGCGCATTAGAAATACTAAAAGAAGTCGATATTATCGCTTGCGAAGATACGCGTGTCACCGGAGTTTTATTAAAACATTTTAACGTTCAAAAAGATTTACTTTCTTTACATGAACATAATGAAAAAATGATGTCTATTCGTCTAATTTATCTTATAAAAGATGAAAAAAAGAAAGTAGCCTACGTTTCAGATCAAGGTTTTCCAGGAATTTCTGATCCTGGGAACATCTTAATAAAAGAAATGTTAAAGCATGAAATTGATATCATTCCCATCTCAGGACCATGCGCTTTAATTAACGCGCTTGTGGGTTCGGGATTAGATACAATGCACTTTTATTTCCATGGCTTTTTAAGTGCGAAAGCAAAAGTGAGAAGAGAAGAACTATTGAGACTTAAGAAAAAAGAAGAAACTCTCGTATTTTACGAAGCCCCACACCGCCTCAAAGAAAGCGTCGCTGAAATGTTAGATGTCTTTGGAAGTAGAAGAGCTTGCATCGCTAGAGAATTAAGTAAAATTCATGAAGAATTCATTCGTGGGAATTTAGAAGAATTACATATCTTGTTAGAAAATGAAAAATTGAAAGGTGAATTCGTCATCGTCGTCGAAGGAAGAAACGATGAAACTTCCGCTATTCATAGCGACGAAGATATCTTGCGTTACGTCAACTCTTTAGTGGATGTTGGAATGTCGACAAAAGACGCCATCGAAAAGGCGAGTGAATATTTAAAAATAAAGAAAAATTATATTTATAAGTTGTATCATCAAGGCTAATTTAATAGATTTTAGCCGTTATTTTTCTCGATTAATATGAAAACCCATCGCATCGCTTACAGGGACGCTAAAAGCGATTCCGTGCCCTGCTGTATCGAGCCCACAATTATCGTTGAGGGCTTTTAAAATAGCATCTCTTTTGCTTCTTTCGGTAACAATTAAGACTAATTCTTTATCTTGTTGCACAGGCATATCTAAAACTTTTTCAATGCCTTTTCTTCCTGTTCCTTTAGCGTTCAAAATCGTTCCGCCACCAGCCCCTTGTTCCTTCGCGGCATTCATGACAATATCAGAGTAACCAGGGTTGACGATACAAATAATTAATTCTTTATTTTCCATAATCTTTTTCCTCTCCTAGTCCATACATAAAATATTTGTAGGCTTTAAGGTTGATGATGCTACTTAAGTCGACACTAAAAGCTACACCTTTCGTACGCTTAGAAACGATGAATTGCTCTCTTGCGTAATAAAATAAATCGTTGAGATTAGCTTTAGGCGCAATAGCGATAATGATATCTTTCTTTACTTGGCTCAAACCAAGCATTTGATACATCTCTTTCGTCGCTGTACCTTTCGCAGATAACGTAAGAACATAATTACATAAATTTTCATTGATAAAATTATTTTTATAAATTGAGGCTAGACCAGTATTGACGATGATGATAAATAACGCTAATTTCTTATCGTCATCATCGTATAAGACAGTATTTCTTTTTTGATTGCTATTACGTTCTAACATATTAATTTAATTATAAGACCATTTATTTTTTAAACATAGTTAAAAAAGCATCTGGCATCTTCGATTTAAAATCGTAAACTTTGCCTGTTAAAGGGTGTTTTATTTTTAATTCGTAGGCATGTAATCCTAGTCTTTTTATAGGATTAGGAGGATTCCCGTATTTATCATCACCGATGACATAATGTCCTCTTGCGCCTAATTGCACACGTATTTGATTTTTTCTACCAGACATAATTTCTACATCTAATAATGAATAATCATCGTTTTCTTTTATAACCTTATAATGAGTTGTAGCTCTTTTAGCTCCTTTAAGTCTTGCGTTATCAACGTACATTAAATCAAGATTATTTTTATGTAAGTAATCTACGAGCGTATCTTCTTTCTTCTTCATCTTACCAGTGACAATAGCGTAATATCCTCTTTTAATCACTAACTCGTTCCAATTATCTTGGAAAGCTTTAGCGACGTCTAACTTCTTAGCGAACACTAAAACCCCACTTGTATTCTTATCTAATCGGTGGATGATGTAAGCCTTCGCGTGCTTATCTTTTCGCATCAAATATTTCGATACTTTCGCATAGCTTGTCGCAATTTTTTCTTTATCGCTTGCAACACTTAATAAGCCGTGCGGCTTTTCGATAGCAATAATATCATCATCTTCATAAATCTTATCGATATTATCTTTCACTAATTCTTTGTTGACTGGTCTTTTTTTCAAGATGATCAATTCATCGTGAACATTGAGCAAATAATCAAATTGGTGAATGGAAACCCCATTGACTAAAACTTGTCCATATTTCAAATAGGATTTTAAATTATTACGTGATACACCTTTGACGTTGTCGCGCAAATAATCTAAAAGTGGTGTCTTATGTGTGACGACATAAGATTTATAATCGCCTGATTCTAACGTATGTTTATTAAAACGGTCTTTATTTTTATTCATGCTTTATAAGTTTAGCATATTTATGAAAAGACATCTTTCTTTTTAAAAGAATATTTGGAAATTTAATCAAAAAGTAATACACTTTTCATAACGAAAGAAGGTGATGTTCGTGCGCATTGGTCTAGATATCGGTTCCACTACGATTAAATGTGTCGTCTTAGACGATAATTATAACGTCATCTATCAAACTTACGAACGTCATTACGCTCATATTAAAGAAAATATCATCAAGGCATTAAAGAAAGTTAAATCGCAAAATATTATTGAAGGTGATGTTTATCTTGCTATGTCAGGCTCAGCTGGTATGGGCATTGCAAGTGGAGCGGAAATTCCCTTCGTCCAAGAAGTCTACGCTACACGTGTGTGTGCTGCAAAATTTTTAAAAGAGGTATCTTGTATTATTGAACTCGGTGGTGAAGATGCAAAAATTTTATTTTTAGAAAATGGTCTCGAAGTGAGAATGAATGGTACCTGTGCAGGTGGTACAGGAGCCTTCATCGACCAAATGGCAACCTTGTTAAATATTTCTGTCGAAGAATTAAATAACCTAGCTTCTAAACATGAGAAAATTTATAACATTGCTTCTCGTTGTGGGGTCTTTGCTAAAACTGATATCCAACCATTATTAAATCAAGGAGCGAATAAAAGTGATGTCGCAGCTTCCATTTTAAAAGCTGTCGTCAATCAAACTATCGGAGGATTAACGCAAGGGAGGGAAATTAAAGGTAATGTCGTCTATCTTGGCGGACCTTTAACCTTTTTAGATCAGCTACGTAAAAGTTTCGATGAATCATTACATTTAAAAGGCGTTTTACCGGAAAATTCTCTTTATTTTGTCGCCATTGGCGCGGCTTTGTGTAGCGATGCTTTGCATCCTTTAGATTATTTTATCGAGCGTTTATCTAGTTATGAAACGGAAGGAAATTATCGTTACTACCCACCCCTATTTAAAGACGAAAAAGAATTAGAAGATTTTAGAAAAAGACATGCGAAAGATAAAGTTGAAATCAAATCGCTCACAAATTATGATAAACCAGTTTATCTAGGTATAGATTCAGGTTCCACTACTCTTAAATTTATCTTGATTGACGATGAATATAATGTGCGATATTCCAAATATATGTCGAATGAAGGTAACCCTGTTTCTTTATTGAAAGATGCCTTAATTGAACTTTATACAAAATATCCTTACGTCAACATTAAAGGCGCAGCTTCTACAGGTTATGGCGAAGAATTAATGATCAATGCTTTTAGCTTAGATGGTGGTCTCGTCGAAACTATGGCGCATTTCATCGCTGCCAAACATTTCATGCCTGATGTCAGTTTTGTCATCGACATCGGAGGCCAAGACATCAAATGTTTTAAGATTGATGACGGTGTCATCTCTGACATATTTTTAAATGAGGCTTGTTCTAGTGGCTGCGGTTCATTCTTACAAACATTTGCAAGTGCCTTAGGTTATAAGATGGAAGATTTTGCTAAAATTGGCTTACTAGCCAAAAAGCCAGTCGATTTAGGTTCAAGGTGTACTGTCTTCATGAATTCTAGCGTCAAGCAAGCACAAAAAGATGGTGCGACGATCGATAACATTTCCGCTGGTCTTTCTATCTCTGTTGTTAAAAACGCGCTATACAAAGTAATTCGTGTGACAGATAAACATTTGTTAGGCAAAAAAGTTGTCGTACAAGGTGGAACATTTTTAAACGAAGCCGTCTTAAGAGCATTTGAAAAAGAATTAGATTTAGAAGTTGTTTGCCCTAACATCGCTGGGGTGATGGGGGCTTTTGGAGCGGCGATGCACGCTAAAAAATTACATCTTACAAATTCAAATATTTTAAAACTCGATGATTTAAGAAATTTTAAACATCAAATTAAGACTTACACTTGTGGATTATGTAATAATAAGTGTTCTTTAACTCTTAATACTTTTCAAAACAATAAATCATTCATTTCCGGCAATAGATGCGAAAGACCACTTGCCAAGAAAGTGACTGGCGATGAATATAATATTTATTCCTACGTCCAAAATATTTTATCAAGTTATAAGCCTATCGAAGGAAAAAGAGATATCGATATCGCTATTCCTCTCGTCTTAAATATGTATGAACTATATCCGTTTTGGTATATGTTCTTTACAAGTTTAGGAATGCGTGTCCACCACTCCGGCTTTTCAAATGCTAAATTGTATTTAGAAGGTCAAACGACCATTCCGAGTGATACAGCCTGCTTCCCTGCTAAACTCGTCCACGGCCACATCCACAAACTAGTGAAGCAAGGTTTTAAAATTATTTTTTACCCTTGCATGTCTTATAACATCGATGAACAAAAAGGTGATAATCATTACAATTGTCCTATTGTCGCTTATTATCCTGAAACGATTAAAAATAACGTTGATGAAATTCAAAATATCACATTTATTAAAGATTATATATCTTTAAACGATGAAAAATTCTTCATTGATAAAATGTATAATATGATCAATAAAAAGATTACTAAAGTTTCAAAAAAAGAAGTAAAGATGGCGACGAAAAATGCATTCATTGCTTATAAAGAACACCTTTCATCGATTCGCACACGCGGACAAGATATTATTGATCGTGCAAGGAAAAATCATAAGCCTATCATCGTTTTAGCGGGACGCCCTTACCACGTTGACCCTGGTATCAACCACGGCATCGATAAATTGATTGTTGGCATGGATGTTGCTTGCTTAAATGAAGAATCAATTTCTCATCTCGTCGCTAAATTTAAAACGAACGTCATGAACCAATGGACTTATCATGCAAGATTATATGCCGCAGCAAAATATATTGCCCGATTTGAAGATATGAATTTAATTCAACTTGTTTCATTTGGCTGTGGCTTAGACGCTATTACGAGCGATGAAACGAGATTGTTACTCGAAAGTGAAGGAAAGATATATACGCAAATAAAGATTGATGAAATTACGAATTTAGGGGCAGTCAAAATTAGACTTAGATCATTACTAGAAGCTTTAAATGAAAGGAATGAAAAAAGATGAAAGATGAAAATGTGCGTGAAGATTATCTTCTAGATATTTGTGATTTCACGCCTGAGATGAAAAAAACCCACACCATCTTAGTGCCCGCTATGCTCGAATTTCATTTTAAATTGCTCGAAGCAGCATTAAATTCCTTAGGTTATAAAACAGAAATATTAACGAATAATGATACGCACGTCGTAACGACTGGCTTACGTTACGTTCATAACGACACTTGTTATCCTGCTTTATGTGTTATAGGCCAATTCATCGAGGCTTTAAAAGTTAGAGATGATTTGGATAAAGTTGCCCTTATCATCACCCAAACAGGTGGAGGATGTCGCGCTACAAATTACGTTCCCTTACTTAGAAAAGCTTTGAAAAAAGCTGGCTTTGAAAATATTCCTATCATCGTATTAAATTTAGGTAATTTAAAAGAATCGAGAGGTATTAAATTAAATCTCAAATTTCTTTCTAAACTCGTCGCTGCTATTACTTATGGCGATACTTTGATGTATTTATACAATAAGACAAGAACTTACGAGGTTGAGCCTGGAAGCGCTTATGCATTAGTGAATAAATGGGTTGATAAATTAGGCGATTTAATTAGGCAAAATAAGGGAACAAAAAAGAAATATTTAAAAAAATATCTACCACAAATAGTGGATGATTTTAATAATTTGCCTATTCAAATTAAACCTGCTCCTAAGGTTGGCATAGTAGGAGAAATATACGTTAAATATTCCCCTATCGGCAACAACCATCTAGAAGAATTTTTAGTTTCTAGCGGAGCAGAGATTAACGTTCCTGGGTTATTTGGCTTCGTCTTATATTGCTTACAAAATTCTATCTATGATTATGGTTATTATGGCGGTAAACATATCAAATTAAGAATCTCCAATATTTTAATCAATTATCTTGCGAAAAGAGAATTGCTCATCATCAACGCTTTAAAAAATTCTAAGTTTGGTTCCTTCACTCCTTTTAAAGAAATGAAAGATTATTCAAAAGGTATTATCAAACATGGTGCAAAGATGGGCGAAGGTTGGCTTTTAACAGCGGAGATGATCGAACTTATCGATAGTGGTTTTTATAATATCGTCTTAACTCAGCCCTTCGGTTGCTTGCCTAATCATATATGTGGTAAAGGTGTCATGAAAAAAATAAAAAGCTTACACCACGATGCCAATATTGTCGCTATTGATTACGATTCAAGCGCCTCGAAAGTCAATCAAGAAAATCGCATCAAATTGATGCTCGCTATCGCTAGAGAAAATATTGATAAATAATTTTATTCTTTTCTTAGAAAAATATAGACGACACCTGGATTAGCGATTCTTTTATCGCTATCAGGAATCATCTTCAATAATCTTGCGGATAATCTTGAATGATGAAAACTAAGATCACTTCCGCGAATGTAATCGACAATTTCACCATAATATTTTAAGGTGTAAAGTCTTTCTAATACTTCATCTAAAATACGATGTGTTCCGCCTTTTGAACCATAGCCTGTCACAACCTTAAAGACGTGAGCGTTTCTTTCTTTCGCATATTCTAATTCGCTTGTAAAGACATCCATCGCTTCATCTACAAAAGGATGACCTTCATGAATATCTACTTCGTAGATATAATAGTTCATTTAGACATCCTTTCCATCAAATAACGCATAAATTTTCCTGATGCCTCACCGAGTGGTTTTAAGATTGCTAGCAGCAAAATATTTAAGCCGAAGATAATAAGAGAAGATGTTAAATAAGACATTTCAAATGTTTCGATGTTGTTGAACACTTTCATATCGATGAAAAGATAATAAAGACCAAATGATGTCAAAAAAGAAATGATATGAACACCGACTATAAATAAAGATAAGTACAAGATACCTAACAAGTTATTTTTTCTTTCATAATGATTTAAAAAACCATAGCTCGTATAAAGTAAACAAGCATTACCAAACAAGTAAGCGATGATAAAAATCCACCCAATCATATCACCATCTGGATTAGATAATATCGTTTGAGCGCATAAGGAAGAAAAATAAGCAATGATTGTAAAAATTAAGGTGAATAATAACCAAATATATTCTTTTTTTAAATGCGACCAAATGTAAGTCTTACCTTTTTCTCTTGGAACTTTATTGATAACTCTATTGGAATTGATGCCAGGGGCCTCTAGTTTATCTTCACTAACTTTAATTATTACAGTATCAAATTCTTCAGAAGCAAAATGCGAACTATTAAGTAAATAAACATCAAAATTATAGTGATAACGTTCGAACAATGTTTCGATGACACTTCGATTTTTTAAGTTGATATCTTCTTTTAAATCGCAAGTTAAATAACGAACATGTTCGTCGTTAGAAAGATAAGATAATACATCGAGTATCTTCATCACTTTCTGTTTATTATTTAAGATGATGCGATTTCTAAAATATCCTAAATCGATCGTTAATTTCTTTTGATATTCGTTAAATTCTTCTTTGTTCACTAAAGCGACGATGTGAAAATTGATAATATCTTCGATTGTTATCTTGTAAGATAAAAGTCTTAAAGTATCATCTTTTAAAACATCTTTTTCTTCGATGAAAAATTTTAATGTATCTAGCGTTTTTTCATCGCTTGGTAAATTTAAATTTAAAATTTGAAAATAAGAAGCATCTTTTTTACTAAGATGATGCACTCCACGTTCGAACGTTTTGATGTCATTTTCTTTTAGCGTTAAGGAAATCATAATTTTATCTCTATTATTTAAACATGAAATGAGCGAAGGTGCAATTTTTAAAATAATATTGTTTGATATCAAACAAAATTGGCATACTATAAAGATAAGGAGGCTAATATGTACACACCTAAAATGTCCTTAACGGATGAAGAATTATCAATTTTAAAAGGTGATAAAGGCGAAACACTTCAGAAAGTGATGGAAACAGTCGTGCGTTTCGGCGATATTTTTGGCGCACCAAAGCTTGTCGAAGTCACCCATCATGAAGGTCACCTTGTCACATCATTTGGCATCGGCTTACTTAAACCATTATTTAAGACGATGGATGAGCTTATCGCTAGCGATTTGCACACAGTTGGAAAATTTACTCTAGATCCAAGACCGCTAGATTATAAGAACGTCAAATGTAACTTACTAGAAAAACTCGTCTTTTCTAAAATCATGTATTCTAAACAAAAAATGTATGAGGAGCAGTTGAAAAAAGTTGGCCTTAAAGATGAAAATGCTTTCTCTTGCACTTGTTATCTAAAAGAAGTTGGTAATACCCCTAAAAAAGGAGATATTCTTTCTTGGGCTGAATCTAGTGCGGTCGTCTATGCGAATTCGGTCTTGGGAGCAAGATGTAATCGTAATAGCGGAATGCTCGATTTATTTGGCTCAGTCTTAGGTAAGGTGCCTTATTTTGGCTTACTTACCGATGAAGGAAGAAAAGCCACTTGGAAAATTGAAATAAAAACGACTAAACTTCCTGAAGCTCAAGTGCTTGGTTCCGCTATCGGGATGAAAGTGATGGAAGACGTGCCTTACGTCATCGGCCTAGATAAATTTCTTGGCAAGGAATTAAACGATACAACTTGTGCTTATTTAAAAGATTTTGGCGCCGCCAGCGCATCCAATGGAGCGGTCGGTCTATATCACATCGACAATTTGACGCCTGAAGCGAAAGAATTAGGAGAAAAATTGATCGTTAAAGATGCTAAAACTTACGTTATCGATGATGCCGAGTTAGAAAGAATTTATCAAAACTATCCTATCATGTGGAAAAAGCCTAATAAGAAAGGCAATCTCGTCTTCATTGGCTGCCCACACCTCACTTATTCACAATTAGTCGACTGGACGAATAAGATTGGACGTAGTTTAGCCTCGCACGGTCGTAAGAAAGTTAATCGCCGGGTCATCATGACTTGCGCGCCAGACGTCAAAGAAAAATTTATGAAATCAGAACAGTATCCAAAACTTATTTCATATGGTGTCAAGTTATCATCTATTTGTCCATTAATGTATACGAATAACCCTATTACACATAGCAAACGCATCATGACAAATTCAAACAAATTAAGAACTTATTCGATGGCTAGATATTATAAAGATGATGAGTTATTAGAAGCCATTACGAAAGGAGGCAAATGATGAAAACATTTAAAGGGCGCGTCCTCGCAAGCGGATATTTTAAAGGCGAAGCTATCGTTTCTCATCAAGGCGTTAACACTTTAGCAACTTTTCAAAAAAGTGCTTTAAAAAATGCTAAACAAGTTATCGCTAGTGACCAAAATAACCCGGATTTGTACGGAAAAAATATTACAGGCAAAGCCTTATGCCTTCCTATTACAATCGGTTCCACCACCGGTGGCTTAGTCATCCAAACAGTCTGTGCTATGGGCATCAATCCAAGTTGCTTCTTATTTTCAGAAAGCATTGATTCCCTCGCCGCATCTGGTATCGTCTTAGCGAAAGTTTGGAATGATTCTAGCGTCATCGCAATCGATGGTTTAGGAAAAGAATTTTTAGACACTATTAAAAGTGGTGATCAAGTCGAAGTTAAAGAAGATGGTACAGTAACCATTCTATAAAAAATTTACACTAATCTTTTAAGAAAGCTGCGTCTTTATAAGGCGCAGTTTTTTTATCCGCCAATGCGCTTAAATAAGGTTGGAAGATTTTTCTTAATAGCTTTTGAAATACGATAAGTTAAATCGAAACGAGAAGCATTTTCATATCTTAAAGTATCTAGACCACTTTCAACTTTTAATAATCTAAAAGTTTTATCATACATTAAACCTATTTGAATGCGTGAAATATCTAATTTTAAGACACTCGCGATTTTTAAAGCTGCCCTGGCTACACTCTCTGGTACTTTTTTAAATTTCACACCGTGAATGTAAGGACGCATATGTTTATCCACCCCTTCGATGAAAGTAGCGATAGGCTTATCGTAAGCAAGATAGAAAGTATATTTAATAAAAGGAGAAGGTGACTTAGATAAGGCGAGAAAATCAACCTCTTTATTTATAGATAATAATTCTTCTAATTTAGAAAAATTTTGGATGTCGTAGTAACCGTTTTTCAATTCTTCGCTACGATATCTTGGAATAAGATAAAAAGGGAAAGAAATTTTTTGCGCTTTAATCATATCTAAAACTTTCAAATAATTTCTTGGATAACCAAAAAGTAGATGCGGAAGTTTAACGTAATTAAGTGTTTCAATGTGATATTTTTTCAATAATTCAAATAGGACATATTTATCTTCCAAAATGTGATTCATGATAGGTGCATTCACGCATGGGACGCCATTAAGTTCAATTCTTTTTTCTAAAAGATAATCACTCGCTAAAAATAAGACGACATCTAAATTATTTTTCTCTTGCTCGACATATTTTAACGCCGCGCGTGCTTCTGCAGTGCGTGATTTAATACGAAAAGATTTTAAAGTTTTAATGAAAGCCCCGATTTGGGTTTTCATTTCCTTGGGATTTTTGCTACGTGAATCATAAACTATGAGCGCTCTACGCATAATTAATCTCCATAATCTGAACCGCGCGACTTATCTTCGACGAAGATGAGCAAAGGATCACATATATCTTCTATTTCACGATAGATGAAACCTTCTTTAATTGTTTGAGGATATTCATAGTTACTCGTAAATATTACTTTCTTATGTTTTTTGACTACTTCTTCTATTTCTTTTATAATAAGCGGAAAGCTTTCCGGATGACGGTCCTTCATGCCCATTAACTGCGTATAAAAAGCCGGCTCAATGTAGAAAAAGCAATCTTCATCCAACTGGTAGAGATTACAATGCGGATTCTCTTCATCCATCAGAAGTGTTAAATGTTGCCATTCCGGATAGTTCATAAAATAATTGTATAATAAAATTTAGAAAGGAGTAAGATGAATAAGCAAATTAAAGCCGTAATAACAGATATTGATGAGACTTTATTTTCTCATAAGCTGAAAAAAGTGCCCGAAAGCGCGATTAAGGCTATCGAAGAAATGCAAGCTAAAGGCATTAAAGTTTTTCTTTGTTCTGGAAGAAATTTCTACCTTATTCGTAAGACAGGAATTTTAGATATTATCCATCCTGATGGTCTTATTACTATGAATGGATCAAACGCTATAATCGATGGAAAAATTATCTATCGTTACCCTATTCCAGAAGATGTCGTCGATGCTTTGATTAAATTTTCTAAACGTTTGAAATTTGGCTTAACTTTAATTGAAGAAAATGCTGGCCACATCAATTATATTGATGATCGCGTCATATCCGCTCATGAAAAATATGGGACAAGATTTCCTCAACCGCGCACTTTTAAAGATCATTACGATAGAGTCGTCTACCAAGCTATCGCTTTTTGCGATGAATTAGATGAATCATTATTTTTACCACATCTAAGAAATTGTAAATCGGCGAGATGGGATGAATTTGCTGTCGACATCATGCCTGAAGATAGCGATAAGGCTAAGGGCGTTCTCGCAGTCTTAGACTATTTTTGCTGGAACACAGATGATATCCTTTGCATTGGCGATGCTTTAAACGATATCGAAATGTTACAATTTGCTGGCACAAGTGTCGCAATGGGTAATGCTAAAAGCGAAGTGAAAGCTATTGCTGATTACGTTACTGATAACTGCGAAAATGATGGCTGGGCCAAAGCCATGAAGCATTTTAATTTAATTGATTAAAATTAATTTAAATATTTGTTATTAAGTTTCTAAACATCTTATTAGATGTTTATTTTTTTATTTATGATAAGTTTCTCGATTGATAATCTTAAAACTACGATATATTTGTTCTAATAAAATTAAGCGCATTAATTGGTGAGGAAAAGTCATCTTTGAAAAAGATAATTTTAAATCGCTACGACATTTTACTTCTTCACTTAATCCATAAGAAGAGCCGATGACAAAAATGATATCCTTTCCACTTCCCCTTAATTCACCAATCCTATTAGCGAACGTCAAGGAATCTATAGCTTTCCCTTCGACACATAAAGAAATAACATAATCCTCTTTCTTAATGCAATTTAAAATGTTTTTTCCTTCTAAAACTAAAGCGTTAAGAATATCTTTTTCACTAAGGGATTTTAAATTAACTTCCTTTAATTCGATTACTTCTACATTCGTGTATTTAGAAAGCCTTTTTAAATATTCTTCAATTAAATTAGTTAAAGAATTTTCTTTGATTTTGCCGACGCAAAGAATTTTAATTTTCATGGCCTTTAACGATCGTCACATCCCATTGCTTCGCGCAGATGATTTTAGATAAATCGAAATGAATTCTTTCTTTTAAAAAGATGCGTTGATAAGCTGATAGAGCAAGTTCAGGAGTGTTGGCTTCTTCTGAAAGATGCGCTAAGACGATAAGCTTAGTGCTCGTACCAACAAAATGTGACATATAAAGTGCGCTATCTTCGTTAGAAAGATGACCATAATCAGATAAAATACGTGCGATTAATTCAGGCGGTCTATTCGTCATGAATAATTTTTTAACGTCATGATTAGATTCGATAATGTAATAATTTAAATTTTTTAATTTAGGCCAATCTTCTTCAAAAATTGCCCCAGTATCAGTCAAATATAACAGGGATTCGCCGTTATTTTCGATAATATAGCCCACGCTTAGATGGGGTGTATCATGGCTTGTTTTAATTGGAGTAATTTTAAATCTACCTTCTTTAAAGGTTTTATTAGGTTCGACGGTGCGATCAAATTCGCCTTTTTCAATCACTCCGCTTGGAGCGTATCTAACTATATCTTTAAATGCGCCCGCACCTTTGATGTGATCGCTATGTTCATGAGTAAATAAAGCAAAAGAAATATCATCGAATGTATAAGGTGTTTTATCTAATCTTCTTTGCAAGTCAGGCTTGCTCAAACCACAATCGATAATAAAAGTGATGCGACCATCACTTATAAGTGTTGCGTTGCCTTTTGAGCCAGAGGCTAAAATATAAATTTCCACACTTATTCATCCTCGCTATTAATATTTCTAATCATTTGTTCTTCATATTCTCTAGAAGGATTATCAAAGCGACCATATTTCATGTAGAAAAGTAAAGGTGCAATGCCAGTTTGACCGTTACGGTTTTTAGCGACGCTTACTTCAACAGGTACGACCCCTTCTGCTAAATTCATCTGCTTTTCTTTTTCACGTTCACTTACTTCCTGCGCTAAAGTGCGTTTTTCATCTTCATCCATATTACGATATTTTTTCTTTTCAGAAGTCACACCTTGATTTTCATAATACGAATCACGATAAATGAACATGATGACGTCAGCTTCTTGTTCAATCATACCTGATTCACGCAAATCTGACATAATTGGTCTTTTATTAGGTCTATCATCAACTTTTCTTGATAATTGTGTGACGAGCAGGACTGGGACTTGTAATTCTCTAGCTAGGTTTTTAATAGCCCCTACGGTATATTGAACTTCTACTTGTCTAGATTCAAATTTTTGTGTGTTAGTAATCTTACCTAAATAGTCGATGACAATTAATCCTAAATCAGGATGTTCAGCATATAATTTTCTCGACTTAGCGACGATATCCATAAGCGAAGCATTCGCAGTCGCATCGATGTAAAGTTTCGTATCCGCTAATTCTTTTAAGCCACTAGAAAGATGAGCTTTTTGTTTATCAGTCAATTTACCTGTGATGATGGCATCGAGTGGCACGGTACTTCTTGCTGCAGCAAGACGTTGACCAATTGTATCAGCGTTCATTTCAAGCGAGAAGAAAGCGACTGGTACATTAGCCTTTCTAGAGGCCAAGAAAGCCATGTTTAAAGATAGTGCGGTCTTACCGACGCTAGGCCTAGCGGCTAAAATTGTTAATTCGCCTTTTTGGAAGCCATGCGTCAAATAATTAAGACGCGTATAACCTGTCGTGATACCTGTAACGTTATCTTCGTTCGCGGCACGCACTGTTTCGACACTTTTTGAAACTCTTTCCGCAAGTTCTTTTGAGCCGATAAAATCTTCGACGCGACGTGTTTTAGAAGCATCTTTTATTTTTTGCTCGCCCGCTCCGATAAAATCGGAAATATTTTCAATTGGTTCTTCATAATATTCTTTTTCCACTTCTTGAATGGCGTGCATAAATTTTCTTAAAGAGGAGTGATCTTTGACAATTTTAATATGAGCTTCTAAGTTCGCTAAGCCCAAAGAAGCATCAGATAATTCAAATAAATATTCAGGTCCACCCACTTCATCGATACTCTTATTTTTAATAAGTTGATCTGTCGTCGTTTTAATGTCGATTGGCTCACGGTTTTCCGCTAATTTTTCGATCGCTTCAAACACTAATTTATTCGCTCGATTAAGAGGATAGATATCTTCGCTAGATAAAGAACCTAAAACGTCAATATAAGCATCTTTAAAGCGTAGCATTGCGCCGAGCACGGCGCGTTCTGCTTCGGTATTATATGATGGAACGGGAGTAATATCTTTTCTTCTAGGCATAAATATTATTTATTACGACCCTTAATATTCACTTTAAAAGTCGCTACTACTCCTTTCCACAATTCAATTTTGACATTGTGATAACCAATCGAATTTAAAGCAGGTGTGTCAATTATTTTACGTCTATCAACGACTATTCCAAATTGTTCTTTTAAGCCTTCTTCTACTTGTTTTAAAGAGATGGAGCCAAACATCTTTCCATCTTGACCAACGTTAGCGTCAAATTCGACGACTTTATCATTTAATTCTCTTCTTAATTCGATAGCGGCTAATTTCTTCTCTTCTAATTCTTTGGCAATTTTTGCATCTTCACGCTTCTTAGCGTTAAGCGTTTCATCAGTCTTCTTGACCGCTAATTTTTGTGGGATTAAAAAGTTTTGAGCGTAGCCGTCGCTCACTTTCTTTATATCGCCTTTCTTACCAAGGCTTTTAATATCTTTTAGTAAAATGACTTCCATCTACTCAATCCTTTCTACCACTCTTGGGTTGTTCTGCTAAACGTGCATCGTTTAAGTATTCACTTAAAACATTCAATAATGATTCTTCTACTTTTGCAGGTGATGAACTTCTAAAAGCGGCAGCCGCTCCAGTGAAATGACCTCCACCGCCCATCTTTTCCATGAGCAATTGTACGTTGATGGTGCCGTCGCTTCTCGCTGAAATTCTCGTCTCTTTTTCGCCAGTGTTGCCGATGACAAAACATGCATTTACACCTTTTAAAGCCATGCATCTATTCGCCACTTTTGCTAAAGTAGCAATTTCGATGATATCTTTAGGATCGCTCACGCAGTAGACGATACCATAATATGGCGTTTTCATCGTCGCGATGATACGTGTAATTAAAGAATATTCTTCGAATTCATCTTTTAAGAAATCGTCCGCAAGAGAATTGTCCGCCCCATATTCTTTTAAAATCATCGAAGCTTCAAATGTACGAATACCGCTAGATTTAGATTTGTAATAATTCGTATCTAAAAAGATACCTGATAACATCAAAGTTGCATAAGCACTCGGTAGTTCGATGCGCGGATTAGTGGATGAATAATAGATTAAATCTGCCACTAATTCGGAAGCACTAGAAGCACTAGGTTCAATGTAACTAAAAACTGGTGATTCAATAAAATCTTCCGCTCGCCTATGATGGTCGATGACGACAATTTTTGTCGCTTTTTCTAAAAGCTTAGGAGCCATCGTCATATTTGGTCTATGAACGTCGCAGACGACGAGTAACGTATTAGATTTAATGCGAGATAAAGCATCGTGAGGAGAAATAGTTAAACGTTGCACTTCTTCGCGTGTAAATGAAGCGATGAGAGCATTGCGCGTCTTCTTTTCCGTAAGTTTAGGATCATAGACAATAATGGAAGGTTTGTGACAATAATCAGCAATGGCTTTAATGCCAAAACAAGATCCTAAAGCATCCATATCCATCATCGTATGACCCATGATGACGACATTAGAGCTAGCTTTAATTAAACTTAATAAAGAGTCGGCCATGACACGCACTTTAACTTTGTTACGTTGTTCTTGCGCAGCAGTTTTGCCACCGTAGAATTCTAGGTCACTACCGTATTTAGAAACGACCACTTGGTCACCGCCACGTGACATCGCAATGTCTAAGGCTGAAGTTGCCATATCGTAAAGCTTATTGACGTCAGGGAAGTCGTGAGCGATACCAATCGAAAGAGTTAAAGGTGTATCTTCTTTCGCACATAATTCATGCACTCTATCGAGAAGCGAGAAAGAATCATTTTGCATTTGCTCTAGCGATTTAAAATTGCATAGAATTAAGTAAGCATCACTACGGTAACGTCTAAGCAAAACATCATATTCTTTTGCGTATTCAAAAATAGCGTTTTTAACTTTAGAAACAATATCATTTGTATCTTCCTGATTATCGCTCGTCTCACTATAATTATCGATCATAATGATGCCGATGACAGGTGCTTGCTCTTTTGAATATTTGAAAACTTCTTCGTATTCCGTCACATCTTTAAAGATGAAAAGACCGGCATTATACAGATATTTCACTTCATAATTACGTTCATTAATATCGATTTTCACTGTTTCATTTTCATTAGAGTCGATAAGTTTTCTTAATTCAGGCTGCCAATCGAAAATGTTGTAATCGATGATATTAATTTGTCTTTGTCTGAATAATTCGTTCGACCATAAAACCATATTGTTATCGTCGATAACCACTAAACCAATCATCCCAAAGTTATAAGCTTCTTGAACGTCAGAGCCGATAATTTCAGCAGCCTTTAAATTCGATTTTTGTTTCGATCTTGTAAGACTTACTAAACAGAACCAAAGATAAATTAAATCGATGAGAACAAGCCCTGCTCCGATAATGGCAATATAGATTGGTGATTGAATGGACGATTGAGTGTTAAAAATATTGAAATGATAAAAGATGATAAAAAGGATGTAGAAAGCAATTTCTAATGCGTTAAGGATGAAAGCAAATATTTTAAATTCACGTAATTTCTTTGACATAGTGTTTATATTATATATTAAACAAGAAGCAATTGGTATAATATACCATCACATTTTTATAAAAATGAATGAAGTATTATATCGAAGGCTTAAAAAATAATAAAAAAGTGACTCGCATGGAGCCACTTATTTTCAAATGCCAAATTAAGCCTTAATTAATCGTTACTAACGTATGGGAGTAAGGCCATGTAACGAGCGTTTTTGATTGCTCTTGCGAGTTCACGTTGGTGAAGAGCGCATGTACCCGTGCTACGACGGGAAGCAATCTTTCCGCTTGGAGTGATAAATTTAGAAAGCAATTCGACATCTTTATAGTCGATAGGTGCTTTTCTATTCTTGTCAAAATGACAAACTTTACGACGTGGTCTAATTTTCTTAAAAGCCATATTTTTACCTTTCTAATCAATGATTGTTTTTAAAATGGTAAGTCGTCGTTCGTAACATCAATAGGATCATCGTTCGTTTCTGGGTCTGGAGCGTAGCCTGGTGCATCATCGATTCCAGAAGCAATAGCTTCTTCTTGAGAACGTGGTTCTAAGAATTGGACGGAATCACAGATAATTTCGTTGACAGTTTGCTTTCCACCATCGCGACGTTCAAACGTCCTTTGTGTAAGACGTCCATCCACGGCCACTAAGGAACCCTTATGAGTGAACTTAGCGACGTTATCAGCGGTCGTGTTCCAACAAGTACAAGTAATAAATAGCGTAGTTTTTTGACCATCCGCTTGTCTACCTCTCATGTCGCTAGCGATTGTGAATGTCGCAACTGATAAGCCGTTATTCGTACGGCGAAGTTCTGGGTCGCGGGTTAGTCTCCCGACGAGAATGATTCGATTAATCATAGATTAATACCTCCTATATTAGTCTTGATCGACAGTGATGAGATAACGTATGACGTTTGGATCGATACGAGTAAGACGAGAGAATTCGTCAAGTGCTTCTTTAGGAGCGTTAATTTTGAGGACGACGTAGTAGCCTTTCGTTTCGTGATTGATTTCATAAGCGAGAGTTCTCAAACCCCACTCATTCGTCTTGACTACTTGTGCACCATTATCGGTTAAACGTTGTTCGAGACGTTTAATTTGGGCGGCACGGTCTTCTTCATTTAAGCTTGCCTTTAGAATGTACATAATCTCATATTTTTTCATCTGTACACCTCCCTTTGGTCAATTTGATCGCTTTATTTTTTTAAGCGATAGAGAGACAAAAAGTTTTGCCTAACGTTAAATATATTAGCAAATATAATTACTTATGTAAACACGCGCTTGCATCTATGTAGCAAATCTCAAACGAAAAAAGAAACGTGTTCACACTTACTTAATACGTAAAAAATAGGTATTTTTGACCAATTTTATTTATCTATCACGCATCGTTGGAAATAAAATAACTTCTCTAATCGATGCTTTATTTAAAATGAGCATGACAAGTCTATCGATACCAATGCCAACGCCGCCAGTTGGTGGCATAGCGTATTCCATTGCTTCGATGAATGAATCGTCGATACTTTCGGCTTCTTCATCACCAAGTTTTTTAGCTTCCATCTGTTTGATAAATCTATCTTTTTGATCGAAAGGATCATTTAATTCACTATACGCATTTGCGAGTTCACTTCCATTGATAAAGAGTTCAAATCTTTCAGTGAAACGAGGATCTTTGCCTTTCTTCGTAAGCGGTGAAATTTCAATTGGATAAGAATAAACAAAAGTTGGATTAATGAGTTCTTTCTCACATAATTCTTCGAATAATTTAGAAAGGACATGTCCTACACTATTTTCATGCTTTTCTAAGGTAATATTCCATTGTTTTGCTACTTTTTTAGCTTCTTCAAAGCTTAATTCTTTAGTAAAATCAACACCGGTTTTTTCTTTCACCAAGTCCGCCATTGAAACAAATCTAAACGGTTTAGAAAGATCGATTTCATTTTCACCACAATGCATGATGTAAGAGCCAGTAACTTCTTTATTGACGTTGCGAATCATATTTTCGATCAATTCCTTCATCGAATATAAATCGCCATATGCTTCATAAATTTCCATCATCGTAAATTCAGGATTATGTTTTGTATCCATTCCTTCATTTCTAAAATTACGACCTATTTCATAAACTTTTTCTAAACCACCGATGATGAGTTTTTTAAGAGGTAGTTCTAAAGCAATACGAAGATAGAAATCTTTATCTAAAGAATTATGATGCGTAATAAAAGGTCTTGCCGCCGCACCAGAAGCAGAAGGTGTAAGAATGGAAGTTTCAACTTCCATAAAACCACGTTCATCTAAATATTTTTGAATAGATCGGATAATACGAGGCCTTAAAATAGCAACGCTTTTTGCGTCTTCATTCATAATTAAATCAAGATAACGTCGACGATATCTTTCTTCGACGTCAGTGAGCCCATGAAATTTTTCAGGAAAAGGTTTCAAGGCTTTAGACAAATGAGTGTAATGATCGACTCTAATTGTTAGTTCGCCAGTTCTAGTTTTCATCACTCGACCTTCTAGGCCAACGATATCACCAATGTCAGCAAGTTTAAAAACTTCGTAAGATTTTTCCCCTACGACATCTAGACCAATGTAACCTTGTATGCGCCCAGACTTATCTTGGATATTGATGAAAGAAGCTTTACCCATTCTACGAATGGCCATAATTCGTCCCGCTACTTTCACGCGGTAATTTAAAGCATCTAATTCTTCGTTAGTCTTATCAGCAACTTTCGCTCTAATTTCTGCAGCAGTTGCGTCTCTTTCATATTTTGAACCAAATGGTTCTACTCCTAAATCGATAAGTTTTTGTACTTTTTCAATACGGGCTAATTCTTGATCGTTACGTTTTTCTTCCATATTTTTTCACCTCGCGCAAGTATTTTACGTTAATTTGCTTCTTTTATAAAGAATAATCAATCTTCATCGGGAATATATTTGTCGAGAGTTATCTTTAAATCTTCATATGTTGATAAATGCTCCGCTAGAGCGCTTCTAAACAACTTAATATTTGGCATCTTAAAGAAAAATTTAGGTGCTAAGCCTCTTAAAATAGGCATAGCTTTATTTTCACCTTTTTCTTCGATTAATAGCCTAGCAAATTCTAGACAATATTTCTTTTGCCTAACTATGTTAGGGCTATAACTTATTTCCCCGCTTTCAAAATAATGATTTAATGATGAAATTAACTCAGGATTACCCACTCCACCACGAGCGACCATAACCGCACTTGCACAAGTGATATCCTTCGCTTTTATTGCTTCTTCGACACTAAAAATATTTCCACTTATCACTAAAGGAATATTTAAGTTCTTACCTAAATCCTTAATCAATTCAAAATGAGGTTCACCACTATATAATTCTTTTGCGGTTCTTGCATGCACCGCAATGAGACTAACTCCAACTTTTTCTAAGATACGGCACACTTCCAACACATTAATGTGTTCATTATCAAATCCTAATCTAATTTTGGCAGATACTGGCGTCTTAGAAACTTCGACAATTTCACGCATACATTCTTCTAAATAATCTAAATTTAATAGCATCTTTGAACCCGCTCCAGATTTAGTAACTTTAGGAACAGGACAGGCTAAATTAATATCAATTAAATCGTGCGGAACATGATGTTCATCAATATATTTAACGGCTTTTAATAAATATTCCTTATCTCCGCCAAAAATTTGAATAGCGATAGGACTTTCTTCTTCTTCGATTTTTAAATAAGACAAGGTTTCCTCATTCTTATACACTATACCGTGATCAGAAATCATTTCAGTGTAGACTAAACCCACACCAAAACGACGCATAAACTTACGATATGCGCTAGAGGTAATTCCTGCCATTGGGGCAAGAACTACATGCGAATTAATTTCTAAATTTTTAATCTTCCACATAATTTAAAAGAAAGGGGGAAATGGCTCCCCCTTCAAACACGAATTAGTCTTTATTTTCTTCTTCGTCTTCTGGACTTACTTCCTTAGTCACATTAGAGGAAGGATTTTTCGTTTCTTCCGTTGCTTTTTGATCTACGACCTCTTGAGCGTTTGTTTCTTCAACACCATCTAGTTGAGCTGGAGTATGTTTGATGACAACTTTAGGTGGAAGCTTACGGTCACGAAGTAAAATAGTAATCTCTTCTGCAGTGATAGTTTCACGGTCTAATAAAGTCTCGGCAAGTAAGATGACATCATCTTTATTTTTCGTAATAATTTCACGTGCTTTTTCATGCGATTCATCGATAATTTTTCTTACTTCTTTATCAATTTCATAAGCAATTTGTGTCGAGAAGTTCTTTTGCGAAGAAGTATAATCTCTTCCTAAGAAGACGCTAGAAGTATCTTTTTCATATTGGATAGGTCCTAAGGAAGACATACCAAATTCGGTAACCATCATACGTGCAATACGTGTCGCTACTTCAATGTCGTTTTGAGCGCCTGTAGAAACATCTTGGAAGAAAATTTCTTCAGAAGTACGACCACCGAGGTAGCCAACAATACGAGCAAGTAGTTCATTTTTAGTCATCAAGAAACGATCTTCTTCAGGCGTCATTAAGACGTGCCCACCTGTACGACCGCGTGGAATAATAGTAATCTTTTGCACTTTGTCACTATACGGTAAATTGATACCAATAATAGCGTGGCCAGCTTCGTGGAAAGCGATCGTCTTTCTTTCATGTTCATTTAATGAACGTGAAGTTTTAGCGGGGCCGGCAATACGACGATCGATAGCTTCATCGATGTCTGCGACAGTAATTTCTTCTTCGTTATTACGTACAGCAAGAATAGCGGCTTCGTTCATGATATTTTCAATATCAGCGCCAGAGAAACCAACAGTTCTTTTAGCAATTGCATCGAAATCGACATCGCTTGCGAGTTTCTTATTTCTTGAATGTACTCTAAAGATATCAGCTCTTCCTTGTCTATCAGGAAGATTGACAGTAATTTGTCGATCGAAACGACCAGCACGTAATAAGGCTGGATCTAAGACGTCCAGTTGGTTGAGGGTTTGTTCTCTTTCGTCGTTTCCGCCACCGAGACCAGCGCCTCTTTGTCTACCAACTGCATCGATTTCATCGATGAACACTAAGCAAGGTGCAGTTTGTTTAGCTTTTCTAAACATATCTCTCACTCGTCCCGCACCGACGCCGACGAACATTTCGACAAAGTCGGAACCAGAGATGGAATAAAATGGGACGCCTGCTTCACCAGCGACAGCTTTAGCAAGTAACGTTTTACCTGTTCCAGGAGGACCCACTAATAAAATACCTTTAGGTAATTTCGCGCCAAATTTAGAGAATTTTTTCGGTTCTTTTAAATATTGTACAATTTCTTGCATCTCGGCTTTTTCTTCATCGCATCCAGCGACATCGCTAAAGCGATATTTTGAAGAATCTTCTCTTTTTGCTCTTGAACGATTGAAATCTAATGCTGTCTTATTTGAGTTATTGACAGAAGAAGATAATCTTGAGAACAAGAAGAAAACGATGAGAATAGAAATGCCTAGCATAAGGATAGTTGGACCCCATTGATCCCACCAACTAGTGACGTAAGGGTTGTTGCTATTATAAATACCTGCGCCAGTGTAGATATCTTTATTAGCGATAACTTCGTCGTAAAGATATTGGTTCATCTCTAACGTTTCAACCGCACCAGTTTCATCGTTTTTCCAAGCGAACGAACCATAAAATTCATGATATGGTAAAGTAGTTTCAAATGGTCGTCTTTCTGGTTCTGGAGTGTTTGGATCATCATAGTAACCAGATATATAAGTAACTGTTTGTTCGTAATCTGTAACGTAAACTTCAGTGATATTATATTCGTCAACAAAACGTTTGAATTGCGATTTGGCAACTCTAAGTGGTTGGTTTAAACCATTGACCATAAAGTAGATTAAGACGACAAATAAAATAGCGATAACTATCCCTGATATGATACTTGCTGTTCTTCTAGGTTTCGGTGTTGGATTCATAGATTTTCCTCCTTAACTAAGACAATTTATGCATGGACATAATATGCTCGCGTAATGCGTATATGATATATTAAGCCGTTTCATTTTTAAAGAATTTTACTTTTTATTTGATACTAAAAATCTCTTCTTCGACTTTTTTATAGTCTTTTCTATATCGTGGGATGTAGATAATTCTTCCATCTGCTCCAACAATTAAAGGCCATCTTTTACGTAAGTAAGTAGGCATCTTCCAATCAATAAATAGTCTTCTTACTTTGACAAAATAATCTTTAATTTGATATTGATCGCCCATCTTAGAAGTTCTAATTTCTAAAGGATAATCACTAAGCTTAATAAGATCTTTAGCTTTTTGACATAGAAGATTTACTTTAAAATGAGAAACGTCAAGAATACAAGGTTCAGTAATAAAATAGGTGTAAGGCATGACGTCTTTTTGTTCGAAAATGCGCACCTCGTCATATTCTTTTTGAATATAAATCTCATTGCCTAACTTAATACGAATATTAGGCTTGGAGGAATTTATCATTTTTTCTACTTCTTTGACGTATTGCCCTTTAAAAAAGGCAGGCGTCAATTTGCGAGAATAAAAACGATAGACGACATATTTTAATTCCTCTAGCGTTAAGGTTTTTAATTTCGCAACCTCTAAAACTTCGTAATCAAAAAACATCTCGTCACATTTCTTTTTTAATTCGTCCGCTTTCTTATTTAAAAGGGCGACTTCTTTTAAAACTTCTTCTCTTTCTTTTTTTGACATCGGTCCAACTTCGTGATGTCTAATACGATTCCTCTCATATTCATCCGAAAGGTTCGAAGAATCGATAGTGTGAGGAATATCATTAACTTCACAATAATCGTAAGTTTCTTGTTTTGAAACATTTAACAAAGGACGATAAACATTCATTCCTAATATAGTTGTAGAGGGTGAAATGCCGTAAAACGCCACCATTTTATGTTTATATTTCTGCATTAAATACGTTTCGATACAATCGTCTTGCTGATGGGCAACAAAGATACCATTTGCCCCAACTTGGTTATAAATTGAAGCAAAAAATTCATATCTTTCTTTTCTAGCCCACGCTTGAAAATTGTCATCTTTATCAACTTGGTAAAAAGCATTAAACAAATAAAATTTAATGTTTTTTTGATCGCAATACGCTCTTAAACGAAGTTCTTCACTTTCTGCTTCTTCTCGGTGATGATAATTGACGTGGCAGACGACAAAATTGAATTTATTTTTTAATAAAATATCAAATAACGTCATCGAGTCTGGGCCAAAAGAACAAGCGAGAAGATAGGTTTTGCTCTTATCTAAACTATTAAGTAGTGATAAATCAATTTTCATGCTTCAAATTCTCCTTTATGTTCTTTATAAATATTAATGACAGTTTTCAGTGATTTGATTAAAATATCGAGCCAACTTTCGAAACTTTTATCAATTCTTAGCATCACTTCACGGTTGACAAACGTAGGTGTTACTATTTTCATCTTATCAAATTCTGTTATCTTTTTAAAGATAAGGTAACCCGCACTCTCAATTTTATAAAAGTTCGGATTCAAATAGACATCCACATACTTAGATAAATCTTTCATACGTTTAATCGCTTCATCCTTCGCTAAGATGGATACTTCTCTTTTTTTAATAAGCAATTCAACTTCATCAGGAATACGACCATAAATATCAATAATTTTTTTCTTCGTTTCTTTTAACTCTAATTCGCTGCTCGCATCATCGATAAATTGATAAATTTCTAACTTGTCTGGCTTGATTGCATAACTTTCAGGTACGTAAGCATCATCAACTTCTACTTCATCGATATTTTCTTTTGTAGTTTCTAAGATATTATTTTGTTTTTCCTGCACTACTTCTTCTAATAGTTTCACGAATAAATCAATGCCGACAGAATCGATGAAACCAGCTTGTTCTGCTCCTAAGATATCGCCCGCCCCACGGATGAGCAAATCTCTTTCAGCAATTTTATAACCGGAGCCGAGTTCAGTAAATTCTTGTATCGCCTTAAGTCTTTTACCAGCGGACTCAGTCATATTTTTATGTGGTTTATAAAGTAAATAGGCGTAAGCAATACGCGCACCCCTACCCACTCGACCTTTTAGTTGATATAAGTCCGCTAGGCCGAAATGATCGGCATCATCGATAATAATTGTATTCGCATTGCTAACGTCGATTCCGTTTTCGACGATAGAAGTTGCTACTAAAACATCAATTTGGCCATTGTAAAAATCATTCATGACATTTTCGATTTCATTTTTATCCATCTTGGCGTGGATGACCGCTACTTTCTTATTTTTAAGTAAATTATCTAGCCTTTGGGCAATACCATAAATCGAAGCGATATCATTATGAATGTAATAAACTTGGCCGCCGCGAGAAAGTTCCCTATCAATAATTTCTTTAATTGTTTTGACGTCGTGCGGGATGACGTATGTTTGAATTGGACTTCTTTCTTGTGGTGCGCTTGTGATCTGTGATAATGATCTTAATTTCACTAATGACATTTGTAAGGTTCTTGGAATTGGCGTTGCGCTTAAAGTCAAAACGTCAACATTTGCGTGCAAGGCCTTAATTTGCTCTTTTTGAGCGACGCCAAAACGTTGTTCTTCATCGACGATAAGTAAACCCAAATCATGATATTTAATTTCTTTAGATAGTAAGCGATGCGTGCCAATAATTAAGTGCATCTTCCCTTCTTCTATATCTTTTAAATATTGTGTCATTTCTTTTTTGGAAGTAAGACGAGAAATACAACACATTCTCACACCGAAATTTAAAAACCTTAATTTCGCTACTTCAAAATGTTGTCTTGCTAATAGCGTCGTCGGACACATAAAGATGACTTGTTTATGATCTAAAATAGCTTTGAATGCTGCTCTGAACGCAACTTCGGTTTTACCAAAGCCGACGTCGCCACAAAGTAAACGATCCATTGGGCTAGGTTTTTCCATATCTTCTTTAATTTCTTCTAGGGATTTTTCTTGATCGATAGTTAAATTAAACGGGAATTTCGCGGCAAATTGCTCCATAAATTCATCATCGGGCTTAAAAGCATAGCCAGGAATTTTTGCTCTAGTTTCATATATGACCATCAACTTTTCAGCAATGTCAGTAATGCGATTTTTAATACGATTTTTCGTCTTTTCCCAATCCTTCATATTTAAAGAATTGAGCTTAGGCACATAACCTTCTTTACCAACATATTTTCTTACTAATTTAAATTTTTCAAGAGGGACATATAAAACATCATCTCCGCGATATTGGATGTGGATGAAATCTTTATGACCGCGCGGTGTTTTAAGTGTCGTAATATCTAAAAATTGACCGATACCATAAAGTTCGTGGACGACGTAATCGCCAGGTTTTAAATCCTCAAAACTTTGTAAGATTTTGCCTTCTTTAAATTTCGAAGTAAAACGTTTGTTACGTGAACGTATGTGAAATAATTCTTCTGGTGATAAGAAAATGATTTTCTTGGATTCGATGATGAACCCTTCGTCGATAGAATAGTGATTAATGTTTATTCCTTCTTCAATTGCTATATCACTTTCATGATATGTAAGATTATTTTCTTCTAAATCATTCTTAATTAATGCAGCTTGCGTCTCATTATCTAAACACAAAGCAATCTTATAACCTTGATTTAAGTAATATGAGATAATCGCGATATGATCATCGCCATGATAGACTAAACCATGAAGTGACATAAGAGGGCTAACGCGGTCTTCTTCATTTTCCTTAAATGTATAAAGGCTATTTTTTATTTTTAATTTGCCTAACGCCTTATCATAATGTTGAAATAAAGATAAATGAGAAATGCATCTTCCTTCATCTTTTAATTCATCTAAATATCTTTGACTTTCTTTTTCTAATTCTTCATTTGATAAGGCAATTTGATTAGGCTTAAGTAAGATGAGTGAACCATCTTTTAACCAACTCGCTAAGGTATAGTGCTCGTTTTGTAAAAATGACATGTATCGATATAAATTTAAAGGTTTAATCTCTCCTTTTAATTTTTCGATATCTTCATGTACTTTTTCAGTTAAACTATCTTTATAAGCAGGATTAATAATCGTTAAATCTTTATCTAGAATAATTTTAATTTTTTCTTCAATTGAAGCATTTTCTTCTTCCGTTAATAAAAAAGATGAAGCAGGTAAAATATCAATTTCATCTAAATGTCCAGAAGAAGTTTGGCTTGCGACATCAAAATGACGAATATCATCTAATTCATCATCGAAGAAATCTAAACGAATAGGCTTATCTTGATCGATAGGAAAAATATCTAAAATATCGCCTCTAGAGGCAAATTCTAAAGATTGTTCAACTTTGTTGACGCGGCTATAACCAGCTTTCACTAACCTAGCTTTAAGTTCATTTAAATCATAAGATTTGTGAAGCGAAAGACGAATAATTTGTTCATCGAACAATTCTTGGCTAGGTAAAAATCTTTTAAACGCAGCGAGATTAGTGATGAGAATGAAATGGTTTAGGTTTGATAATTTTGCTAAGGTGTAAAGCCTTTCCGCTTCCATTTCTTTAGACATCGCTAAGGCGTCGAGTCTCACCAATTCATCCGCTGGAAAAAATAGCACTTCTTTTTCATCGATGATACGAGATAAAGATTCATAAATTTTCTGAGCTTCAAATAAAGAAGAAGTTAAGACGACATATTTATCCTTATTTTTTAAATAAAGCGAGGTTAAAGTGAGAGTGGAAACAATGCCATCATCCACGACAAAACGCCCTCTAGAATTTTTAGAGGGGGTGATATCTACATATTTTTCAATCAAATCGATAATTGAACTTATAAAACTTCACCTCTAACCATTAAATTTTGACATCGCATGATGAAAATCATTTTTTAAACATTCCACGAGGGCATCTTTTGCTTTTACTATCGCTTGATCAATCGCAATAGCGTCATCCCCTTCCGGCTTAGAAAGAACGAAATCGATTGCATCAAAGGGCGGTTCACCAATACCAATACGAATTCTTTTAATTTCATTCGTGCCTAATAAATCAATAATATTTTGTATACCTTTATGACCACCAGAAGTACCTTTTTCTCTAAGTCTAATATGACCTGGCTCAATTGCCATATCATCGTAAATTACGATAATATCTTCTACGTTAATTTTATAAAAATTAGCAACAGCTAAAACAGCTTCCCCAGATAAATTCATAAACGTTTGTGGCTTAAGTAAAATAACTTCTTTATCAAAAACAATTCCTTTACCATAAAGGCCTTTAAAATCATTTCTATCGACATCGATTTTTGCTATTTCAGCGAATAAATCTAAAGCCATAAAGCCGACATTATGTCTCGTCTTTTCATATTTTTTCCCAGGATTTCCTAAGCCAACGATTAAAAGCATGACTTAATTATAACATTGTTTATAATTTTTAAAATTGCTAAGCAAACTAGTGTTCAACAAAATTAAATTTATAAAATCGAATTAAAACATCTTAAATAATTTGAAATAATGTTTGAACATAATGTAAGATATATCACATGAAAAAATTTAAAGAATTTTTAATTAATGTTTTGTGCGGTGCTGCGATGGGCTTAGCCTTCATCGTCCCTGGCATCTCTGGTGGCGCCCTCGCTGTCATCTTCAAATTTTATGATAAAATCATCAACGCTATTTCTAACATTTTTAAAAAGTTTAAAGAATCGTTTCTTTATCTTCTTCCTATCGCTTTAGGCGTCATCATTTGCGTCGCCGCTCTCATCATCCCATTGAACTTAGCGATGGAATATATTTTATTTGTTATCATTTGCTTATTTGCTGGCTTTATCGTCGGTAGCATGCCTGGTTTATTCGACAGTGTTAAATCTTCAAAATTTAAACCAATTTACATCTTAATTTTTATTATTCCTTTTATCGTTTCAGTCGGGTTAGGCATCTTATCAGTCGTTTGCAAATTCGATTTTAATGAACCCTTTATTGAATTCCCCGTCTGGCTATATTTTGTCATGATTCCTATCGGTTTTATTTTATCTTTGACTGTCGTCATCCCAGGCGTCAGTGGTTCAGCTTTTTTAATCACTATTGGATTTTATAATCCAATTTTAGGCTTGCTAGATGAAATCATGCATCTAGATTTTACTCATATTGGCCCGACGATTGGTATCGTTGCTTGTGCCGGTATCGGCTTCATCATCGGTGTTTTTAGCGTCGCTAAGGTCATGTCTTATTTGCTTAAAAAATATGCGATTGGAACGATGTATGGCATCATAGGTTTCGTCGCCGGTTCCATCGTAGCGTTATTCATCAATAATGATGTTTGGGCATATTATCCTAGCCTTTTAAATAGACAGTGGGAAATTTATGTAGGAATTCTTGTTTTCATTCTTGCCATTGTAGGTTCTTATATGCTCGTAAGATTAGGCAGAAAAAAAGAACAAGAAAAAGTCGATGAGGAAAATTCTTCATGCCATGGGAATTAGATTTCTTACATTTTTTAAACGATTTTTTAGTCAATGATTTCTTAAGCGGATTCTTTGGTATTTTCACCATCCTAGGTGACATGGGAGCGATATGGATTATCGTTGGTGTCGTCTTAGCAATTTCCAAAAAATACCGCAAAGCGGGCATACTTTGTATCTTAAGTGTTCTTTTAGTCTCAGGCTTATTTAACGATTTAATTTTGAAACCTCTCGTAGCAAGACCACGCCCTTACGCGGTTGATCCAACTTTAACATTTCCTTTAAATTTCTTTTTACCAGATGGCACTTCCTTATTAGGTTTTGGTGAACTTCCAGGTAAAAATTCATTTGCCTCTGGCCACACCTGCGCTAGTTTTGCAGCTGCGACTGCAATTTTTATCTATTCACGCAAATTAGGTATCGCTTCTTTTGTAGTAGCGATCTTAATTGCCTTCTCGCGTCTATATTTCCAAGTACATTATCCAACCGACGTTATCGCAGGTCTCATCATAGGTATCGTTTTAACAATTGGCTTACATTACTTAATTAAATTAATCATTAAGCTCTATCTTAAACGTAAAAACAAAACTACATTAAATAATTAATTACGTTCACATTTTTTTACCCTACTTTCATTTAGAAAAAATAAGCAAATTATCGAAGTTTGTTAATAAATATTTTAATCTTCATTTTTTTATTGACTAATTAGTCTATATTGGGTAATATCTTTGTTGACTGTTTAGTCAACGAAAGGAGAAGACATGCCTTATACACGTGAACAAGTTCAAGCTATCAAAGCGAAAAGAAAAGCGACAATTTTAGATGAATCTTTGAAGCTTTTCGCTATTAATGGCTACGATGCTGTAACAATTGATGATATTGCGAAAGCATCGAAAATGACTCATTCTCTTTTTTATCATTACTTTAAAAGTAAAGAAGAAATTTTTAAGGAATTATTAGAACTCGCCAAAGATACAAAACATCCCTTTAAAGTTGATGAGAGTCTAAGTCCTAAAACGAAAATTCAAGAATTAATAATCGATGTTTTAACTGTTATTGCCGCGCGTGATAAATCCACTTATTATCTTTATTTATTTTTGAATATTCATTTTCAAAAAACATTAAATTTAAAAAAGCCAAAGCATTCTGAAACAATTTTTGGAGCTTTATATCGTTATATCGAAGAAGGCCAAAAAGAAGGAACAATTATTGCGTGCGACCCAAAAGAATTAATTATGGCTTTCGCTTCGATGCTAAGCGGGCTAGCTTATTCTTCAATTAAAAATCAAGATAAAAAAATTATGCTTCCAAGCGTCAATACAATCTTGAACTTATTTTTAACAAAGTAGGTGATGTATCGTTATGTTAAAACTATTCAAATATTTTAAAAATACTTGGTGGGAAGTACTTATCGCTTTAGCGATGGTCGCAGGTCAAGCATATTGTCAACTTCTTCTCACTGACAAGATGGGAGAAATTACTCAAATTGTTCAAAGCGGCGCTCCTGATGCTGTAAATAGAATTTGGTTTGAAGGTGGCATCATGATCGCTATATCGATTGGGGTTCTTTCTTTAGCAGTTTGTTCTGGCTTACTCATCGGCCATGCGACTTCAAGACAAGCTAAGAATATTCGTAGTAGCATCTATGAAAAAGTAAGTGAATTTTCTCTTGCTGAATACGATAATTTTGGAACTTCTACGTTACTTACTAGACTTACAAGTGACGTTCAAACTGTCAAAGATACGACCACGATGGCTCTTCGTACCTTAGTCATGTCGCCTGTAACTTTAATTGTGGCGGTCATCATGACTTTGACCACGGACGCTTTCTTAGCGGTCGTCTTAGCTATCTCTATTCCATTAATTATTCTCACTGTTATTTTACTTTGCATCATCGCTATTCCTAAATTTAAGAAAATTCAAGAATCTATCGATAAAGTAACTATCGTCATGCGTGAACAACTGACAGGTGTTCGTGTCGTAAGAGCATTTAATCAACAAGATTATGAAAAGGAAAGATTTGCTAAAGCTAATAATCAAGTTAAAAGCATTACCATTAAAGTTGAACGAATTATGACAGTAGCGCAGCCAATCATTACTGTCATATTCAATATGACCTATATTGGAATTTTCTTCGTTGGATTTGCAAGACTTGATGGCGTGCTAGTCTTAGATCCACAAGGCGTTCTAGCGGATTTATCCACTATCATGGTCGTCGCACAATACACTATGCAAATTATGATGTCGTTCATGATGTTTGCAATGATCCTTATCATGATTCCAAGAGGACAAGTGTCCGCTAGAAGAATAAACGCTATTCTTGAAACTGAAAACACTGTGACAGATGAACTAGCGGATCCTGAAGCTATCAACAAGAAAAAAGGATTTGGTGAAGTGGAATTTAAAGATGTTTCTTTCACTTTTCCAGATGCGACAGATCCTACATTACATCACATCTCATTTAAGACAAAACCTGGGGAAATGACGGCAATAATTGGTTCGACAGGTTCAGGCAAATCATCGATTATTAACTTAATTCCAAGGTTTTATGATGTCACTGAAGGTGAGATTACTTTCGATGGCATTAACGTTAAAAATTACTTACAGAAAGATTTAAGAAATATGATTGGTTTCGTCCCTCAACAAGCTTTATTATTTTCTGGAACGATCAAAGATAACATGCTTTTTGGTAATCAAAACGCTAGTGATGAAGAAATTAAAGAGGCTTTAGATGTCGCCCAAGCGACCCACTTTGTTTCTAAAAAAGAAGAGGGCATGAGTGCGAAAGTCTCACAGGGTGGTAAAAACTTCTCTGGGGGACAAAAACAAAGACTCGCTATCGCGCGTGCTCTAGTGAAGAAACCTGAACTTTACATCTTTGATGATTCTTTTTCCGCTCTCGATTTTAAAACTGATATTAAATTGAGAAAAGCTTTAAAAAATTATGTTGGTGATGCTTCGATGATCGTCGTCGCCCAACGCGTTTCTTCGATATTAGACGCTGATAACATTATCGTCTTACACGATGGTGAAATTGTCGGACAAGGCAAACATAACGAATTGTTAAAAACTTGCCCTGCTTATTTAGATATCGTGTTATCGCAACTTGATCCTGATGAAATTGAAAAGACGATGAAGATGGGTCAAGCCGTCTTAGAAGGAGGTGAATAAGATGCCGCCACGTGGAAAAATGGGACATGCTATTAAGCCTCAACACTTTAGAAAATCTTTAAAAAGATTACTAGGTGATTTTAAACCACAATACCCCCTCTTCATTATTGTGGCTATCTTCCTTATTGCATCTGCCATATTTACAGTCATCACTCCAATAGTGTTACGTAACACCATTTCTGAAGACTATTTAATTGGTCAAATCTTAATCGTCGATGCTCAAACAGGTATATTAGGCATTAACTGGGGCAATACTTTCCTTGCTTTTGGTACGATGTTAGGTCTATATGTCGCTAGTGCATTATTCAACTGGGTTGCAGATTTTATCATCGTTAGCATCGCTGCTAAATACGCTTACAATCTAAGAGCTAAAGTAAGAGATAAATTAGATAGATTACCGCTTTCTTACTTTGACGCTCATACGTATGGAACGATACTAACGAGAGGAACAGCGGATGTAGATACTATTTCCCAATCTTTAAGACAAATTATTAATCAATTAATTTATTCTATCTCTTTATTTATTGCTGTCGTCATTGCGATGCTTGTGTCATCTTGGCAACTTGCGCTCATTTCTTTTGCAATTTTACCAGTGACAATTTTAGTGACTGTCATGATTGCGATTAAAGCCCAAAAACAATTCGCCAAATATCGTTTGAAACTTTCGCAACTCGAAGGCGTTGCCGAAGAAAACTTCTCCGGTTATAAAGTTATTAAACTTTTCAACATGGAAGAAGAGACGAAAGAAGATTTTGAAATTGTTAATAAAGAATTGACTAAAGCTGATAGATGGTCACAATTCTTATCTTCTTTAATCTTCCCTAGCATGCGCTTTATTTCTAATTTAGGTTTCGTCTTCGTCTGTGTCGTCGGAGGTTTACTTGATGATATCGCTAATATGGTCGCCTTCTTCTTGTTCTTAAATCTATTTCAACAACCTTTCCAAAATATTGGGCAAATTTCTTCCACAATTCAATCTACCGTCGCTGCGGGTGAAAGAATATATGATCTTTTAGATCAAGAGGAAGAAAAACCTGATTTAGAAGACGCAATTGATAGCGAAGAAAATATCAAAGGTGAAATGATTTTAAAAGATGTGGCATTCTCTTATAACAAAGATAAACCATTAATTGAAGATTTAAATCTTACAGTTCATCCTGGCGATAGTGTCGCGATTGTCGGACCAACAGGCGCAGGTAAAACAACAATTGTCAATTTATTAATGCGTTTCTATGAAATTGATAAAGGTGAAATTATCTTAGATGGTATCGATACTAAACATTACACAAGAAAAGCCTTAAGAGGCGCGGTTGGTATGGTTTTACAAGATACGTGGCTATTCGAAGGAACAATTCGAGATAACATTCGTTATGGTAGACAAGATGCAAGCGATGAAGAAGTTATCGAAGCCGCAAAAAAAGCAAGAGCCCACCACTTCATTAAAACTTTACCGGGTGGTTACGATTTCATGCTCAATGAAGATGGCACGAATATTTCGCAAGGCCAAAGACAATTGCTAACTATTGCAAGAGCGATGGTATCTAAACCTAAAATGCTCATTCTAGATGAAGCCACTTCCAGTGTCGATACACGTACGGAAGTCGAAATTCAAGAAGTGATGAATAAGATGATGGAAGGTAGAACTTCCTTCATTATCGCTCACCGTCTATCGACCATCAAAGGTGCGAAGATGATTCTTGTCATGAATAAAGGTAAAATAATAGAAAAGGGCAATCATAAATCTTTATTAGCCCAAAATGGATTCTATGCGGAATTATATAACGCTCAATTCTCAGGTAGAACGAACGAAGAAGAAGAGGTAAGTGACACATGAATTTAAAAAATATTGGACCATTTAAACTACACACTAAAAGACCAAATAACATCAAGTATGGTCATCTTTATGAAGCGGAAATGAACACTCCTTTACCTATCGAACCAAAAAGGATGGTAAGGGTATTCGTGCCAGATGATTATTTTCAAAATGAAAATAAAAGATACGCTGTCATGTATATGGCAGACGGACAAAATCTCGTCGATAAATATTTAAGCGCTTATGGCGAATGGAACATCGATGAGCATAATCACACTTTGATGAAAGAAGGTTACGATGGTTTAATTTACGTCGGTCTTGATTGCCCTAAAAGTAGTAGCGCAAGAGCTGCGGAAATGACCCCCTCTATCGCCAAAGTTGTGAGAAGACAAATCAAAGGGATGAATGAATTAGAGCATTGTGGCGAACTATTTCTCGATTATTTCTTCACTACCTTAAAACCAATTATCGACGAACATTTTAGAACGCTAAAAGATAGGGATCATACTTACTTTGGTGGTTCTTCCATGGGTGGCCTTATCACTTTCTATGCAGCTTTTTATAAAGCTTCTTATATCAAAGGCGCACTTTCTTTTTCTCCAGCTTTATTTTTGATGAATAAAGCGAACTTAAGAACATTTTTAAACGATGTAATAAAACTTAATCCAAACTACAAAGTTAACATTGCGATGCTCGTCGGAGGAAAAGATTTTGAACACCTTTTCATCGAATCCACTTACACTGCTTACAAATATTTATTACGTCACGGTTACAAACAAAATGAGGTCACCTTAGTGATGGACACCAAAGAAATTCATCATGAAGATTTCTGGTCAAAACATTTTGTTGATGCAATGCATTTTTTGCTTGGTAAACAAGAAAATAATGGGAAAATGCACGATTAATTAATATATACTCAATTTTTAGCGACGTGTAATTAATCACACACGCACATAAAAATATAGTAAAAGCCAAAGAAATTTGCTAAAATCTCTTTTGGTGTGATAAGAAATTATCACCTTTAACGAAATGAAACCATGAATGGAGGAAAAACATGGAACAAAAGAAATATGTCTATAGTTTCAAAGATGCCTATGGTTTAGGCAAAGAACTCCTCGGTGGTAAAGGTGCGGGTCTAGCTGAAATGACCCACATTGGGGTTCCTATCCCACAAGGCTTCACCATTTCAACTGAAGCATGCACTCTTTATTACGAGAACAAAAAAGTACTTCCAGAATATTTAGTGAAAGATATCTTCGCTGCTATCAAGGAAGTCGAAAATGAAACTGGCAAAGCTTTCGGTGGCGATCACAAACCATTGCTCGTAAGTGTTCGTTCCGGCGCAAGAGTCAGTATGCCAGGTATGATGGATACCATCCTTAACCTTGGTCTTAATGATAAGACTGTTGAAGTCTTAGCTAAAGAAACAAGTAACGATCGTTTCGCTTACGATTGCTACCGTCGTTTCATCTTGATGTTCACAAACATCGCTAAAGGTCATCCACGCACTGACATGGATAAGATGCTCGATGAACTCAAAGAAAAAAAAGGTTATAAACTCGATACTGAAGTCACCGCAGAAGAACTTAAAGACTTAGTGAAAGAATATAAGGCTTATTATAAAAAAGTCTTCGGCGAAGAATTCCCTCAAGATCCAAAAGTTCAATTAATTGAAGCCGTGACCGCTGTTTTCCGTTCTTGGGATAATGAACGCGCGAACATCTATCGTAAGATGAATAACATTCCTTATTCCTGGGGCACCGCTGTCAACGTTCAATCGATGGTCTTTGGTAACAAGGGCGAAACTTCCGGTACAGGCGTAGCGTTCTCTCGTTCCCCTGCTACTGGTGAAAAGAAAGTGTTCGCGGAATATTTACCAAACGCACAAGGTGAAGACGTCGTCGCTGGTATCCGCACTCCTCTTCACATCGAAGAATTACAAAAGAGAATGCCAGAAGTTTATGACCAATTTGTCAAAACTATTAAATTGATGGAAAACCATTATAAAGATATGCAAGATATGGAATTCACCGTCGAAGACGGTAAACTCTATTTCTTACAAACAAGAAATGGTAAGAGAACTCCTAATGCAGCCTTAAAGATTGCTTGCGATTTAGTGGATGAAGGTATCATCGATGAAAAAGAAGCGGTCTTAAGAGTTGAACCAAAATCTCTAGATGCTTTATTACACCCAAGTTTTGATCAAGCGGCTTTAAAAGCTATCAAACCTATCGCTACTGGTTTACCAGCCTCCCCAGGCGCGGCTACTGGTAAGATTTGTTTCGACGCTAAAGAAGCAGCGGAAAGACACGCAAAAGGTGAAAAAGTTGTCTTAGTAAGAGCGGAAACTTCGCCTGAAGATATCGAAGGTATGGTTGCCGCAGAAGGTATCTTAACGATGAGAGGCGGTATGACTTCTCACGCTGCTGTCGTCGCTCGTGGTATGGGTAAATGCTGCGTCGCTGGCTGCTCCGCTATCGTCGTCGATGAAGAAGCGCGTACGGTTAAACTTGGCGATAGAACATTTACTGATCAAGACGTTTTATCTATCGATGGTTCGACAGGTTACGTCTATGACGTCGATGTCAAGAAAGTTGAACCTGAACTTACCGGTGATTTCGGTCGCTTAATGGGTTGGGCTGATGCCAATAGAAGATTACTTGTCCGTGCGAACGCTGATACGCCAAGAGATGCTATCCAAGCAAAGAAATTTGGTGCACAAGGTATTGGCTTATGCCGTACAGAACATATGTTCTTCGATAAAGATCGTATCTTCCACATGAGAAAGATGATTCTTTCTGATGATACTAAAGGTAGAGAAGCTGCTTTAGCAGAACTTCTTCCTTATCAACGTGATGACTTCTATAAGTTATATATGGCGATGGACGGTTTAAACGTTAACGTACGTTTACTTGATCCACCTCTACACGAATTCTTACCACAAGAAGAAGATAAGATTGAAGAATTAGCGAAAGCACTTAATACAAGTGTTGCTGTCATCAAAGACCGTATCGCTTACTTGCATGAATTCAACCCAATGATGGGTCACCGTGGTTGCCGTCTTGACGTTTCTTATCCAGAAATTGCAAGAATGCAAGCCACCGCTATTATCGAAGCGGCTATTAAGGCACAAAAAGATTTAGGTAAGAAGATCGAACCAGAAATTATGATTCCTTTAACCTTAGATCTTAAAGAATTTAAGTTCGTGAAAAACATCATCACCGAAACCGCTGATAAGATTATTGCTGATGCAAAAGTTGAATTACATTATCACGTCGGTACGATGATTGAAATCCCACGCGCGGCCTTACTCGCAGATGAAATTGCAACTGAAGCTGAATTCTTCTCCTTCGGTACGAACGATTTAACCCAGATGACATTCGGCTTTAGCCGTGATGATGCTGGTAAGTTCTTACCAAAATATTATGAAACTAAAATCTTCGAACAAGATCCATTCCAAACGATCGATGTTAAAGGTGTTGGCCAATTAGTCGATATGGCTTCTAAGAAAGGAAGATCTACGAACCCACACTTACACCTCGGTGTCTGTGGTGAAGTAGGTGGCGATCCAGTCTCCATCGACTTCTTTGAAGAAGTTGGTTTAGATTACGTTTCTTGTTCGCCATTCCGTGTTCCTGTCGCCCGTCTTGCCGCGGCACAAGCACACATTAAACACGAAAAGAAATAATTGTTTCTAATCGTCTTACACTAACACTTAAAAGCTGCTCGTTAGACTCATTTCTAAAGGGCAGCTTTTTTAATGCCATTAATAATTTTTAAATTTTAATAAAATAAAAAAACATATGATAAGTACAACTTATCATTTTGAAAATTAGATAATAGCAAAGGTGTAAAAAGGTGCAAGATATGGTGATTTTATGGAAAGAAAGTATCTTCTAATCGCTATGGTTACGATGAAAAAATAAGATTTTAACACTCCACTCCCATCTTCGAATGGATGAATGCTCACTAGTGGATAATGTAAAGTCGCCGTTTTGATAAGAGGGTGGTCACTAGAATCACGTAAATAGCCTGTTTTATTATAGGTTATTTTTTTATATGAAAAAGTTTATTTAAATTACACTTTTTTAACTCTTAGATGAATATTTATTTACTTACTCAATGAGTGAATCTAGCTATTTATCACCCTTCATCATTCTTTAACAATTTTGTCTCATTTTATGATAAAAAATTACTAAATTCTTTAAAAAATGGCAAAATGTAAAGTGATGGTTAACAACTTTTTAACCAGCAGTTACTTTTTTTAGTGTCTACTTTTCCTTTACAATAAGGCTAACAAAACAAGGAGTTTAGAAATTTATGAAACTTGCAGACAAAATTATGAATTTAAGAAAACAAAAAGGTATGTCACAAGAAGAACTCGCGAACGTCTTCGATATATCTAGACAGGCTGTCTTTAAATGGGAAAGTGGTGAAGCTATCCCCGACATTGAAAAACTCAAGAAAATGGCGCTTTATTTCAACGTCTCATTAGATGTCTTATTAGATGATAAGAAAGACATTACTTATAACACCTCTAATGAAGTTAAAAAGACGTATCGTGACGTCTACGTAAGTGATGTTACTCTAGATCCAGAACAAGCTGATATCGATCACGATTACATCAATAACGGGAAGGCAAGAAAAGATAAATATGACGTCGATCAAGTTTATAAAGATAATTTGAAAAGATTTGAAAATGTGACGAACGCTTCACAATATAGCAAAGTTATCTATTTACAACCTGATTTACTATGTTATTTCTTCATCGATGATAATAATAAAACCTTGGGGTTCGTCTTCGATGACGCGGAACAATTCGTCTGTCCTTTTGAAAATTTTATCGATATGAATGTTACGCATACTGCTTCTGGAGGCTTGCGCGGTACGAGTGGTGAGACTGATTTGCACACTATCATGATTTCTTATTACGACAAAGATGGCAAAGCGAATAGTTATGATATACAAGTGCAAAGCGCGGTGAGAGTTTACATCTTCAATAACATCTTAGATAAGAGTCCAAATGTTAAAGCTCACTGCACTCAAATTAGAAGGGCTACTCTAAGTAGCATTGCAGAAATTCAAAATTCCTTAAATTTATTAAAAGCCAACTTAGCGAACAAAACTCTTTCTAATTTACCCGCGATCGATGTCTTGACGAAAAACGAAGCTGTTAAAAGAGGACAAAATGATAAACAAGCAAGAATTTCTAAGATTGAAGAAGCGACCGCTACGCTTAAAAAGAAGAAGAGAAGAAAATGGATCATTATCATTGCGATAGTTGTCGTTGTCGTTGTCGTTCTCGGTATCATCGCAAAATTCCTTCCACAAGGCGAAACCCCTCCTAACGCATAATTTATCATCCTTGCTTAAAAAAGGCCCTAGACGTGTTTCTAAGGCCTTTTATTTTGAAATTAAGACTTATAAATCTAAGCTATCTTTATTTAATATAAATTCCTCTAATGAAATTAAAAGTACACTTTTTCATCATGATAAGAAAGGAAGGGTTTATTAAGGACCATAATTTTCTTAAATGAATTAGGAACTTTAATTAAAGCATCATTTTCTTCGTCATCTAGTGAAATGATAATAATTTGCTTTTCTTCTACCCCAAGAGAAAGCAAATGTTGCTTATAAATGTTCGTTAAAAGATAAGATTTTCCACTTCTTCTTAATCCTATAATGATTTTAATTTTGGAAGAATGTCTTTTAGCAATTAATTGATTTAAACAAAAATCTCTTTTAATCATTTTACCTCCTAAAATCGCAAAAAACCGGAAAATTCTACTTTTTTGCGATTTATTATTACTAACGATAAAAAATAAACTTATTTCTTCATTGAAGATACGTTTCTAAATTGTCGATGTGGCAAATGAAGAAAATGTAATTTTTGACGACGCTTCTCGTATTAAAAACCAAATTACCGTTCGTATCGAAATGTGCGACGACGCTTCTTGTCACATGATCTAAAACGACGTAATCTTGCCTACTTCCGCCTTTTTTATTAACGCCATCGATGATCGCTTGTCTTAGGCTAATGTTCGTATCGGAAGTATCATCTAAATCAATTATTTGATTTGAAGCATAAGTATTCATCCACAAGTGATCCACTCCTTCATGAATCGCCATTTTGTCGCTATCGTGATCGACGTCTTGACTAAAAAGTTTGACGAAGAAGTTCGTATGTCTCGAGGCGTAAAGTTCATAAGTTGTATTGTCTGTTTGTTTTAAGATGAAATCATAAATATGATAATGTTCGATAACATTAAAGATTAGCTCTCCTCCCATGAGAGAAGAAGTAAAGTATTCACCGTATGGCTCAAAACTTACATTATTATAAGTTACGCTACTAGAGGGGTTATTAATAGTAATGTTCGTATAATATTGTGAAAGTCTTATTTGAAAACTTTGCCCCTGATTATCACCTAAATTGACATCTCTAATTAAATAGACGTAACGATTATTTGATTCTAATCCACTATCGGAAATTCTTACGAAATTGTAGGCTAAAGGATAAGCGTCGAATGTTTGAGTGGGAACATCGCCATTTGGATCGATACCTTCAATCATTTTAATGTTCACTGATTTTTCGATGAATAATTGTGTAGGTCTTACCCAATAGACGTAGGAATTTTCATCAGGATCATCACCCCAAGCCCTACCGAGCGAAATTAAATTCCTTCCAGCAAGGAAAGTATTGCTAATGTATGTGGAATTAATATTATAATCATTTAAATCGTCTTCATAATATGAATAGTCGCTTTCATAATTATCGCCACAATTGCCGACGAAAAGATATAAATTATAAATTCCAGGTCCGTAAGTATTAATGACATTAGTCAATTGATTATTATTATGAAAAGTATATGAGTTGATCCAGCCTGAACGATAATAATCGTCACCATTATTAGGCATGTAAGTTCTAAATTGAATTTGAAAATTATATGACGTATCTAGATAAACGTTTTGTAAAATCGCTACACGGTTATTCTGGGCACCGGGAGAATCAAAAATACTCGTCGTGCCTGGGCTTCCATAAGAATTAGGGTCGAAGACGAAAGCCCAGTCGTGATTAGTGACTTGATCTTCGTAAGTTTTTCCAACAATCTTAACTGAATCTCTAAACCCATCCCCGCTATAATGGAAGTTATTGTTGCCGTCGCGATAAGGATAAGAAACGCCATTAGAGAAATAAGGATAAAGTCTTACGACATTATTTTCATCCGCATACATCGCTAAGTTGTTCGCCACATCGAAGGTTAAATGCAAGTCTCTATTTCTAAAATATTGAATTTCGATAGGATCATTTGAATCATGATCAATGTTAATTGGGTCTTGACCCATATTTTCCCCACTTGCGACTTTTCGATACGTCCAAGCGGCAAAATAATAGTTGTACCAATTTTCTTGATCGTTCATATCAGAAAATGGTTTTTCGATGAAATAATTAAATAAATAAGAAGAAAGTTGCTGCACGTTTTCAAACTTGATGGGTAAATATCTTCCTTTTTCTAACGTTAATGAAGGCCAATAACCAAAGCGGTCGTAACGTGATAAATTACGAGGAAGTCTTCCCCCTGCATCACTAGTAAATACATCCCCGTCATTCGGGCTTCCATAATCTCTTCCTAGAGCATTAAGAGTTTGATTGTAAATAACATTTGGATCGTAATTATGATCCGCCTCATCCGAAGGCATATAGTGATTATTTTGACTTATCTTATCGATGTAATTATTGACAGTATTAGAACCACCCACTACTTCGAGTTGATGGGGATTTTCAGGATCGAATAATAAGTAGCCATCCTCTTCCGGATTAGAGCCATAATCATCTGTTAAATATAAGACGCTTGGAAAGAAATAAACATCATATGTTGGGAGTTCTTCTCTTTCGCTAGCGAAAGTATAATTTTCTCTAATATCATCTACTCTTACGCCAGTATCGACATGATGTTCTTCACTATAATTTTCAAAATAAAAAATAGCGTATGCGCTCGTGGGAACAAGAACGAATAAAGATAAAATAGCGATGATTATTTTTGATAACCTTAGCTTCATCTTCAATTAACCCTTTCCGCACTTGCGGTTATGACGACATAATTTTGTCCTTCGCTCGCTTCTAAAGCATTTTTTAAAGCGGTGAATTGTTCTAAGGTGATAGGTTTAATATCTAAAGAAGCATATTGAATGTAATCATTCATATTTAAACTTAGCGTTTTAGTTGAACTATCATAACGACCATTAAATTGTTCAAAATTAATATAATTTTGTTCGTCTTTCAAACCAAGATAATAATCATCGAATACTAAGATACTTCGTTCACCAATTTTATAACCAAATATTTCGATTTTTAATTTCAAAACGTAATTAAAATCGACGTTCGTTGATTCATTAAACGTAATAATTAATTCATCATTTCTTTCTAGTTCAAAATAATTCGCTACATTTTCATTCGGCCACGTACGATAAAAACTAATGCCATCTTTTAAATCGTACATACTTTCCCCTTCTTCTAAAATTAGATAATCAGGCGCGGTTATTTGGAATGTGCCGAAACTAGCTTTATCTTCGACATTTACAAAAACATTTTGCGTTTTCGATAAATTTGCGTTCATTAATTCGTCTTCAAAAAACCAGCCTGAAAAACCACTTCCTACGATCGAAGTTACACCGCATAAAGAAAGGATGAAAGGAAACAATAATTTTCTCATTGTCTTTTCCTTTCTAAATCTAAATTTCTAGCGATATATTTCTTCCTTTTCTTATAAGTCGCGTTAATTAAATCTTCTTGTACTTCTAAATTAATTAAAAATAAGATGCCAGCGCATAAAGAAATGATACCAATATTAGATTGTAAATAAGTGAGCATCGCTCCTAAGAACACGTTATGGAAGCCATTATAAACACCAAGAATTTGTTCGAACTTCACATCTAATTCAAAACTTAATGAAGAAGCATTCGCATCTCCTCTAAAGGTATAAGAAGTAACGCCTTCTTCATCGACTTTAATATCGACGATACGGTGAACGTAAATGACGTTTTCATGACTAAACGCCGCGACATCGTAAAGTTTTAAATCACTTTCTTCTCTTACTTTGTCCACACCTATTAAAGCGAAACGATCAATTTGATTCGTGAGATTATTTTCTTCGATGTAAGTGTTATTAGGGTGAATTTCTTCCATCGAACCAGTTTGAATGGTTAATAATGCGGACCCGTTAATGTAGAGCACTTGCCCTCCCGCACGATATAAACTAGAAAAGATTAAGACGATAACTAAGATGAGGGACACTAAAGAAAAAGCTACGATATGGAGCACTCTAAAAATAGAAGCTTTCTTCTCTTCTTTTTTAAGTTCCACTAGGTAAGAAATAGGTTTCTCAGATTCTTTTACTTTCTTACTAGTTTTAGAAGATTTAAACTTCTTTTTAAAGTTGTGCCATCTCGTCGCCCACTTTTGCGACTTCGGGGGAACATATTCTTCCCCCGTCATCGCTGCTTTTATCTTTTCATCTTCGTGCCCATTGTTAATGTGGGCTCTTTTATAAGTTGCGTATGCAAAATATAAAATCGTAAATGTAATAGCAATGCATATGACGACGACAATAGCAACACCTATGGCGATATTTGCTACTTCGTTACTAGGCATCGTCTTAGATTAAAAGATTGAAATTAAAGAATGGTGCCAAAAGAAACGCTATAAGCGATAGTAACTGTACCAGCTGTGACTGTATCTACCATCGTATCATAAGCTTCAGAAGTTGTTGGCTTCATACCAGTAACATAGCTAAATAAAGCGTTCGTTTCATCCGTGGTCGAACAATCGATAGTTAAATCGGTCACTTGAGCGGCAAAGGTTGAAGTTCTTGTAAAGACACCAGCTGTTCCGGCAAGAAAATCGCCATCGGATACGGTCACATAATCACGTAAGCCTTCGCTGATGGTAATAGTGGTCGTAATAGTTGGATTTAAGCCACCATCGACGATCGTTTCATAATGCGTTCCAGCATCATATTGTGCAACGATACTTGCGACTGGGGAATCATCCGCTCCGACGACAGAAATGCCTTTGGTGACATCACTAGCATTGGCGATACCGCCTTGATCTAACACTAAGGTAAGAGTGTCAGTGGTCGTGACAGTAATTTCACCATAGGTGACTTTATCAGTAACTTCGGTGGAGATAGTTGGTCCATCTTTATTAATGTCCGCGACATCAAAGTACCAAACTGAGAAACCAGCACCTACAATTGCGATTAGACCCGCAAGAGGTGCTAAAATGGATGTTGATTTCCTTAACATTAACAATTCCTCCTTTTCTGTTAAGTAATTTTATGATATTGAATAATAACTAATACCCCCCCCCCGTAGTCAAGAAAGATTTTGAAAGCAAAGTGTAGCACTAGTGTTTGCCGCTATTAAACACTCTTATTTAGGCAAAGAAAAACTATGAGAAAATGAAAATTTAATCTCGTCGCTTTTAATTTTTCTAAAATTTCATTAATAGTATTAAAAAGTTATTTTCAATTTACATTTGATTTATATAATTTTCCAATGACCGTAACGTTTACCATTCATCCTTTTAATTTTATTAGAAGTTTCTAGACCTTTTAACGCGGATTTAATTGTTCTTATCGATACACCTATTTTATGTGAAAGTTGCTCAGAGGTTACATGTGGGTTTTCTTTAATTGCACTAAGAATTTTTGATTCTCTTGTAGCGTTATCTTTATCTATTTTTATTTCTAAGACATGAAGTTATCTATTTCTTAATTCATTAGAGTCGCCCAAAAGAAGGTTTCTTAAAAATTTAATCAAATATGATCTATCTTCAAAGATTCCTTTTCTTACATTGTTGTAATTAGCTCTCACCAAAGAGTTTTTAAAATACCATGAATGTTTAGCGAAGGCGTCGTTAGTGACATCGAAACCTAAACTTCTTAAATATTTAATAAAAAATACCGCGATTGTTCTAGTGTTTCCTTCTTCAAAAACATGAATTTGCCAAAGATTGGAAATGAATATGGCTAGATGTTCAATAGTTTCATCTATAGTTAATCCTTTATAAGAAAATTTCTTTTCTTGTTTTTTTCTCTTCCAAATATTATTAAAAATATCAATTATATGGGGAAATGGGGATGATTTCATATAATTTGAATGGGGATTTGGGTATTATTTGCTTTAAATCGAATGGGGATTTGGGTATTATTTGCTTTAAATCGAATGGGGATTTGGGTAAAATAATGATGTGAGGTGACAAATTATGGCCAATACAATATTCAAAAGAAAAATATACGATGAAATGCTAAAGTGGAAAAATGAACAAAGTGATAAATGTGCATTATTGATCAAAGGTGCCAGGCGAGTGGGAAAAAGTACAATCGCCAAAGAATTTGCGAAAAATGAATTTAAATCATACATTTTAATTGATTTTGCTCATGCGAGTAAAAGCATCATCGAATTATTTGATGATATGTACGACCTTGATTTTTTCTTTTTGAAGCTGCAACAATTTAGCGGTGTGCGTTTGTATGAAAAAGAATCTGTCATCATCTTTGATGAGGTTCAACTACTTCCTAAAGCTAGACAAGCGATTAAATATCTTGTCGCAGATGGAAGATATAAATATATTGAAACTGGTTCATTACTATCAATTAGAAAGAATACAAAAGATATATTAATTCCCAGTGAAGAACATAAAATTTCTATGCATCCTATGGATTTTGAAGAATTTTTATGGGCCATAGGAAACGATATAACTGCCGATACAATTAAATCTCTTATAAAGAACAAGTTGCCCGCCGGCAACGCTTTACATAGAAATCTTCTTCGTAGCTTCCGTTTATACATGTTAATTGGTGGAATGCCTCAAGCTGTAGAAAGATTTTTAGAAAGTAATAATTTGCAAGTCGTCGATAAAGTAAAAAGAGACATCATCGATTTATATGAGGAGGATTTTAGTAAAATTGACCGTACTGGCCTTGCTGAATCTATCTACGATTCAATACCAGCCAGTCTAAGCAAAAACTCCTCACGATATGTTTTGTCCACCGCTAAAAAGGGATTAAAAGCAAATAGGGTTTACGAATTAATTCCCGATATGCTGAGTTCTTTCACTATAAACGTTGCTTATCACGCGAGCGATCCAAATGTCGGCATGTCATTAGAAAAAGATATAAGTCGTTATAAATTATTTATTTCAGATATTGGTCTTTTTATCACGCTAGCATTCAGAGATAAAGATTTTACAGATAATATCATATATAACAAACTTTTATCTAATAAGCTCGATAAAAATTTAGGCTATATTTATGAAAACGTGGTAGCACAAATGTTAGTGGCAAAGGGAAATAATTTGTTTTACTATACGATGAATGGAGAGACTTCAAATCATCTCTATGAAATTGATTTCTTGATTACATCCGGTAATAAAATCTGTCCAATTGAGGTCAAATCCGGAAATTATAGATCGCATAAATCGATGGATGTATTTTGCTCTAAGTTTAGTAGGCGAATCAAAGAAAAATATATTATCCATACAAAAGATTATAGAGCGGAAAATGGTGTCCAATACATTCCAATTTACATGGTGCCATTCATGTAAAATCTAAAAATAAAACAAGCGTTTTAAATATATTAATTGTGAGCCTTCACTCTACTATCAGCATTTTATTTTCACCAAAAACATTTTTATGATTAGTCTAAGTAAGAATCATACTATTTTTAATACGGCTAAATCATCGACTTTATAAAGTAAAGGCGTATCACAAACTATAAAGGAATGGTCAATTTGATAAGATGAAGTTAATAAACATTTAATGAATGATGACAATTTAGTATTTTTTCAAGTTCAAATCGAAATTTGCATAAAAACATTCAAAGGATTTGGCTATTTTTGCGTCGATAGATGAAAAAAATAAATGGGAAACAGTTTTATTTTAATAATGCATGGCATTTATCAATGATATCTTTAGCGATGGAAACATCAATTTTATTTTTTATGGCAACTTTAATCATATCTTCATCGCTAACATCTTTTCCTTTACCGTTTATCGAGGTTGTGTGTTCACCAAAATAGGTTTTTCCCGGGGTGACATCGTATGCTGGGGCTAAACGATACATTCTTTTTGTATTATCAAAAACAAATGAGAAGTTTTTTGCATGATCATCTTGATTATCAATTAAGACGTTAAAAACCATCCTTCTATACATTTCAATAACGTCTTCATCTTTATTTGTTAATACTCTAGTAAGTTTGATTAAATCGTTATAATCAAGAGAAGGGGCTATAAAGTCACACTCTAATAACGCTGCTGCGGTTATCATATGAATCTTGCAATTATTTAAGCGGTCGAATCTTTTGATAAGAAAATATTTATTTCCTTCTTTGGAAGTAATTAATTCGATCTGGGGAATATTAATTCCTAGTTTTTTCGCTAGTGACATACAAATGTATTCAAGTTCAGCTATGTTTTTAGGATCAAATTTTGAAGAGAATTTGACTATCCAATCTTCACCTTTATATTTGATAAGTGCTTTAGGCCTAGCTCCACCGCTAGAGCCACCCAAAGAATATAAAGTATCTATATGCTTAACATCTTTTGCATCTAAAAGGTCATTACATTCTTTTTGAATTAAATCGAAATCAATCTTTTCATCGTTTTGTTTTTCACTAAAATCTGGAATATACTCTAACATTCCCATCCCAGAAGCACCAACGTAAGCAAGTCTATCTAAAGGTGAAAGGGAATTGCTTTCAATTCCTTTTTTTCTTAAATATCGATCTAATAACAATTCGCCATAACTATCAGGGAGAGAATCCGCGAATACACCAAATAGTCCTCTAAAATATGGGGAGGTCGAAATGAAAACTTGATTAGCTAAAGGAAGTTTAATGGGATTAATTGAAAAACCTTTTTTAAGCCACTCTTCACTATATTGAAACGCAACTTGTTTTCCTTTAGTTAAAGCGATAGTGCCTACTTTAATCTTATTAGCAAAAACATCAATCTTCTTGATCATTAATTACTTCCTCAATCGATTTATATTCTTTACGAACTTTAAAAAGATTATTTAAATCATCGTATAAACGTAACGCGATAGCGAGTTTAACTAAAGACGCTAAAGAGATATCACCGGTTTTTTCAAATCTTCTAATGGAAGCATAACTTACTCCAGATAATTCTGATAATCTAACTTGTGATATCTTTCTATTTTTTCTAATTGAAGTGAATCGCTTGGCGATTTCTAATTGTACTTCATAATAAGTAATGAACTCTAATGCTTTTTCTTCCATACGCTAATATATTAGCAATTTTACTATATTTTTCAAGTTATTTGCTAATATATGAACGAATTATTAAATTTATTTATCATTTAAAAATTAATCTTTTAAGGAAGTGATGGGAACGACGTAAACGCCATCTTCCCTTTTATATGCGGCGTTTGTTAGACCACAAATAACGAGCATTGTTTTAGCGGGCTTACCGCCTTCTTTTTTTATTTCATTGTTTATTTTGATAAGATTTTTTGCTGCTTCATCAATTTGATGAGCGCCGAGTTTTATTTCAACAGCACACCATTCGCCATCTTCTAATTCTATCACTGCATCGATTTCATTATTTTTATAATCTTGGTAATGAAATAGTTTTGCATTAAAAGAAGCGACATATGTCAATAAATCTCGTTCTACCATCGATTCGAATAAAAAACCCAAGTAGTCTAAATTATTTAGCAATTTGTCTTCTGTCATATTCAAAATAGCGCATGGCAAAGAAGGATCGACAAAATGTCTTTTTTCGCTTTGCTTTACTCTTAATGATGATCTAACTTTTGTAGCAAAAGGAGGAATATTTTCTATAAGATGCAAATCGTTTAACAAATTTAAATAATTCACAATTGTATCTACATCAATGTCATCTAAATCTTTTTCTTTAATATCGCGTTTGAGCGTAGCGTTAGTGACAGTCGTGCTTTCATTTCTAGCAAGAGATGTTAAAAGAAGTGTCACTTTGTGCTTATCTCTTTTTATATTATCTAGTTTGTAAATATCTTCATTGATGACAGAATTAATATATTCTTTTGCGATGATGATAGATTGCTTACTGCTAAATTTTAACGCTCCTGGCCACCCACCACTTAAAATATAATCGATAAGTGTCTTTAAGCTAACTTCACCAGTATAGACATCTTTTGTTTTTCCTGAACAAATATCTTCGAGTGAAATTTTGCCATCGGAGCGACCACTTTCAAATAAAGACATCGTCCGCATTTTTAATCTCGCAATGCGCCCTGTACCAGAATGAATATATTGGTTTTTGTTAATTGATGCTGAACCAGTTAGAATAAATTGACCTTTGGAAGAATTTTCATCGACCTTTCCCCTAACGGCATCCCATAAAGCAGGAACTTCTTGCCATTCATCAATAAGCCTCGGCTTTTCACCAAGAAGCGCCAATTCAGGGTTTAAAAGCGCAATATGTTTATTGTTAAAATTTCCGCTCGGATTAGCTAATAAAAATTCACTATTACATACATTTTTAGCCGTCCAGGTTTTCCCACACCATTTAGGACCTTCAATCAAAATAGCGCCAAATATTTCTAAATATAATTTTATCTGTCGATCAATAATTCTAGTTTTATAATTGTCTAATTTCATATTTTCCCCTATAGAAGCAAAACAATATAAATTTTCTATATATATATTTTAATATATCAAATGATAAAATCAACTCTAATCGGTGAAATTTTCGATTTTCATTCGGTGAAATTTTCAATTTTCATTCCGTAAAATTTTTCAAAATTAATACTTAAAATAAATATTTTTCCATCATTAATGAACGTGCATATATAAAAAGTAAATAGTAAAAAGTGACTAAGAAAAAAGGATTCGTCGTCTTAAAAAATGTAAATTTAAAATAGCTTATCTTCTTTTTTTCTATAAAAATATTCCATCACTAAATAGAAGAGATAGGTATAGCGTATACTAAATCATCAATCTTATATAATGAAGGTGTATTACAAACTACAAAGGAATAACCAATTTGATAAGATGAAGTTGCTAATTGCTTGAACGCTTTGATATCTTTCTTATCAAATTTGATACCAGATTTACATTCGATGAAATGTAAGGTACCATTCTCTAGGATGACGAGGTCAATCTCGTTTTGATTGCTATCTCTATAATAATAAAAATTTTCTTTCCTCCCATTATTGCGAAAAGTCTTTTTAATTTCATTGACGATATGAGTTTCAATAAATTGGTCTTTGAAAATAGATTTCATGAGCACTTTTTCATCGTTAAGATGCGCTAGATAGCAAGCTAGACCAGTATCATTAAAATAAATTTTTGGTCTTTTCACTACTCTTTTAATTAAAGATATTTCATTATATGGTTCGAGAAGATAGATGATATCGCCCGCGACCAAGACGCTAATCCACGCCTTAATAGTATCGATGCTAACGCCGATGACTTTCGCTAATTTATCGTAAATTAATTCTTCACCTGTAAGTGAAGCTAATACTTCGATAAAATTATAAAATTTTAATTTATCTTTTAAATTGATAATTTTAGAAACATCTCGTTCGATGTAGGTAGCGACATAATCCGCATAAAATGTTTCGCTATTTAACTCTTCGTTTGCATAAAGCTCAGGATACATTCCTCTGACAATAGTTTTAAATAATTCGTCAGTGCTTAGACTAAATTGTTCACTTCTCTTCGCTAAAACTAAAGGATCGAAGGAAAAAATATTATCTTCTTGTCCTTTTATCTCACGCATACTTAAAGGTGACATTCTAATAATTGAAACGCGGCCCGCTAAAGATTCGCTAACGCCACTTAATAATTCGTACGTTTCAGAACCTATTAAGATGAACATGCCATAATTAGAACCGGTTTCCATCTTTTGTTTATTCACTATCGCTTCTATGACTGAGAATAATTTAGGGGCGTGTTGTATTTCATCGATAATAATAGGCCAACGATGTATTTCTAAAAATAGTTCCGGATCGTTAATAGCTTCTTCTCTAAGACGAATGTCATCTAAAGAAACATAAGCGAAGCCTAATTCGTTTTTTAACTCATAGCAAATAGTCGATTTCCCCACTTGCCTTGCACCAGTGATGAGAGTAACGGGGCGATTTTTGACACTTTTAACAATTTCTTTTTTAATCGTTCTTGCAATCATAAGTTTCCTTTAATTACATTAAAATTTAGTATTTTTCAAGTTCAACTCGAAATTTGCATAAAAATATTAAAATTAACAAACACTATTGCTAGAAAATACAATTAATCTTTACACAAACAAAAAGGGCGGCCAACGACCGCTTACCTCATGCTAGTAATGAAAAGGTTTTCATCCACTAGAGCTTAAGAATGATTATATTGTAGATATAAATAAATGATTTTACAAGAATTATTCATCCTCGGATACCGTTATTATAAGTTCCAAGTGATAATGTCTTAAGTAGTTACGAGGGAAAATGTCCTAAATGTATAATCTAATAACGGAGGTTATACACATATGAGAAAGGTGATA
>CASDXP010000011.1 GCA_949285455.1 uncultured bacterium | reverse complement strand
CCAGTCGTTTGGGATGGTGCTGCAGTCGATGCTTACACTAACCAAGCAAGAGCAATCTTAGTTACTGTTGACGCTCATGTCACTGCAACATATGATTCTGAACATAGTGAATACGAATATACCGCTAACGTCGATGGTGCTACCAAAACTATCGAACTCGGTATGCCAAGTTCAGTCCAATTAGAAACTGGTGATTATACTGTTACTGGTTACGTAAACTACACAAGAACCAATTCATCTGGTCAAAACGTCGTGAATATGCTCTACGTTTCTCACGAAGGTGAAGGCGGAGGAGATGTTCCACCAACACCAAGTAATTATGACATTAGCCAAGTTACAACTGCTAATCAAGTTTATACCGTTAGAGGATTAGTGGTCGCTAAGAATAGAAGCGCTCTTGTCATTTCCGATGGTGATGACTCGCTTTATATCTACGATAGAAATCTTGTCAGTGGGTTCGCAATTGGCGATTATGTTGAAGCAACCGGAAGTGTAAATTCATATAACGGTGCTCTTCAAATGGAGTACGATGCATCAACTCCTGCAAGTGTAACTAAACTTAGCGAAACCCATAATATCGTTATTCCAGAACCAACTCCATTAACAGCTGAAATTGCCGATTCTTGGAAAACTGCTGATGCATTCACAACTAAAGATGTTAAAGAATACACTTGGGAAGCTGTGGCTGGTAAGTCTGGCAATTATGATACATTAAACATTGCTGGTTCTGACACTACTATCGAACCAGTTTACTTAGATTCTAGTGCATATCAAATTGAAACTGGTATGCCTTATACTGTCACAGGTTATTTCATTGGTTATTATAACTATGCATCAATCGTTCTCACTGATTTAGTGGAAGGTGATTTACCAAATCCAACTGCGGTTGAAATTACCAATACTGAAACTTCCCTAATGCAAGGTAATACCTTACAACTTAATCTTGCTTGGACTCCATCTCCATGCGTTAATGATGTGACTTGGACTTCTAGCAACGATGAAATTGCTACCGTTAGCGAGACTGGTTTAGTGACCGCAGTCGCTGCTGGCGAAGTTGACATTACCGTTACTTCCACAGTCGTCGCAACTGTTACTGATACCATTCATCTTACAGTAACTGCTGCAGTTGCGTCCGAACTTCTCGTAGAAATGGATTTTTCTTCTCTTGCGACTTCTCAAGAGATGGATGCAACCACTCTACAACAAGTATTGATAGATAGTGCAACTACCATCAATGATCCAGGATTAATAGTAACGGTTACAAACACCGCAAAAGTGTATTCTGGTGGTGCAGGTGGTTATCATAGTCAAGGATCAACTGGTTATTTGAAATTTGGAACCGGCTCTGCCCAAGGCAAAATTGATGTCACATTAAGTCGTGAAATTGTTCGCGTCGAAATCGATTGCGTGAAATGGAACGATAGTGCTAAAGATACATTTGCTATAAATGGCGTCGCACGAGATGGTCCAGCTGCTAAAACAGCAGGTACAACTACGTTAACCGCTGAAGAATTTAGCACCTTAGGCTGGAATTTAGATGCAACGACCGATTTATCATTAGTGGTCACGAACCGTGGCTACGTCGCTGCTATTCGTCTATACGTTGCTGCTGCCTAATCAAACCTTGAATTTATAGCACAATAACAATTAATAAGAGAGGCGAGAGTCAAATCTCGTCTCTTTTTTCTTTGAATAAGAAAAATGAAGTCTATATAATAGTCGTATGGAAAAAGATAAGCAGGTGTTAAAACCTAATGGTGGCTATCCGATGCATACTTTTCAAGATGTGCAGGATGTATTTTATGAATATATTCAAAATCCTAAAGATCGAGAAAATATTGCTAAAGCATATCGCTTCGCGGAAGAAAAACATCGTAATCAAATAAGAAAAAGTGGTGAACCCTATATTCATCATTTAATAGAAGTAGCCTACATTTTAGCCTCTTATCAAGCGGGTCCAGCAACGCTCATCGCGGGCTTATTACATGACGTAGTGGAAGATACGGATGTCACTGTTGAAGATATAAAGAAAATGTTTGGCGGAGATGTCGCAAATTTAGTCGATTCTTTAACGAAAATTCAAAGACTTAAATTATCGCATCGTAAAGCCCAAGATTTTGAAGCAGAAGACCATCGTAAAATATTTTTAGGGATGGCTAGAGATATTCGTGTCATCATCATAAAACTCGCAGATCGTCTGCACAATTTAAGAACATTAGATGCATTGAGTGAAGAAAGACAAAAAGCCATCGCTCAAGAAACATTAGATGTTTTTGCGCCTATCGCCCATCGTCTAGGTATTTTTAAACTTAAGAGCGAATTAGAAGATTTATCTTTAAAATATCTTGAACCGGAAATTTATCGAGATATTTCTTCTAAATTAAATCAAAAAGTGAAAAATAGAGCGAAATCTTTAAACAATTTAAAGAAAAAGATCGCTGATATCATTTTTGAAGCTAACATTCCTTTCAATATTGAAGCTAGAGAAAAATCTATTTATTCCATTTATCGAAAAATCTTTAAAAAAGGTTATCATTTCGATGAAATTTATGATTTATTAGCCCTTCGTATCATTACTAAAACTGAAATTAATTGCTATGAAATACTTGGCTTAATTCATGCGGTTTATACGCCTTTACCAGGTCGTTTTAAAGATTATATTGCTATGCCAAAATCGAATATGTATCAATCTTTACATACGACGATCGTTTCAGGCGACGGCAATATTTTTGAAGTACAAATTAGAACGGAAGAAATGGATGAAGTAGCGGAAACTGGCGTAGCCGCGCATTGGAGATATAAAGAAGGTTCTAACTATAATCCAAAGCAAGAACAAAAAGAAATTGAAGAGAAACTTTATTGGTTTAGAGACTTTGTCTCTATGAGCGATGAAAAAAATGTTGACGCTAAAACGTATATCGATAATTTAACTAAAGATATTTTCGAAGCTAATGTTTACGTCTTTACTCCACAAGGTAAAGTTATCGAATTGCCGAATGGGGCCACGCCATTAGATTTTGCTTACAAGATTCATTCGCGCGTCGGAGATCAAGCTGTCGGTGCTTTAGTGAATGGTGTCATGGTCCCACTTAATACCGCTTTAAAGACGGGTGAAGTAGTAGAAATTAAAACTTCTTCCTCTTCGCCTGGTCCAAATGAAGGTTGGCTTAAAATAGCTAAGACGAGTTCCGCTTTGTCACACATTAGAAAAGCTATCGCTAAAAAGAACGCTTCTTTATTAAAAGATGAAAGAATCGCTAAAGGTAGGCAATCTTTATTGGAAATGTTCAAAGAAAGAGATGTCGATGAAACAAAGATGCAAGAGATGCTTAATTCATCGAAAGTATTAGAACATTTTTCTTTCGAAAATGTCGAAGATCTCTACGTCGCCGTCGCCAATAAAACTATTGCTCCAAGTGCGGTCGTAGATTTCTTAAAATTAAGAAAGAAACCAAAAATTATTTTCAATAAAGCCTTTAAAGGCAATTCTAAATCTAGCGTCATCATAAGTGGGGCAGAAGGTATCGCTATCAATTTAGCTAATTGTTGTTCACCCATTCCTGGCGATAACATCGTCGGCTACATTTCTAAAGGCAAAGGTATTACTATTCACTGCGTAAATTGTCCTAATGTCGCTCACGATAAAAAAAGACTTATCGAAGCGAAATGGAATGATGAATTAAGCGATAATTTATATCCTTTAGACATCGTCATCGAAGCGAGCGATCGCCCTAATTTACTCGTCGATATCATGGCTGCTTTTTCGCAGCATAAAGTTCCAGTTAATCATCTAGACGCTAGACTTCATCCTGAGACGCTTACGACGACATTTAAAGCTGAGATATTAGTGAAGGATGCTCATGAATATCAAGATATTCATAACGTCCTACTTAACGTTCCAAGCGTCTACGAAGTTTCGCGTTTAATTCACTAAATGATAGTGAAATTAGTGAAGATTAGAATTAAAATAAGAAAGGTAGAAGGAAAATAAATCTATGGATTATCAAACCTTGAAAGGCACGCACGACTTAATCGGTGTCGATGCGGCATTATATGAAGCGAGCGAAGAAGAAATTATCGCTCTTGCTAAAAGATTTAATTACGTCCCTATTTCGACTCCGACGATCGAAATGAGCGAATTGTTTTTACGTTCTGTAGGTGGGGGTAGCGATATCGTAAGAAAAGAGATGTATTCTTTTTTAGATAAAGGTGGAAGAAGCATTTCTTTAAGACCAGAGCATACCGCTTCCATCATAAGAGCGTTCGTCAACGCTAAACTTTATGCGACCGCACATCTTCCTTATAAAGCCTATTATTTAGGCCCAGCTTTCCGTTATGAAAGACCGCAGAAAGGTCGTCTACGTGAATTCATCCAATTCGGTGTCGAATCGATTGGTGTTTCCAATGTTGAAGAAGATGTCGATGTCATCATTTTAGCCTATGAAATATTTTTATCTTTCTCCATTCCCGCTAAACTTAAGATCAATTATTTAGGAAGCGATGAATCGAGAAAAAAATATATGGAAGCTTTAAAAGCTTACGTCGCGCCTAAATTAGATGACATGTGCGGGGATTGTAAGGAAAGATTTGAAAAAAATCCTTTACGCATGCTCGATTGCAAAGTAAAAGAAGACCAAGAAATTTTAAAAGATGCTCCAAAACTTAAAGACTATTTAAGTGAAGAAGATAAAAATAAATTTACTCGCATCTTAAACATATTAGATGATATGGGTATCGATTACCAATTAGATGAAAATTTAGTGCGAGGCCTAGATTATTATAGCGGCGTCGTCTTTGAAATCTATGCGGAAGATAATTTGGAGTTAGGAGCGCTTTTAGCTGGTGGACATTACGATCACTTAGTGGAACAATTAGGTGGGCCAAGTCTTTCTAGCGTCGGCTTTTCTTTAGGTGTCGATCGTTTCGTCATGTATTTAAAAACTCATGCGGACGTCGATAATTTTATCTTAGCCCCGAATGCATATGTCATTCCTATCGGGGAAGATGAAAATGTAAGAACTTATGCTTTATTCGTACGTTATTATCTTTCTAGCGTCGCTGGTATAGAAACTGATATTGCTTTAAATACAAAATCGGTTTCTAGCGCGATGAAATACGCTTCTAAAAACAAAATTAAATATGCGATTCTCGTCGGGGAAGAGGAAGAAAAAGAAAGAATTATTCAAGTTAAAGATTTAGAAACACAAGTACAAAAAGCGATGAGTTTGGAGGAATTTCTCGCATTATTAAACGAAGAAGAACATCATTGTTGTCATGAAGAAAATGACGATGAAGAATATCATTGCTGTCGTCATCATCATAAGGATGAATAGAAGGAATAAATATTATGGATTTAGAAAGAACTAGAAATGGTGAAATTTCTTTAAAAGACGAAGGTCGAACTTTGAAAGTTTATGGCTTCGCTAAGAGAATTCGTAAATTAGGAGGATTAACTTTCATCGATTTACGTGATCGAAGTGGGATCGTGCAACTTGTCATCAAAGATGAAGAAGTAGCAAAAAACGTCCATCATGAATACGTTTTAGAAGTTGAAGGCGTGGTGAGACGTAGAGAAAATGCGAATGCGAATTTGAAGACAGGCGAAATTGAAATTGAAGTAACTCATCTTAACATTTTAAGCGAAGCGAAGACGACACCTTTAATAATCGACGATAAGACCGATGCTTTAGAAGACGTCCGTCTTAAATATCGTTACTTAGATTTAAGAAGACCAATCAATCAAGAAAGATTGAGAGTGCGTCATCAAATTAAGATGAGCGTCCATCGTTATTTAGATAGTTTAGGCTTCTATGAAATAGAAACACCTATCTTAAATTTATCGACGCCAGAAGGGGCAAGAGATTATCTCGTACCTTCTAGATTACATCATGGTGCATTTTACGCCTTACCGCAAAGTCCACAAATATTTAAACAACTTTTGATGGTCGGTGGTCTAGAAAGATATTATCAGATCGCTCGTTGTTTTAGAGATGAGGACCTAAGAGCGGATAGACAGCCCGAATTCACTCAAATTGATATCGAGATGAGTTTTATCACGCAAGAAGAAATTTTAAAATTTATCGAAAATTTTATTTCTACTCTTTTTAAAGACGTCTTATCTTTAGATATTAAAAAGCCATTCAAACGTCTCACTTACGAAGAGGCGATAAGAAGATATGGCTCAGATAAGCCAGATACACGTTTTGCGATGGAAATCGAAGATTACGATGATTTAAGAAAGATCGATTTCGCTCCTTTCAAGGATGAAAGTCATCGTATTCGCGGCATTAAGGTGCACGATGTCGCTCACTTAACTTCAAGAAAAGTCATCGATGAAGAAACTAGTCTCATCCATAAATACGATAAAAATGCGACATTTGTGGCTATCAAGATGGAAAATGGTGAAATTGTTTCTAGCATCGCTAAATTCATGAGCGATGAAGATAAGCTTAACATTATTAAAGATTACGATCTAAAGGATGGAGATGTCTTATTTGTTGCTGCTTCTTCGAATTATCAACGTCTTTCTAATGGTTTAGGTGCTTTACGTTTAAAATATGGTGAAAAGTTATCTTTGATTGATAAAAATATCTTTGATATTTTATTCATCATCGATTTCCCACTTTTCGAAAGAGCGGAAGATGGTTCGATTACTTCCACGCATCATCCTTTCACTCGCCCACACGATGAAGATTTAAAATATTTAGAATCCGATCCTTTAAAAGTTCGCGCTTACGCTTACGATTTAGTCATCAATGGACAAGAAACTTGTAGCGGTTCGATGAGAATTTATCGTAGCGATATGCAACAATTAATTTTTAAAATTTTAGGTTTGAGCAAAGAAGAAGTGGAAAGAAGATTCGGCTTCTTCGTCGACGCCTTCAAATATGGCACACCTCCGCATGGCGGCATGGCTTTTGGCTTAGATAGATTAACTATGCTATTCACTAAAACTGATAATATTCGTGACGTCATCGCTTTCCCTAAAAACCTTAACGCAGTTTGCCCGATGTCGCACGCTCCAAGTCGCGTAGATGAAAAGCAATTAACTGATTTAGGCATTGCTGTCACCGATTATGAAAATAACTAAATTGTTACTAAATTTATACTAAAAGGAGTAAATGAATATGAAAACACCTTCAAGAAAGAAACAAGAAAATCTCGCAGTCGCCGCGACGAGAGCTTTATGTATCGATGAAATTAATAAAGCCAAAAGCGGTCATCCTGGTATGGCTTTAGGCAGTGCGCCTATCTTGACAACTTTATTTTTAAATCATTTGAATATCGATCCGAAACATCCGCATTGGATGAAAAGAGATCGTTTCGTCTTAAGTGCAGGACACGCCTCTAGTTTACTTTACGCTTTGCTTCATCTTGCTGGCTATGGTTTAACAATCGAGGATTTGAAAGCCTTCCGTCAAATCGATTCTTTGACGCCAGGGCATCCAGAATACGCTCACACGGTAGGCGTGGATGCGACGACTGGACCCTTAGGTCAAGGTATCGCTCAAGCGGTAGGTATGGCACTTGCGAGCAAACATTTAAGTGCTTTATACCCCGATGGTGATAAATTATTCGACCATAAAGTTTATTGTCTATGTGGCGATGGTTGCTTAGAAGAAGGTATCTCTCAAGAAGCTATTTCCTTCGCTGGACATAATAAACTTAATAATCTCATCCTAATTTATGATGCAAATGATGTCACTTTAGATGGTGGACTTAATTTATCTAACAGCGAAAATGCGAAATATCGCTTCTTAAGCGCGAATTGGGACGTGTTAGAAGTGAAGGACGGAAATGACATCGATTCGATCGATAAAGCCCTTAATAGCGCGAAATTGAGCGTCAGTAAGCCAACGCTCATCATCGTCCATACGATTATTGGTTATGGCTCTAAATTACAAGGGACGAATAAAGTTCACGGTTCGCCACTAGGCGAAGAAGATGGCTTAGCCGCTAAAAAATCTTATGGTTACGATTATCCTAATTTCACCGTCCCTGAAGAAGTCTACAACTTATTTAAAGAAAACGTCATCGAAAAGGGTGAAAAAGCTTACCAAAAATATGAAGATACCTTGCAATGGTATAAAAAAGTTCACCCAGAACAATATGAAGTAATTTTGAAAACTTTAGAAAATGATGTGAGCGCATATCTACCGGAAGATATTTCTTTAGAAAAGAAAGATAGCATTTCTACCCGCGTCGCTAGCGGGAATGCTCTCAATTGGTTAGTCGATATCGTTCCAAATCTATTTGGCGGTAGTGCGGATGTCGCTCATTCGGTCATGACTTCTTTAAAAAATAAAGAGACTTATTCTCCTAATTGTTTAGAAGGAGTGAACATCAATTATGGTATCCGCGAATTCGCTATGGCGGCGATCAATAATGGTATTTTATTGCACGGTGGACTTAGAAGTTATGGTGGTTGCTTCTTAGTATTTGCAGATTATTTAAAACCTGCTATTCGTATCGCTAGCCTTTCTAAGTTACCGGCCATCTATCTATTCTCTCACGATTCTATCGCAGTCGGGGAAGATGGTCCAACTCATCAACCGATCGAACAGCTTGCGATGTTACGTAGCATTCCACACGTCGACGTCTATCGTCCTGCGGATGAGATGGAAACTTATGCTTCGTGGTTACTCGCTTTAAAAAACACTACTCATCCATCATGTCTCATTTTATCTAGACAAAATCTAACAAAGTTAGAAGCATCAAGTTACGAAAATGTAAAGAAAGGTGGCTACATCGCAAGCAAAGAGAATGGACCTTTGATGTTCACCGTCTTAGCGACAGGTAGCGAAGTTTCTTTAGCTATCGAAGCACAAAAAATATTAGAGGCAGAAAAGATTTATGTTCGAGTCGTTTCCTTACCTTCTTTAGAAGTGTTTGCTAGGCAAGAAGAAAGCTATCAAAAAGAAGTTCTTGGAACAAGTTACGATAAACGTATTTCTTGTGAGATGCTTTCAACTTTCGGCTGGGCTAAATGGGCTAAATATCAGATGGGTTTAGATGATTTTGGAGCGAGTGCGCCAGTAAAAGAAGTCATCGCTAAATTTAATTTCACAAGCGACCATTTAGTAAAATTAATTAAGAAAGCTTTGAAAATTTAATTTATAATACATATACGAGAGGAAAAATTTATGGCTAATTATCTTTACGTCGACAATTATGCACAAGGAGGAAGTTTAGGTATTTCTAACTTCGCTTTTTCTCAACTCGCTGGTCGCGCTATTCAAAGAGTAGTCAATGAACATAAAGATGCAAAACTTACTTTAGATAAGCCGATTGCAAGTCATATTCATAATAATCAATTGACGATCACATTAAACGTCAAGATGTCAAAAGATAGCGATGTCAAACAAGTTTCAGAAGATTTACAAGCTCACATCGCTCGTCTTATCACGACGATGGCGGATATTGTACCATTTGCCGTGAACGTCAAAATTACTTCATTAGTTTGATGAAAATAGCGAAGAAACCGAAAACATATTCTACTCTTCATAACCGCGCAGTTCGCCTCTTCAAAAAATCTTCGAAGATCATGATCTGGGCGGCTATTTTAAATCTTTGTGGGGCCATATTTGGTCTCATGATGCTTTCTAATAGTGATCAAAGTGGTTTCGGTGGCGGCTATTCTTTATGCCTCGGTAGTGCTCATTATTTATTCTTAGTTATTCAAACTTACGTTACTGATGCGGTGGCAGGCAATATTTTAATCGTCTTAGTGGCCGCTATTTTTAGTGCTTTACTCATCCTTTTTGCTTCCTTTTCGATGAAAGTTAATATCGTCTGGATCATCATTTCTTTTGCCTTTTACTTCATCGATTCCATCGTCTCCATCTTTTCATTTTTAGATACAGGTTTTGCAAATTACTGCGTCGCGATGTTTTGTCATATCATCATTTTATTCTTTGCTTTTTTATGCTTATATTCATATTACAGCGTCATTTCTATTGAAAAACGTTTCAAAAACATTAAAGTAGTAAAAGGAAAAATAATTCAGGAAGGAGAAGAAGTTAAAGATGAACAGCACAAATACGATTTCCTCGAGAAATAAAGCTCATAGTTCCATTTTATTCATCATTTATGATGTTCTTCTCTTCAATAAATTTGATGTGCCATACGATGTTAAAGATATCATCGAAAATATCGTCGGGGGGAAATATGATGAAATCGACCCATTCATCAAAGAATGCGTCATCAAAGCTCTCTTACACGAAGAAGATATTAAAACTTTGATAAGCCCACATCTCATCAAGTGGCGTTACGAAAGACTTCCTCTATTGACCCGTGCTATATTTTTAGCGAGCGTCGCTAAGATGAAATATCTCACTAATCTAAGTAAAGAAGTCGTCATCGATAATGCTGTCAAATTAGCGAAACGTTATCTTAATCCCCATGATTATCGCTTCATCAATGCGATTTTAGATAAGGTCTTATGATGAAAATTGAAGGTCGACACATCTTCAGCGTCTTAGAAATTTCTTCTTTAATTAAAGAAAATATCGAATCTAACCCTTATTTTTCTAATGTTTTACTAAGAGGCGAAATATCTAATTTTTCTTTTAGCCACGGAAAACATATGTACTTTTCTTTAAAAAACGAAGAAGCTTTAATCAAAGCCGTTATGTTTAGTTACGATAATACTAAACTTAATTTCTTACCAAAAGATGGCGATGAAGTGATCGTGCAAGGAGATATTAGAGTTTATTTAAAAAATGGTGTCTATCAAATCGTCGTCCACCAGATGGAAGAAATAGGGGCAGGAAAAAAACTTCAAGCTTTAGAAGCCTTGAAACGCAAGCTTTACGAAGAAGGCTTATTCGATGATAGCAAGAAGATGAAAATAAAAGAAATTCCTTCTAATATCGCTTTAATATGCGCACCAAAGAGTGCAGCTTTAAAAGATTTAATATTTAATATTAATAGGAGATATCCTCTCGTCGATATCTACATTTTTCCAAGTCTCGTCCAAGGTGAAGATGCCCCGAAAGCTTTGATAAACGCTCTAGACAAAGCCTATCATTTTCGACCTAAAATCGATACGATTATCGTCGCTAGAGGTGGGGGATCAAGCGAAGACTTAGATGCTTTTAATGACGAAACTTTAATTAGATTTGTAGCGAAAAGAAATATTCCTCTTATTTCTGCAGTCGGGCATGAAATTGATTTATCTTTGCTCGATTTAGTAAGTGATATAAGAGTGTCTACGCCTACCGCTGCGGCAGAAAAAGCTGTACCAGATAAAGAAGATATCTTGTTCGACTTAGATCAAAAAAGAAATTTATTGGTGAAAAATATCCAAAATCGCATCTTGAAACTTAAATATCTTCTATCTTCTTACAAGAATCTTGATTTTTTCAAAGCTCCAGAAAGTATCTACATCAAAACTCTAGCAAAGCTAGATAATGATAAAAACACTATCGTTAACGCGATGAATTTTCGTTTAGAAAAATTTAAAACAGCTTTAAATAATTACCGTTTAAGACTAGAAGCAAGTCACCCTAAACAAGTCTTGAAAAGAGGCTTTGCCATCATCGAAAGTAAAGATTCGCTCATCATGAGCGTAAAAAATGTTAAAATTAAAGATACATTGCGCATTACTTTGAAAGATGGAACGCTCGTAAGTGAAGTTGTAGGAAAGGAATAAAATTATGGCAAAAGAAGAAAAAGTTACTTTATCAATCGAAGAAAGTCTAAAGAAATTAGATGAGATAGTTAACGTCGTCGAAAACGAAACTTTGCCTTTGGAAAAATCCTTAGCCATCTTCGAAGAAGGAATGAATATTATCAAAGATTTAGAAAAGCGCTTAAGCGAAGCGGAAAGTAAATTAGCGAAAATTGTTAAAGATGATAATACGATAGAAGATTACAAAGATTAGTAATAAATTAGTGTAATATTAGTAAATATGTCCAAAAAGAAAGAAACGAAACATTACCCATTAGAAAATATTGAATCCCCGGAATTCTTAAAAGATTTAAGTTATGAAGAACTCGAAGTTTTAGCGAGCGATATTAGACAAGATATTATTAAAAATGTCAGCGAATCAGGTGGACATTTATCTTCTAATTTAGGCGTAGTGGACTTAACTATCGCCTTACATCGTAGTTTCGATTTTAAAAAAGATTTTTTATTGTTCGACGTCGGTCATCAATGCTATACGCATAAGATTTTAACTGGACGCAAGTTGGCTAATATTCGTACGCGTAAGGGTGTATCAGGATTCATCGATTGTAAAGAATCACCTTACGACATTTTTGAATCAGGCCATTCTTCGACTTCTATTTCTGTCGCGGATGGTTTAGCTATCGCAAAGCAAGATAGTAAAGATAAGCCGTATATCGTCACGCTAATTGGTGATTCATCTTTACTTAACGGTGTAGCGTTTGAAGGACTTAATTTCACAGGGCACTATAATTTACCTTTAATTATCGTATTAAACGATAATGGGATGTCCATTACTCCGACCGTAGGTGGCCTTGGGAAATTCTTTTCCAAAATCTCTACTTCTAGCGCTTATCTAGAGACGAAAAGTGCCTACCGAAAGTTATTGAATAAGACGAGATTAGGTAAGAAGATTTATCTACGTAGCATCCATACGAAAAACGTCATCAAAAGATGGCTCGTTCCGACGACCTTATTCGACAATTTAGGTTTTACTTACATCGGTCCAATCGATGGACATGATATTCGTCTCATCGAAAAATGTATCAGAAGAGCGAAGAAATCGACTAAACCTGTTTTAATTCATGCGAAAACGCGCAAGGGATTCGGCTACGATAAAGCCATGGTGGATAAGGAAGGTTATTGGCATGGGACAAGTCCATTTCACGTCGAAACAGGTGAGCCGAAGAATATGCACCAAGGTTACGTTTCTTATTCCCATATTTACGGCGAATTAATTTATGAAGCAATTAGAACGAATAAAGACACTTATCTTATTACTCCAGCGACACCAGTCGGGGCTAATCTTATGCAGGTGGCAAGAGATTTTCCGCGCCGCTTTTTCGATGTTGGTATAAGTGAAGAACATGCTTTGTCTTTTGCAGAAGGTTTAGCATTAGGTAATAAATTACCTATCGTTTCCATTTATTCAACTTTTTTCCTTCGCGCAGTCGATCAACTCATCACCGATTTAGTAAGGCAAAGATTAAAAGCTATTTTAACAATTGAAAGAGCAGGACTCGTCGGAGCGGATGGTAAGACGCATCAAGGATATTTTGATAACGCTATCTTTTTTGCTTTACCTCACGTAAGTGTTGCGATGGCAAAAGATAAGGAGACGGCGCGACTTATCTTTAAAAATGCTTTAGATGCACGTAGTGATGTCCACGTCATCCGTATTCCACGCGATTATTTAAAAGAAGATGAAAAGGAAGTAAATTATCCTTCTTTAAAAATTGGTGACTGGTTAACTTTAAAAGAAAATGATAATAAAATTGCTCTTATAAGTTACGGACCAATTTTAAATAAAATTATGGATAGATTATCTGTAGATAATATCGAAATAGATGTCTACGATGCCATCTATCAAAAGCCAATCGATATCAACTTGTTAGAAAAAATCGCAAAAGAGCATGAAACGATCATCATCCACGATGCATATTCGACAAAAAACGGCTTAGTGAATGAGATTATTTATCATCTATCTAAACTTCCTTACAAAAATAAGATAATCGAAATGAGCATTCCACAAGATTACATCGAACGTGGTTCGATTAAAGAACAAGAAAAAGACGCTCATATAAGTGAAGATGATGTCATCGCTTGCATCAAAAAGAACATTTAACATTTTTTAAAATATTTGGTTAACATAATAGTTGCTTAATTATCTAAAATTTTTTATCATATAAATATGAAATTTATCGTTCACATCGATTTAAATGCTTTCTTCGCAAATGCGGAAATTTTAAGAGATCCAAGTTTGAAAGGTTTACCATTAGCTATCGGACGTAACGGCCGTTCCGGCATCATTTCAACTTGTACTTACGAAGCAAGAAAATATGGCGTAAAAAGCGGAATGCCGACATTCATGGCTTTACAAAAATGCCCACAATTAATTATCCGTAAAGAAGATTTTGCATATTACCACGCTTTATCGAAGAAATTTTTTGACGCGATTAGAAGATATTGTCAAAAGATTGAAGTGGCGAGCGTGGATGAATGTTTTGCGGATATGAGCGATGTATTAAATGACGTAGATCAACATAAATATTTAAAAAGGATGCAAGATAGTATTCAAAAGGAGTTAGGTTTAACTTTTTCTATCGGAGTTGGTCCATCAAAATTTTTAGCGAAGATGGGGAGCGATTATAAAAAGCCTTCTGGCCTTACTTTTATCTTTAAAGAAGATATTCCTCGCTTACTTTACCCTTTGCCCATCGAATCGATGTATGGCATCGGTAAAAAAAGCGCGCCAAAATTAAAAGCTTTAGGTGTCATGACGATCGCTGACTTAGCGAAACGCGTGAACGAAGAAGATGATATTATCAAAAATCATCTTGGTAAATTCTTCTTCACAGTCAAAGAATGGCTTAATGGAGAAGGTGACGCTGAAGTTAATGCTGAACCAAGCGATCCTAAATCGATTGGTCATAGCATCACTTTCATGCACGATACGAACGATGAAAATGAAATAGAAGATATGTTTCTTAAACTATCTAAAGAAGTAAGTCAAAGAGCAAAAAGAGAAGATAAATTAGGCAAAACTATCCAAATAGTCATGAAAAAGACGGACTTTAAAGTCATCAATAAAAGTATTACTTTTAATAAACCGACGAATGACGAAAGAATCATCTTTAATCGAGCGATGCAATTATTCGAAAAAAATTACGATGGGAGTTTGATTCGCCTCGTCGGTGTCACTTTACAAAATCTTATTTCCCCACGCGATATGAGCGTCCAAATGTCTTTATTCGATTATCAAGAACACGAAAAGGAAAACGAAGTAAGATTACTCATCAACGAATTGAATCGTAAGATGGATAAACCTATCTTAAAAAGAGCGGGTGAACTTCTAAAAGAAAGGGAGGAAAAGAAAAACCATGGAAATTAAAGAATGTATCGATAAATATGTCCAATACTTAAGAGTTGAACGTGGCTTAGCGAAAAATACGATCGAGTCTTACGTGAGTGATATCATGCACTTTTTCGCTTATTTTGGACCTTCTAAAGTGACGAGCGAAGATCTTTTACTTTCCGATTTAACTGATTACATGCGTAAACAGGCTAGCGATGGATTAAAGCCTTCGACGATTGCAAGAAGACTATCTTCCACGCGTCGATTTTATTTATTTTTGATGCGCGAAAAGATCATCAATTTCGACATTCCTAAGATCGACCCTCCACGCAAGATAAAAAAACTTCCAACTTTTTTAACTTACGATGAAGTCGAACGTCTCTTAGCCGCACCGAATAAAAAAACACCCGATGGTATAAGAGACCAAGCGATGTTAGAAATTATGTATGGGACTGGTTTACGTGTTTCCGAACTCGTCAATTTAAAGATGGCTTCGGTTAACATAAAAAGATGCTATCTTAACATTATCGGTAAAGGCGATAAAGAAAGAAATATTCCCATTGGTGATTACGCTTTGAGCGCTTTAAATAAATATCTAAACGAAGTTAGAATCGATAATCCTGGGCGAAGAACACCTTACATATTTTTAAATCGCTACGGCAAACCTTTATCTCGCCAATTTTTCTTTTTACGTATAAAAAAATATGCTTTGAAAGCTGGTATAGAAAAAAATATCTCTCCCCATACGTTAAGACATAGTTTTGCGACGCATATGTTAAACAATGGGGCGGAACTGCGTGCAGTGCAAGAGATGCTCGGTCATTCAAAAATCGCTACGACGGAAATTTATACGCACGTCACGACCTCGCGCATACTAAGCGCGTATGATACTTACCTAAAAAAATAATAAGCATTAGATTTGTATCTAAGAAAAATTTATTCTATGATTAAAGCGAAGTTAGAAAGGAAATAAAATCATATGGAACAAAAATATAAGAGATTCTTCCTCATCGTCATGGATTCACTCGGCATCGGTGCGATGGAAGACGCAGATAAGTTTGGCGATGCTGGGGCGAATACATTCGTCCACATCTCCGAAGCTAAGAACGGTTTAAATATTCCTACACTTGCATCCTTAGGTATCAAAGATTTAGCGGATATCAAAGGTGTAGAAACTTATTCTCACCCACAAAGCTATTCGTTACGATTACATGAAATGTCCAACGGTAAAGATACGATGACTGGGCATTGGGAAATGATGGGTATCCTTACGACCAAGCCATTTAAAACATTCACCGACACTGGTTTCCCTAAAGAACTTATCGATGAATTAGAGAAAGCAACTGGGCATAAGATAATCGGTAATAAAGCTGCGAGCGGAACACAAATTATCGAAGAACTAGGCGAAGAACAAATTCGCGATAATTCGTTGATTGTCTACACCTCCGCAGATAGCGTTTTACAAATTGCGGCAAGCGAAGAAGTAACTGGCTTAGAAGAACTTTATCGATGCTGCGAAATCGCGCGTAAGATATGTTTAAGACCTGAATATTTAGTAGGAAGAGTCATCGCCCGTCCTTACGTTGGACGTAAGCCTGGTGAGTTCAAAAGGACAGCTAATCGACATGATCTCGCTTTAGCGCCTTCTGAAAAAACAGTCATGGACATCTTAAAAGAAAATCATTACGATGTCTCCTGCGTCGGAAAGATTTATGATATCTTCGACGGCCAAGGGGCGACTGCAACGGTCAAAACTTCTTCAAATGAAGATGGTATGGATAAGACGATTGCTATTGCCAAAGGTAATGAATTTAAAGAAGGTTTATGTTTTGTTAACCTCGTCGAATTCGATAGCGAATATGGCCATCGTCGTAATCCTATCGGTTACGGTAATTGTATCGAAGCTTTCGATATTCGTCTAAATGAATTGATGAAAGTTTTAAGAGATGATGATGTCTTGATGGTGACTGCTGATCACGGTAACGATCCGACGTGGCATGGTACAGATCATACACGTGAGATGGTTCCTTTACTAATTTATAGCAAATCATTCGATAAAGGACGTCATCTAAGTGACCGCAAGAGCTTTGCTGACATCGGTCAGACGATCTTAAAAAATTTCAATTTAAGTTCGACTAAAACTTTAATTGGTACTCCCATCGAAGAAATATTGGAGGAATAATATTACTTTATGAACAAAAAATTATCATTTACTCTTTTAGCGAGCACTTTTCTATTAGCGGCTTGTAATCCACCTAGCCCAAACCCACTAGTGCATAATTTCGTCTCGCCTTCTGGCGCGCCTTCTTTAGCTTTGTATACTTTATTTGAAGATGATGTTAATTATCAGACGAAATCTAATCCTCAATTAGTCTCGGCTGAACTATTAGGTAACAATTTCAATTACGTTATTTTCGATTCTATAAATGGCTTAAGAGCTATTGAAAAAAATGATGCAAATTTTAAATTGTATGGTCTTCTTACAGGCGGAAATTATTTCTTAGCTGGTATCGATAAGGAAGCGAACGCTACGCCAACCGCGGATGATTACATCGTGAGCTTTGGCCAAGGCTTAATTCCAGATATCGTCTACAATTATTTATATCCGAACGCTCCAGTTGATGCTTACGTCGCTGCGACCGCGGATGCCGCAAGCGTGCTTAAAGATGGTTCTTACCAAGGTAACGAAGTCGATTTTGTCTTCATCGCTGAACCTTCTCTCACAAGTGCGATGAACGATGCGCAGGCTAATACTCACGGAAGAGTAAGCGTCATCGCTAATATTAAAGACGAAGTCGAAGAAAAAACTGGAATGCCAGGGATGCCACAAGCTGGTTTATTTGTCCGTTACGAAGGTTTCTACGCCGATCATCAAAAAGAAATTGATGAATATTTATCATTTATCGATACGAACATCGATACTGCTATCGACCATCCTGAAGTGGTAAGAGATTATTTAAATCAATTCGATCAAGATGCAGTCAAGATGAAATTTGGTTATAACGCTAATATTGTATATGCTTTACAACAAAATGATCAAAATCGTTTTGGACTCGTCCGCGCAAGCGAGCGTGATTCAATCGATATTAACGAATTCTTGACCTTATTAGGTCAACCTACGGTGGATTCAACACTCATTTTATAAAGGAAAAATAGATGAAGGGAATGAAAACTCTAAAAAAATATCAAAAGATTATCTTCCTTCTTTTAGGTATCGCCTTCATCTTCTTTCTTTGGTGGCTCATCGCTTATCTTGCTCATTCGAGCGTTTTACCAGGACCAAGCGAAACTTTCGTTGCGCTAGGTCCGCTTTTTTCTAATAGTTTCTTCTATTCTTCGTTAGGTTATACTTTATTAAGAATTATATTAACTTTGTTAATATGTTTCATTTTAGGCGGTTTATTTGGAACACTTTCTGCTCTATTTAAACCATTAGGAACATTTTTATATCCTCTCATCACCGTCTTAAGAGTTTATCCGACGATCATCTTCTTGGTAATTGTCGTCATCTTAGTAAACGATCGCCTTTCGCCTTATATCATTTCCTCATTAGTGCTTTTTCCTATCATCTATCAAGCATTTTATGAAGGAATCAACAACATCGACGAAAATATTATCAAATCTTTAAGAATCGAAGGAAATGTGAGGAATCCAAAAAATGTCTTCAAAATATTATTGCCATTATCTTTTCCTTACATTGCTTTATCGATAACTCAAACGGTTGGACTCGGTTTAAAAGTGACCATGATGGCGGAACTTATGGGTGCGAGCAATACTTTGCCAGGGCTCGGTAATTTAATCAAAGTTTATCAACAGGACGCAAATTATGCGGGAATCTATGCAGTCGCAATCGTGTCGATTATGTTAACCATAATTATTGATATCGGACTTTATTTCTTAAAGAAATACATTAGCAAAAAATACGCTTTTAAAGAAAATTAAGTATCGTGTTGACATTTCTTTTTTTCCTTTATCATATAAATACATTTTTTTTATTTTGGAGGAAAAGTATATGGAACATGCAGAAAAAGAAAATGTCACACAAGGCCATCCTTTCAGCCAAGAAGAAAGGGAAAACAATAACGTCATCCGTCTTAAAAATATGCGGATGCAGCTCGAATGGGTCAAACGACAACTAGAATACGCAACGTTTGCGACCAAGTATCGATTAAAACTTAATATGAAGCGTGGGGAAATTTATGAATTCGATTGGGGTGTGAATGTCAACGCGGAATTTTCTAATCGCCATTACGGTGTCGTCTTAAAAGATTCAGATGAATTTAATCCATTAGTGATCGTTTGTCCGTTGAAGAGCGATAAGTACGGCGCGCATCCAAAAAGTGATGTCGAATTAGGATTCATCCCGCAAATCAGAACGACGCATCAAACTCTCGCTGTCATCAATCAAATAAGAAGTTTAGATAAGATGCGTCTATATGCAACGATGATTATCAATGAACCAAATTATCAAGATCAAGTATTAAGATTAAGCGATGCTCAGATGGAAAAAATAATCAAAGCAGTCAAAATGATGTACGTCGACAATTTAAGTTTAGAGACGTTAAATGACGCTATTAATGAATGATAGGGCAAAACTAGTTAGTAGATATTTAGTATATTTTTATATAAAGATGAATATCTAAATATTGTGAAAAAGTCCATAAATTCGCTACGAGAAAAATACGAAAAACAATAAATAAAATTGGGTTCTATCTAGTATAGGACTTAATTTTTATTACTTATGGTTAACATAATGGACATTATGCGAAGTTATATATATTTTAAAAAATGTGCCTTCTTTTATGAAGACAGCATTTATTTATGCCTTATTCCAAATAATAAGCAAAACATTCTTCACTTAGGCGATTCACTGCGCCTTTATTCTTCTTCGATTCAATATGTTTCTTATTTTCACTTAAGACGAATAAAAATCCTTCTTCGATATCACGATTACAGACATCTAACATCTCTTGTGTTTCATATTCTCTTGTCGGTTCAACCTTATCAGCACAATAGACGACCTTTTCAAGCAAAGACATATTAGCCCTGCCTGTACAATGATATTCGATAGCGTTTAAGATATCTTCATCCTCGATGCAAAAATCTTCTTTAGCTAAATAGCGACCAACGAACTGGTGCCATGCGTAAGATGGAATATCATTAAATTCTAAGAATTTAGTGTTCATTATTTCTTCTTGTACACTACTTCTTACTTCCTTACCTAAATCGTGTAGATAAGAAGCGATGAAAGCTTTGGAAAAATCGATATGTACATCTTCATTCATCATCGCCATTAAACAAGCAGTTATAGCACTCGCACACACGTGCTTATAGCGTGCGTAAGAATAGTATTTTCGCACTAATTTAGAAAAATATAAGTCGTGATCTAAAATGTATTTTAGAACAAGGAGAGGCAAATCGACCGAACGCATCTCACGAATATCCGTGCTACTAGTGTTAGAAAGTTCCCCTTCTAAGTGCATCATCTGATATTTTTTTGCATTCTCACTTACGTATGCGTGTGATGAATCGTTTCTTCCATAATAGACGACGGTTGTTAACTTTGCGATTTCATCAGGAGATTTCCATTCGTGAAATTTGTTAACTTGATCTTCGCCAATTAAAAGGTAGAGGTGATCATTTGGATATTTTTCTCTATAAATTTTTATCGTATCGATCGTGTAATTAGGATTTTTTGTCGCTTTTAATTCCAAATCGTCGACTTGAAAGAAGCTAGAATAGGGTTTAATCGCGATTTTAAGCATTTTTAAGCGATGTTCTGCTTGGGCAGTAGGTTCTTTCCATCTCGGATATTTTGAAGGCACGAACACCACTTTTCCGCCGAGATGTTCATAAGCTTCTAACGCTATTTTTAAATGGCCATTATGAATGGGGTCAAATGATCCACCGAAGATGATAATATTTCCCATAAAATTATAATTTTAATATGTCTTTTTTCGGATTTTTACGATATAAGACGATAGTGAATCCTTTCTTTTCGACTATTTCTGCGTGCAACTTCGCACTTAAATCGAGCATAAATTTAACGATATCATCATGGACGCTTTGATTGACGGTAATCTTGATGAGTTCACGTGCATTTAAAGCATTATCAAGCATCGCTAAAGCAGTTTGTGTTAAGCCTTGCTTTCCAATTTGATAATTCGTCTTATCAAGGCTTGCTAAGCCTTTCAATTTCCTTTTCGTTTTATTGTCGATCATAAGATTTTTGCTCGCGTCGAATAGATGGATACTTTCTTTGGCACGATGAAACGTAGTTTTTGTTTCTCGCCGACGAAAGATATCCAACCTAAACCTTGGATGCCGATGTCTCTAAGACCGCTTTCTTCCACATCGACGTCATAGACGTCAAAATCAGATTTCTTATTTAGATTTCCACTGACAGGGAATAGTTTTTTCTCTTCGATATATTCTAAGAATTTCTTATCGAGATTACTGCTCGTTTTCTTTTTAGCCTCTATTTGGTCACTTACGTAAAGTTTAATGTTCGTCTTCGGACCATCGATCAAATCGATTCTTGCTAAGCCACCGATGAAAATGGAATGACCTGGATGTAAATTAAATTTGTACATGGTAATTTTTTTCTTCGGGACAAGAAAGCGTTGGACACTTGGCTCCACTTTAGAAATGATCGAATTATCGATGCTGAAACCAGGTGGTTCATAAATGCTAGATTCATTATCTAGAGGAATCTTAATCGTCCTTAACGAAGTTCCAGGATAAGGTGAAGTTTCAATCAATTGTTTCGTATCGTTCTTAAAATTTTTTAAGAAAGCATTGATGAGTGTCGTTTTACCAGATGATTTTGCACCTAAGACGTAAACGTCTTTACCTTTTCTATTGGTGTTGATGACGTCGAACATTTTATCGATCGTTTCTTTTTTATGCATGTCCACCAAGACGATGTCTTTAACGTTTAAAGAAGCAATTCTTGCACGGTGTGCAACATATTCCTTAAGAGCATCGTAATTCGCCTTATCAGGGAAGACGTCAACTTTGTTGCCGACGATGATGACGTCTAAAGGACGTAAGTATTCATCAATTTGTCTAACAAAAGATGCTTCAAATGAAAATAAATCGAGGATGTAGACGATGAGAGCTTTCTTTGCGATAGCGTCATCTAACAGAGTTAGAAATTCTTCGTTTAACGTCGGTTCTTGGGCCACGTAGTTATTTTTATAATGTTCGTAACATTCATTACAAAATAGAACACGATTATCAGTCTTTTCTAAGACTTCTTGGCTAACATAACCATTAGAATTAGAATCGATCGATTGCAAAATTGAACCACATCCGGCGCATTGTTTAACTCTTTTAACTGTGCTCATAGCGTTTTCTCCAATCCACTAGTGCATTTTTTCTTCTTAACCTTTTTCTTAAAGGTCTATCGAAGAGACGATTAATCTTTGTCGTCCATTGATCTTCTTCCACTAATTTTTCAAGAAGGATGGACTTAATTTTGAGGCGAGAGGCACATTTGATGTCGGTGAGAAGTTGATCGCCGATGAGCATCGCCTCATCTAAATTATAGCAGTTTTCTTTAAGAAAACGACTAATCTTTTTTTTAAATGGTTTACCTGCTTTAGCGATGTAAGTAACACCTAGTGCTTTAGCGTATGGTTCCACTCGTTTAGGACGATTGTTTGAAATGATGACTAATTTAATTTCAAGTTCATCCAATTTGTTTTTTAAATCTATAGCTTCCTTGCGTGGAAGTAAAGCTTTGTAAGAATCGAGCGTATTATCTAAATCACAAAGGAGAACTTTTACACCTTCTTTCTTAAAAAAGTTAGGATCGATGTCGTATATATTCTCCGCATGAGCGTATGGTAATTTGAACTTATTTGACATGCTTATAGTTTAATGTATTTTAAAAAAAGTATAAAGAGAAAATAAAATATTTGATTAGATATTTCTTATCATCTGCGTAGGGTTAAAAAGTCGACCAAGAACTATTTTATTAATAAAATATATTTACTAAATAAATACTTAAAATCCACTAATTAGTTATAAATTAATCGAAATCATCGAAGATAGAAAGTTGTTCGTAATGTTCTTCTTTTTCCTTCTTTTTTTCTTCGTGGACTTCTCTTGAAATTTCTTTTTCTTCAAGCTTTTCTTCCGCTACAAAAGATGGAGTTTCTACTTCTTCTAAAACAGGTACTTCTTCTTCGATTTTAGTTTCGGTATAAGAAGGCGTTCCACTACCATACGTTTCAAGATTTGTTCTAAAGACGTCGTAGATAATATTTTTACTCGGAAGATTCATGTTACGTTTAGAATTTTTTTCAACTGGCCATAAGCTAAAATCTTCGACATCATAATTTAATAAATCATAATTATTCGTCAAATAATCAAGATGATATGTTTCATTATTTCTAAAGCCAACTTTATCGACGAAGATGAGATGATGAATATCTTTTTTAAAACAAGAATAGACGAGTTGAATCTTACCAAGACGCGGCGTCTTCTTTAGATAATTTAAATCGAAGAAACGGACGCACCCTTCTTTACTTAAAAGGAGAATTTTCTTTCTTTCACCTTTTTCAAAGGTGAGCATAGCGGAAATTTCTCCACCTTTAAGTGAAGCAATCGATTTGACACCGCCAGATTTTAATGAGGTTTGACTAACATCTTGTTCATCGAAATATGAACCCATACCAAGACTTGTGAGAACTAAAATATCATGTCCGCCATTAGAGATGGAAACATCCACTAATTCATCGTTTGTAAGTAAGCGCATAGCGGTTAAAGGACGGTTACATTTACTTACGTAAAAACTCGCTAATGAAGTCTTTTTAATTTGTCCTCTTTTCGAAGCTAAAACGACGTTTAAATCTTCTCTAAATTTCGAGATAGCAAAAGCACGAATAATTTTTTCTTGGAATGGCAAATTAATTAAATAGTTGAGATGTTTACCTTCATCTTTGAATTTATTTTCGTTGATTTCATGCACTGGAACTAATAAATAATTGCCAAAATTCGTAAAGGCTAATAAATAATCTAGGGTCGAAACTTGGCCTAATGCGACTAAGACGTCCCCTTCTTTAATACCTGGCAAAGCATTTTCGCCACTGCTGCGGTAAGATTTTAAAGATGAACGTTTAACGTAACCATCTTTCGTTAGAGCGACGATGACATCTTCTTTAGCGATAAGATCACGTTTATCGATCGATTTAATTTCCACTTTATCAGAAATAAGAGTCTTCCTAGGCGTTCCATATTTACTTGCAATCGCGCGCAAATCTTTGCAGATAACTTGATGAAGTTTATTTTCATCATTTAAAGTTTCTTCAAGGTCCGCTACCGATGCTAATAAAGTTTCTTTTTCTTTGATAAAAATATTGACGTCGCTAGAAGAAAGACGATACAAAGGTAAAGTGACGATAGCTTCGGCTTGTTCTTCGCTTAAATTATAAGCTTCCATAATATTTTTCTTAGAATCAGCCTTATCTTTACTCTTTTCGATAATTTTGACTACTTCGTGGATATTGATGATAGCGGTAATTAATCCTTCTAAGATGTGAAGGCGTCTTCTTTGCTTATTTAAGTCGAATTTAATACGTCTTGTGACAACGTCAACTTGATGAGCGATGTAAGCATCTAAAATTTCTTCTAAGCTTAAAGTTTTTGGTCTACCTTCGACGATTGCGACCATATTTGCGCTATAGGAAGTAAGTAATGTCGTTTTCGACATTAAATAATTTAAAATTACATCTGGTTTAGCGTTCTTTTTTAAATCGATGACGATACGTAAACCAGAAATGTCGGATTCATCTCTCACTTCTTGAATACCGTCAATCACTTTCGAAGAACGTATTTTATCGATCATGTAGACGAGTTCAATTTTGACAACTTTGTAAGGAATTTCACTGATGATAATTTGTGATATTCCTTCTTTATTTGTCTTAATGTCACATTTAGCAGCAATTTCGATGCGACCTCGACCACTTTTATAAATTGAATCTAACCCCTCACTACGATAGATGATACCTCCCGTAGGAAAATCAGGACCTAGAATAAATTCTCTTAATTTTTCTAAACTACAATTAGGATGATTGATGCGATAAATCGTTGCATCTATAACTTCTTTTAAGTTATGTGTTGGAATATCAGTCGCTAAAGCGACTGCAATACCTTCTGCTCCATTGACTAATAAGTTAGGAAATCTCGCGGGTAAGACGACTGGTTCAAGTTCAGAATCGTCAAATGTAAATTGCATATCGACCGTTTCTTTATCGATGCCACGAATCATCTCTTCAGCAATTTCTTCTAATCTTGCTTCAGTATAACGATATGCAGCTGGACCATCCCCATCGATCGAACCTTTATTGCCTTGGAAGTCGATTAAAGGTACACGTACTTTCCAATCTTGCGCCATCCTCACTAAGGCTTCATAGATACTAGAATCGCCATGCGGATGAAAGCGCCCCATGACATTACCGACGGTATGAGCGCATTTTTTTCTCGGTTTATTGAAGGTAAAACCTTCAATGTACATGTCATAAATTATCCTTCTTTGCACTGGCTTTAGACCATCTCTAACATCTGGTAAAGCGCGGTCTTGAATGACGTATTTAGCATAAGATGCATAGCGATCAGACATGACATCTTCTAAAGGCTGCTCGAAAATTTTTTCTTCGATGAGTAATGGTTCTTCTTCGACAATTCTATTTTTTCTCTTCGCCATGAATTTGCTCCTTGAAGAAACTATCTTCGGTATTGAAGTCGACATTTTCTTCGACCCATTTGCGTCTTATTGCTGTATCTTTGCCCATGAGAGTAGAAATACGTTTTTCCGCTAAGAAGGGATTTTCGATGTTAACTTGGATGAGTTGACGATGCTTTGGATCCATCGTCGTCTCTTTTAATTGTTTATCATTCATCTCACCTAAACCTTTGAAACGTGAGACTTTATAGCCTGGGCCAATCTTCTTTTTAGCTAAAGCTAAATCTTCATCATTCCAAGCATATTCTTCAATTTCTTTCTTGTTCGTTTCTTTATAGACTCGATATAAGGGAGGAACTGCGACGTAGACGTGACCAGATGTGATGAGTGGTCGCATGAAATTATAAAAGAAAGTTAATAGTAACGTTTGGATGTGCGCTCCATCAGTATCAGCGTCAGTCATGATGATAATTTTACCGTATTTTGCTTCGCTGACATCGAAGGCTTGACCATATCCCGCACCAATTGCGTTAATGATGGTCGCAAATTCTTTATTTTCGAGCATCTTAGAGACAGTAGCAGAATCGGTATTAAGTGGTTTACCACGAAGTGGTAAGATGGCTTGGTGAATTCTATCTCTACCATTTCTTGCCGTGCCGCCTGCTGAATCACCTTCGACGATAAATAGTTCATTTTTAGCGTAATCCTTACTTTGAGCAGGTGTTAGTTTATCGGAAATAATTACTTCAGTTTTCTTCGTTTTACTAGCTCTAGCCTCATCTTTTGCTTTTCTTGCCGCAACGCGTGCATTTTGTGCATCTTGACATTTTTTGATTAAATTGATGGAAAATTCCTTATTTTCAGCAAGATAATAAGTAAACTTATTATAAATGAAGTTAGAAACGATGTTTAATACTTGCGGAGTACCAAGTTTAGCTTTCGTTTGCCCTTCGAATTCAGCGATGGCTTCAGGAATTCTAAGTGAGATGACAGCGGTTAAGCCTTCTCTAATATCCGTTCCCTCAAGTTTAGTTTTGCCTTTGAGTAAATTATTTGCTTCGGCAAAATCATTCACCGCTCGTGTTAAGCCCATTCTAAAGCCGGTTTCATGGGTACCACCGTCGATAGTTCTTACGTTATTAACGTAAGAATATAATGTTTCATTATAGTCATTAAAAGCATATTGCATGGCGATTTCGACGTAGATATCGTCACTCAGATCATGCATGTAAAGCACTTTATCTAGCGTATTTTTATTAGCGTTCATGTCTTCAACGAATTGTTGAATACCATTTTCATAGTAGAAAGATTGACTTAAATTTGTCCTTTCGTCTTTTAAATCGAAATGAATCTTTTTGAGCAAATAAGCACTTTCTTGTAGATGATCGAAGATAGTTTGCCATCTAAATTCACTCGTCGTAAAATATTTCGCACTAGGTTTAAAAGTCACTAATGTGCCATGCTTATTGGTATTACCAATAATTTCTAAAGGAACGACAGTTTTTCCTCCATCTTCAAAACGGATATGATGAATTTTTCCATCGCGCCAAATAGTGACGTCAACAAATTCACTTAATGCGTTTGTGACTGCTGCCCCTACCCCGTGCATCCCAGCGGAAGTAGTATAAGCTTTAGAAGAGAATTTTCCACCGCTATGAAGAGTAGTAAAAATGAGTTCCACTGCTGGAATTTTTGCTTCCTTATGAATGCCAGTAGGAATGCCACGACCATCATCTAAAACAGAAATAGATCCATCTTTATGAATGGTAACACTGATGGAACTACCGAAACCATTTAAAGCTTCATCGACGGCATTATCGACAATTTCCCACACTAAATGATGTAGTCCTGTCGAACCAGTTGAGCCGATGTACATGGCCGGTCTTTTTTGCACACCTTCTAAGCCGTGTAAAATCGTTATATCGTCTTCGTTATATGTCTTTTTTCTTAATTCTTCAGCCATCTATTTCGTTTCTTTCTTAAAAATTATAGCAAACTTTTGTTGAAAAAATACAATAAATAAGTATTATTTAAGCAGTAAGATTTTTTCTTACCTCACATATAAAATATGATAGTATTTTATAACATTCTAGTTGGAATTATGGCTCTAGCGGTCGGATATTTAATCGGTTCGGTCTCTTTTTCTGTTCTCATCGGAAAAATCTTCTTCCATAAAGATCCGAGAGATTATGGTTCACATAACGCCGGCGGAACGAACGCTGGAAGAATTTATGGTAAGAAAGTTGGCTTGATCGTCATCATTCTCGATATGCTAAAAGCAATTCTTGCCACTTACATTGTCTGGATGATCATCTATTTAACTCCGATTTATGAGGAAGTTGTCGCTCCTGCGATCGATTTTAATTATTATTGGCTCACTCCAGTTGGAGCGTGTCTTGGTCATTGCTTTTCAATGTTCTTACATTTTAAAGGAGGAAAAGCTGTCTCGTGTTACGCTGGAACAATCGTCGGCTGTTCATGGTTTATGACGATCGTTGGGGCGATACTTTTCTTCATCACTCTGAAGATGAGAAAGTTCGTTTCCCTAGCGAGCATTACAGCTTCGACCGGTATGTTCTTATTAGCAATTTTACTCGCTTGCTTATACGAAAATGGCTACCCTCAAATCGCTATTTTGATGAACGGTTTATTGCTCGCTCCAAGCTATGAAATGTTCGGTGCATTTTTCCTTATGAGCATCATCTTAGTTTTAGCCCATCATGCGAATATCAAACGTCTTCATGACGGTGATGAAAATAAAATTAAATGGATGAAATAGTCAAAATATAAAGTAGTTATTTAGTAGTTTTTTAGTATTGTGTATAAATTACTAACTCTTTTGTGGAAAACTTGAAATAATAGAATAGCACTCGTGTTTTCATTGACTATAAAAATTTAAAATACATAACCACTACTACATTTCCTTACAAAATCATGTGAATGAAAATTTGGCAAATTTTGATAAGAAAAAAATTCCCCTCAAGCGAAAGGAATTTATCTTTTTCTTCATAAGTTTTTAGATTGTTATTGTTGCTTTCTAACACTATTCATAACTTGACGAATTTGTGCTTCGGAAGGCTTTCTTCCCATCGACATAAACATCGCTCTAATCATGTTTTCATTGATAGGAGGATTTTTCTTCATCTCACGTTTGATAAGAAGCCTAGCGATGAAGAATCCAGCAACCCCACCAAGGATGAAGAAAACGGCCATCAAGACACAAGCTAACCAAAGTTCCATAAGGTTTTATTTCCTTTCCTTATTAGCGCGGCCATCGTATTGTCCGTTATCGGTGCGAACGTAAATGTCATCACCTTGTTCGACAAATAATGGTACACGTGTTTTAAGTCCTGTTTCCAAAGTTACTTCTTTCATCGCTCTTTGAACGGTGTCGCCTTTGACAGCAGGTTCGCAATCGGTTACTTTCAAGACAACTTTACTTGGAAGGACGATACCAAGAATCTCATCTTCATAGCTCGTAATAGTGACGATTTCATCACCTTTAAGGAATTGTTTTTCCCATTCGAGCCTTTCCTTTGGGATTTCGATTTGTTCATAAGTTGTTTGATTCATGAACACTAAGCCGTCCCCACTATCGTAAAGATATTGCATCTCGACTTTGTCGAGACGGACTAAATCGACATCGTAACCACCATTTCGAGAAATTTCAGTCACTGATCCAGTGCGCATATTTTTCACTTTCACAGTCGCTTTCATCTTCGCCATCGCAGTCTTATTAAGTAAGATGTCTAGGACCTGATAGATATTACCATCTTCCATGAAGTAATTGCCCGGTCTTAATTCGGTAATATTGCTCATTTAACACTACTCCTTTCAAAAATTTCTTTAATATTATATCTTTTTTCTTGCTTATTGTCATTATTAACTTACTAAGTAAGTTTTTAACTCTTTGATGTTAGTTATTTCACCATGTCCTGGATAGATGACGACTTCATCGTCTAATTTTAAAATTTTCTTAAGGCTCTCTTCAATCTTAGAAACATCCGCATGGGGTAAGTCGTAACGACCAATGCCGCCTCTAGCAAATACCGTATCCCCACTAAATAAGATTTTAGCCTCTTCTAAATAGAAGCAAGTTGAACCTAACGTATGAAAAGGTGTTCTTATCGCTTCAATTTTTAAAAAATCCAAATTTAAATCACTAGGTTTACTAATTATTTGATAATCTAGATGCGTAACGATATCTAGTCCGAATGATTTAGAACCATTTAAATAGCTATCTTTTAGTTGTGAAACATCTAATTTATCAAGGTAGATAGGACACTTATATAACGTTTCTAATGTATCGAGTTTAAGAATGTGATCAAAATGAGCGTGCGTAAGCAGAATCATTCTTACATCATCATGATGAAAGCGATGAATATAATCTTTTAGGGCTTTAGAACATATTCCAGCATCGATGATAATACACGGTCCATCTTTTAAACCGTAGACGTAAACATTAGAAGAAAAATCATCATTTTCTTCCCTAGCGATGAAACAACTTAAGATAAATTTATTTTCCATAAGCACTAAATTAAAGAAAAATAGGCTTAAGCCTATTTCTTTTCACGATGTAACGTTTCTTTTTGACAACGAGAGCAATATTTACGAAGTTCTAAGCGCTCGGGATGTTTACGTTTATTTTTGTAGGTGATGTAATTTTCTTCACCGCATTCCGTGCATTTCATGATGATATTGTTCTTAGTCTTGGATTTGCCTTTTTTTTCTGCCATGAAGTTCACTCCTCGCTTTCAAGCTTGTTAAATATTAGCATAATTATTTTTAAATTTCTATAAAATTATCAAATTTAGCTACCTTTAAAACGAACGATAAAAAAGAGCTACCCTTTCGGTAGCCCTTCATTGGTTAAATTCTTAAACGATCAATAAGAGAAAGCACCATCGTTATAAATGATCGTTCCATCTTCTAATTGGACGTAGATGATGCAAAGCTTATAAGATGATTTTTTATTCCAATTGCATGGTGCGACAGCGTAAGTTAATGTTTGGTCATTATAATCTTTGAGCCAATTATATTGATTTGCGCTACTGGTATAAAGTTGACCTTCACCACTTTCATCTTCTAGATGACAAGCTGTATAAAAGCCAAAATCTTCCCAGATAAATTTAGCTTCTAAAACGTAAACTTCATTCGTATGATTTTCATTGACGCTTAACGCTTTAATATAGGCTAGATTTTGACCTTGAATGTAGAAATTATGTGGAATTTCGTTGTCGCCATAAAGATTTGATAAAATTTCTCCACCTGTGATAGCGCATTGACCGACAATATTTCCTGAAGCATTATATTGTTCTCTTATTCCTCTAACGATAATTTCATCGCCGACTTTGACCGTAGATAAACTAGCTTTTGGAACTAGAACAGCGATAATAGCGTGTTCATCTGTCAAATAGAAGCCATCTTGATTTACTAAAGCACTTAAAACGATACCGCGCACTGTCACCTCGCTATTCAATTCGCTATTGATCGCCTGACTTACAGTGATCGTTTCATACATTGGTTCATCGCTTATAATAATCTGATAATCTTTCGTTGCTTCGTATTCTTGATAAGTAACTTTCGCACTTACGGTCACAGGGCCTAAGACGCTAGTATTTATACGCATGTAAGTAATACCTTCTACTTCTTCAAAGTAAAGAGCGTCTTCGTTCGAAGAAGTATAACTCACTAAAGCATTTTCAAAACCGAGTAAATCATTGGAGACTTTTGTCACTAACGCAAGATTTGGATCGCTGTAATAATAATCGATTTCGAATTGTTCGTCGACGTAATAAGTCAAGACCATGCTCGGCGTATTTGATAAATCGAATTGATAATTATTATCCGTTACTTTAATCGGTAGTAGACGTGGGGTTAAACCACTTTGTTCACTCTTGTAATTTAAAACACTAAGGTAAACTTCGCAAATTTTCCCATCAAATTCTCTTAACCAAGCAAAATCGCGACCGCTAGCTTGACTATAAGCGTATGTGCCAGTCGTACCATCGATATCGAAGAAATAGAAATTAGTGAAATTGCTACCTTCTTTTTCTTCAATTAAAGCATTCACTCGATAAATTGAAGTAGTAAAGTTAGATTCGCTAACGTCATGATCCATTAGTGTCTTCACTGTCGAATCGCTAATCCAAGATGTATCGAACTCATTATTTGACTCATCATTTGAAAGAAGTGTTGCTTCGATAACTTGGATGCATCCATCGTAACCATATATTTCCGCATTAGCCTGTTCGCTATCTAAAATCCAATTATCTCTTTTGGCAGCAATTCGAATAAGATTGCCAACTTCTACTTGAGGGGCAATTTGATTATCGTAAACGTAGATAGAATTAGTTTCATCTACTAAGATAAATCCAATTGGATTTAAGGCATCGTTATATGTAAATCTTGCCACTACACCATCGATTTTCACTAAAGTCCCAACGGGAGCGGTTCTAGCTTCTAAAATGCTCATTTCTTGGTATTCGTTAGGATCGATAGTGGGTGTATTGTGCACGAATGAGACGATCCAGCCAGAATGAATTTCTGGTGTATTTTTATATAATGTAACATTTGCATAGAGGACGACGCTATCGCCAGCGACAGGTTTATCTTCTAAATCGCCGTAACGAATTTGTCCAGTTACATCGTAAGTACCATATACTAAAATGCTTCCTGTTTCATCGCTTATCGTCATCTCACCATATAATGGATTACTTACAGTTTCGATATTAGCTTCGACATAAAATCTTTCTTCTGACGCTCCATTTGGATAATTAGAAGCTAGACTTATTAATTCGCTAACGAAATAATAACGCCACTTAGCGAAGAGTGTCACATCAGAAATGATCACTTCATTAAAATCAAACGGGATAGTTAAAGCCTGATCTTCATACCATCCATCGAAGACGTAACCATCCTTAGTTGGATCAGTTGGTTCGATAATTAAACAACCTCCTTCCACTGTTATATCTTCGATTTTACTACCGCCATTAGAATCAAAACTAACCGTAAAAGACTCTGGACCGCTAGGACCAGGATCACCGCATGAGGTAGCAAATGCAAGCGTGCTTATCGCTAATAAGCCAGCGAGAAAAAAAGAGTCTTTTTTTCATAAAAATTTCCTCCGTTTATCTCATTGTATCATTAAAGTATTAATGTTAGGTGACAAACTCATTGCAACGAAAAATAATTATTAGTCCTTTTCTATCATTTTAAGAAATGTGTTGCATTTACCTTGTCATTTCTTTGACAA
>CASDXP010000010.1 GCA_949285455.1 uncultured bacterium | reverse complement strand
ATCTCATTAACAATATATGTATCCAAGGGATGCATTATTGATTGACCCCTAGGGGTCGCTTTTTCTTCCTTGGTAAAATATATAAGGATAGTCGCGGGACCTCTATAATTTTGCTACTGCTAGACAGTCTGATTTTCATACTGAGGACGCGGCTTCCCTATTAAACGTTGTTTGTAGGATGAGGCGTTGACCTTCTATTTGAGATATTACGTTAGGGAAGCTAAGCGAATTGCCCAAAGTAACTATCCAAAAGGAGGTTTTATTTATGCCTACTTATTATGTGGGTATTGATGTCAGTAAGTTTAAGCACACCTGCTGTATCATTGACGGAGACGGAGAAATAATTAAAAAGAGTTTTGACTTCTCCAATTCAAAAGAAGGGTTTGATTCATTGATAGAAATATTTAAATCAATTGATCGATTCTCATCATTATTTCAAATAGTGATGGAAGCAACTGGTCATTATCATGAATGTTTATTTAGATATCTAGCTGCTAATAATTATTTAGTCCAAATTAAAAACCCTGTCGTGATTTCGAGATTTAAACAATCCGAATATCTCGACAAGGCGAAGACTGATAACCTTGATGCACTTCTTATTGCCCAATATGCATCAAAGCATCCATTCAGTCCTTCTATGCTTAAATCATACAACATTGAAAGAATTAGGCGAATATCTAGAGCCAAATATTTTTTCTATCAGGATAAAGAAAGAACAATTAATCATCTCCATCGATATTTAGATGAATCTTTTCCTGAATTAATCCCTTTCTTAAGAAAAAGAGGAGATATTAAGCGATATCAAGGTCGTAATTTCTTTGATTCAAAAACTACTTTGTGGTTTTTAGAGAACTTTCCATCCGCGAAGAAATTTTCTAATGCAAGAAGCGAAACAGCGGAGAAACTAAGGAGAATGTCAAAAGGTGCGTTTTCTTTAATTAAATTCAACGAACTTAGAAATATTGCCAAACATTCTATTGGTGTTTCATTCCAAGAAACCGAAGAAATAATAATCCAATTAGTTCAAGAACTTAGAAACATCCAAGAAAGGAACGACAAACTAGATGAACTTTTAATCCCCTTAATTGACGAAACAGCACCTAACTTATTAACTGTTCCTGGAATCGGTTACCGTTTAGCAGGTCTACTTATTAGCGAAATAGGAGATGCTTCTCAATTCCCAAGCGCGGATAATTAGTGCTTAAATCAGTGAGTATTTTAAAACTTTATCTTTGATATAGTTTTTTCGTCGTGGACTTTAAGAAAAAAATGCTTGATAATTGTAGGTATGAAAAATAGTGGTATTGATTTACGTTACGTTTTAATCGCTAATTATAAGAAGATGGGTTTTGATGAATCCACTCTCGCAGTTCTTTTAGTCATCGATCAATTACTTAGTGAAGGCAATACCTTCATCGATGCGGAATTGCTTGCCCTTCGTATGTCTTTAAAGGCAGAAGACATCGATAAGATACTTACTAAATTATTGAAGAATAAAATTATTTCTTATGAAGTTGATAAATCTAAGAAGGTAAGAGTTTCTTTATCTCCTTTAGAAAATTTACTCACGAAACAATATCAAAAATCATTAGCGAAGGCTAACGTCGATGAAAGCGAAGAAGAAGTAGCGAATAAAGTGCATAATATCTACGCTGAATTTGAAAAATATTTTCAACGTTCTTTATCTCCTATCGAATATCAAAAAATTTATGATTGGCTCGACATAGGCTATAGCGAAGAGATGATTTTAGCTGCTTTAAAAGAAGTTGCTAGTTCGAAGAGACGTTCATTTAATGCTGTAGATAAAAAATTATTAAGTATGGTCGCAAGAAACGATGTCGATAAAGAAGGTTATACAACTATTTCGCATAATTGGGATAAAAATATTGAAGAGACGATAAAAATCGCTAAAGCAAAATGGCTCGACGATGATTAAAAACAAATTAAATCCTGAAATTGTTACAACTTATTTTAATGAACTTTTTCCACACGCAAAATGTGCTTTAAATTACTCGAATGGTTTTCAATTAGTAATCGCAGTTATGTTAAGTGCCCAAGCGAAAGATGAAAGAGTAAACCAAGTCGATGCTATTTTATTTGAAAAATATCCGAGCATCGAATCTCTTGCTAATGCAAATATTGAAGAAGTAACTAATATTTTAAAGCCACTTGGTTTAGCGAAAAGAAAAGCTCAAAATGTCATCGCCATCGCTAGTAGATTCTCATCATTAAATTTAAAAGAAGTGCCCAATGATGAAAACTTTTTATTATCTTTACCTGGCATTGGCTTAAAAGCTAAAAATGTCATTTTAATTGAACTATTTGATGTGCAAGTATTTCCAGTTGACACTCACGTCTATCGTGTCTCATATAATTTAGGATTAAGAAGCAAGAAAGATGATCCTTATAAGTGCGAATTAAAATTGGAAAAATATTTTAAAAAATATCGTTTCAAATTACTGCACCATCAAATGATAAGTTTTGGAAGAAATGTTTGTAAAGCTATATCTCCACGTTGTGAAATATGTAAATTACATGCTTATTGCCGTCATTTTTTAAAATAACATTGTTCGATAGCTTCGATGATGTGAAGGCGGGGAATGTAATCTTTTTTTACTAAAGTGCCTTCTTTTTTGACTATTTCATAAGGGATAGATTTTCTTTTTTGTTCATCGAAATAAGAGATGACTACACTTGCGTCAAGAAGATAAACTTCATCGTGCTTTATAAAAGAAATAAGAAAGAAAGCAACCCCACCATGCCTTTTTACCATCTTTAAATGTTCGACTTGATGAGGAGTAATATTATGTAGGGGAATGGAAGCATTTAAATGAGTCGACTTAGCTTCAAAGTCGATGTAGCGACCTTTGTAAACACCATTGTAGTCAGTCGTAGATTGTGCTTCGAAATAAGCATCGATAATTTTTGCACCATGTGAATAATCAACTTTGACGATATTGATAGGTGTAGGTCTTTTGCTCATGAGGCAAATATCTTCATCTTTATAGAACGCTAAAGTTTGATTGATTTCATCTTCGAAGTCCATACCTCGATTAGCAGTAGCAATCTTAATTTTTCTTTCCTTTTTTTCGTGGCTTGGAACAATTTGTTTTGCTCCATTAGGATATTTAATCATCGATTTCTTTTTTGATGAAAGTGTCTAACATCTCTGGTGTCACACTTTCATTTTTCTTTAGTTTATTCAACACTTGCTGAATCGGATAAGGAAGATTTCCACAAGACATAATAATTTTACGATAATTTTCATAGATAAGTTCTTTATTTTCGATGAAGGCTTGATAGACGTTTTTTAAATCTAAAGCATCGCTGAGAGCATTGTGAGCAGTGAAGGAAGTCTCAAGATTAAATAATTTTACTAATTTCTGTAGTGATAAGATATTTCCATTCGTGTCTTTAATATAAGTGGAGACGATAGAAGAAAAATCGTAAGTCCTTTTTATAATTTTAAGAACTTTTTCTCTCGTCACATCATCTTTACAAGTGTTGATGAGCATATGTTTATCGCTATTACCATAGGTAAAAAATATCGTGCGATGTATCGATTTTTTAAATAGTTCGTAAAATTGGTCGATAGCGATTGGAAAAACTATTCCTTGTTTAAGTAAGATTTTATCATCAAGTTTAGTAAGATTTTTGACGACTCTTCCAACTTTTTCTAAAGGTTTTACTAAAGTATAAAATTTTTTAATTTCTTTTTTAATTTTTCCCTTTTCATCTATTTCGACTTTGACGGCTCCAATAGAAATAACATAATGATGAATTTGCGTACTTTCTAAGTCGAAGAAGATGATGTATTTAATATCATTTAATATTTTCTTTAATTGTCTCACGTTAATAATTATAGCAAGGATGAAATAAAAAATAGTCTTAAATCGATAAAAGTAGTGAAAATAATACTAAATTACTTATAAGCAATATTGCTTATCTTTTCCAATCATAGTAAGATAATGCAAGTAGGGTTTATGAGTAAAAGTGTCAAATTGAATTCCAACAAAATACTCGCAAAAGAATTTAGTGCGAACGTCAAGGGCTATTCTGCGAATGAAGTCGATGCATTTCTTGATGTCGTCATCCAAGATTATGAAATTTTTGAAGAGTTGATGAAAGATTATCAATCTTTAAAAAAAGAATTTGCTAAGTTGAAAGAAAGCCACAAGAAATTAGCGATTGAAAATGCGATGTATAAGCAAAGGCTCGATGGCATTAAGGCTAATGACAAGAATGCCTCGTACGATAATTTGGAACTTTACAAACGTATCTCCGCTTTAGAAAAAGCGCTATACATTGCAGGGGTAGACCCAACTAAAGTAAAATAAAAATACATCGACCTGGATGATTGCTGGCTACTTGTTAGTTAGAGGAAAGTCCATGCTCACACTAGCTGCGATGCTAGTAGTGTTCACGCTAGCGGAAAAAATAACGCTAGGTATGCAGGAGTGCATAACGGCAGAATGAAACCTAAAACTTCGGTCATGGTCAAGTTCTATAAAGTGCCACAGTGACGTAGTTTGTTAGAAATAGCAAAGTGGAACGTTGGTAAACCCCGTGAGTGAGAAACCCAAATTTGGTAGGGGAAGTTCAAGGCTAGAAATGAATGGCTAAGAGCACGTGTAAACGTAGACAAATAATCGTCTTTAACAGAACATGGCTTATAGGGTCGATACTCATTAAAGGAGAAAAATATGAATCTTCCAACTAAGATTACCGTCGTTCGTATCGTTAGCGTCATCTTTTTAATTCTTACTTTAGCAGGGCTTTATATCGCTGGTGCTTATTTCGATTACAAGGGTCCTTCCATCAATGGTCAAATTGATGTAATTTATCTATGCTTATTTGTCATTTTTGTTCTCGCTTCTATGACTGATTGGCTCGATGGTTATCTAGCAAGAAAATTACATCAAGTGACGAACCTTGGAAAATTTTTAGATCCTATCGCTGATAAAATGCTCATCAACGTCATGCTCATTTTTTTAGTGCTTCCTTCAATTTTTGCTACTTCACAAAATATCGTTTTACCGATATTTGCCACGATAATTTTAATTTTAAGAGATATTGTCGTCGATGGATTTCGTATCATTGCTGCAAGGAAAAATGTTGTCATCGCGGCTGGCATATTAGGAAAACTTAAGACGGTTTTAGAGATGTTAACTATTTCTATCGTCTTGTTAAATGGCTTTCCTTTCTTTTATATTGGTGATCCTTTCATCACCCAAATTATCGTCAATGTGTTAGCTTATTTAACCGCTATTACGTCAGTCGTAGGTGGTATCTTATACATTTATAAAAACCGAAAGGTGTTAAAGGAGAATGATTAATGTCAACTAACAAAGATATTGTTTCATTATTGAAAGATCGCCATCTTACAATCGCTAGTGGTGAATCTTATACAGGCGGTTTATTTGCTAAGTCAATTACTGATGTGCCAGGTGCATCGATGGTCTTCAATGGAACTGTCGTAAGTTACACGCCTGCTATCAAAGCAAAATTATTAGGAGTAAGTCTTAAAACTATTTTAGATTTTGGTGTCATCTCGAAGGAATGTGCTTTTGAAATGGCACGTGGAGCGCGTCTTAAGATGAATGCAGATATTGGTATATCTTTCACCGGTAATGCTGGTCCTAGTGCAGAAGAAGATAAAACTGTTGGTCTATGTTATATGTGCATCGATTCCAACCGCACGACAAGAATTTATGAGATGCATCTACATGGTTCTAGAGAAGAAGTAAGAAACAAATCGATTAGTCTTGCATTTGAAAAATTAGAACATTTCTTACGCACTATTTATTAAAGAAATGCGTATTAATATAGTGAGAGGTAAAATTTATGGCCAAAGAAGAAATTAATAATAACAAAGACAAAATTTTAGAAGAGACGTTGAAGCAAATTGAAAAAACCTTTGGTAAAGGTTCCATCATGAAATTAGGCGATCGTCCAGATGTGGAAATGGATGCAATATCATCTGGTTCCTTATTGCTTGATGCAGCTTTAGGAGTAGGAGGCTATCCTCGCGGAAGAATCATCGAAATATTTGGTCCTGAGTCAAGTGGTAAAACAACTTTAGCGTTGCATGCGATTGCGGAAGCGCAAAAGAAAGGCGGAAAGGCTGCCTTCATCGATGCTGAACATAGTATCGATCCTGAATATGCACACAATTTAGGAGTAAACATCGATGATTTAATTTTGGCTCAACCTGATAGTGGTGAACAAGCTTTAGATATCGTCGATATGCTCGTCAGTTCAAAAGCTTTAGATATTATCATCGTCGATAGTGTTGCAGCTTTAGTGCCGCAGGCTGAATTAGATGGAGTGATGTCAGATTCTTTAGTTGGCTCACAAGCACGTCTCATGTCGAAAGCTATGAGAAAATTAGCAGGTATACTAAATAAATCTAATTGTACTGTTATATTCATCAACCAATTGCGAGAAAAAGTTGGTGTGATGTATGGTAATCCTGAAACAACTTCTGGTGGTCGAGCTTTAAAATTTTACGCAAGTGTAAGAATTGATATTCGTCGTAGCGAAGCAATTAAAGAAGGGGCTAACATTATTGGTAACATCTGCACTGTCAAAATTGTTAAAAATAAAGTCGCACCTCCATTCAAGACTTGCAAGATTGATATCATTTACGGTAAGGGTATTTCTAAAGAAGGCGAAATTCTTGATGTCGCTGTCGACATGGGAATTATTAAAAAATCCGGTTCTTGGTACGAATATAATGATCGTAGGTTAGGACAAGGCAGAGAAACATTAAAAGAATACATTCGCCAAAATAAAGACTTAGAAGAAGAATTATTAGGACGTATCAAAGATGGCGTCATAGCGTAAACATATATGGATAAATTATTTGAATTATTAGAATTAGAAACAAGAAGACAAAACGAAGAATTAAATTTGATAGCTAGTGAAAATTTTGCGTCTAAAAATGTTAGATTATTCGCTGGAAGTATCTTCACTAATAAATATGCGGAAGGTTATCCTCACCGTCGTTATTATGGTGGATGCGAAAATGTCGATAGCGTCGAAGAATTAGCCATCGCAAGAGTGAGTAAACTATTCGGCGTTAAGTTTGCGAACGTGCAACCTCATTCAGGTTCACAAGCGAATATGATTACCTACATGGCTCTTTTAAATGAGCATGATAAAATATTATCTTTATCGCTCGATCAAGGCGGTCATTTATCACATGGTTCTCCTGTGAATTTTTCATCTAAACTTTATGAAGTGCATCACTATACTTTAGGAGAAGATGGTCGTCTCGATTATGATTTAATCTTAAGGATGGCAAGAGAAATTAAACCGAAGATTTTATTAGCAGGGTTTAGTGCTTATCCTTTCATCATCGATTTTAAAAGGTTGCGTGCGATCGCGGATGAAGTTGGTGCTTACCTTATGGCGGATATAGCCCATATTGCTGGTCTCATCGCTGGTAAGGCTATTCCTAATCCTTTAAGTTACGTCGATGTGGCGACTTCGACGACACATAAAACTTTAAGAGGGCCTAGAGGTGGAATTATTCTTACTAATAACGAAGAAATTATTAAAAAAGTTAATAAAGCTTGTTTTCCAGGTGTGCAAGGCGGTCCACTTGAACACATTATTGCCGCTAAGGCGATGTGCTTTGAAGAAGCGAGCGATAATACATTTCAAGAATATGCAAAAAATATATTGCTTAACACGAAAGCGTGCAATGATGAATTTTTAAAATTAGGAGCGACAGTCTCTGGTAGTGAAACACATTTATTCTTACTTAATACGAAAAAATCCTATCAAATTACGGGTAAAGAAGCAGAAAATTTATTAAGTGAAATCGGCGTAACTGTCAATAAAAATATGCTTCCATTCGATGATGAAAAGCCAACTGTCACCTCTGGTTTGCGCATTGGCTTTGCAGCTTTGACGACGCGCGGTCTAAATGTTGAACAAGCACGTTTAATTGCTCATATCATCCATTCTTATCTTTCTAGAAAGTTAGATAAAGAAGAGGCGAGAAAGCAAGTTATTGAAATTACTTCTTCTTTAAGAAAAGTTGAAGAAATTTAATTTATTTTTATTGTTAAGGCAAGCGAATATTCGCTCGGCTCATAGACGTTTGACGTATCGATAGCTTGAACGATAAAAGTGGTCGTTTTTTCTATTTCGTAATGCAAATAATTTTCGTTAACTTGTCTAACAGTTGTTTCATCAATTTTAACAATATATGCGTTTGCGTGTTCCACTATCGACCAAGTAAGAGTTTGACTTTCTTCATCGTAATTTAATTGTGTTGGAGTATCCAAAATATTATTTTTATCTTGGAATGCATCGATGATGAAATAGATGCCAATTCCTACTCCTAGAGCGACGAAGAAGGAAATGATCGATGAAATTAATCTTTTTAAAGTAAAATTCATATCTACTATTTTATAAATAAATTTTCTTTTAAGCAAAAAAGTAGTTATATCTTTTAGATGATTTTGTAATATAATTTACACGTAGCAAAAAACTTAACGCTACTTACCTATAGATTCTCTATCACTTTAAAAGAATCAAGTGGAGCAATCCAATTTACATCTACATTCTTACCTAGTTAAAATTTTTTATCTTGGTAATATTATAGGTAATCTTTGTAATATCTACAAAGTAGATAAAGGAGAATATATGACAGATTTAGAAATCACATTACTCGTGATTAGCGTCATTTTATTTCTTGCTTTTGTCGGTTACATCCTAGCCACTTTCTTCTTACCTATTTTTAAAAAGAAAAAAGCTAGCAAGCAAGCCGCTCGTATTATCAAAGATGCAGAAGTAAAAGCTGATCACATCGTCAAAAATGCCCAAATCGATGGTAAACAGACAGTTTACGAAATGAAACAAGAAGCGGAGAAAGAAATTCGCGAGAAGAAAAGAGAATTACAATCGCAAGAAGATAAATTATTCTCACGCGAACAAAGTATCGATCGACGCGATCAAGCTCTTCTACAAAAAGAAAACGTTTTAGAAGAAAAAAATGAACAACTTGCACGTCGAAATAAAGAAGTTGATAAGAAAGAAATCACTTTACAAGAAAAGATTGATTCCATCATCAGCGAACTTGAAAAAGTTGCTCAAATGTCTTTACAAGAAGCTCGTGACGAATTATTTAAACGTGTCGAATCAAAAGTTTCTAAAGAGATGACGGCCTACATTAAAAATCGTGAAGATGAAGCTAAAGAAGAAGCTGATAATAAGGCTCGTGAACTTCTCGCGGAAGCGATGAATAAATATGCCCAAGAGGTGACGACGGAAAAGACAGTATCAGTCGTCTCGCTTCCTAACGATGAAATGAAAGGGCGTATCATCGGTCGCGAAGGTCGTAATATTCGTTCTTTAGAACAACTTCTCGGCGTCGATTTAATTATCGATGACACTCCTGAAGTTATTACTGTTTCGTGCTTTGATCCAATTAGAAGAGAAATCGCTCGTCGTTCACTTGAATATTTAATTCAAGATGGAAGAATTCAACCTGGTCGTATCGAAGAAGTAGTCGAAAAAGTGAAAAACGAAATTCAAACTTTAACTAGAGAAGCTGGACAAGAAGCTGCCTTTAAATTAGGTTTACCACGTATCAATAAGGAATTATTGGAATACGTTGGTCGTATGAAGTTCCGTACTTCTTATGGTCAAAATACTTACCAACATTCGATGGAAGTTGCTTACCTTTGTGGAATGATGGCTTCCGAATTAGGCTTAGACCCAAATATCGCAAGAAGATGCGGTCTATTACATGACATTGGTAAGTCCGCGGATTTTGAACTTGAAGGGTCGCACGTCGAAGTCGGTGTTAGACTCGCGAAAAAATATGGTGAGCCAGATGTCGTCATCAACGCTATTGAATCGCACCACGGCGATGTTGAACCAAAATCTGTTTACGCTGTTTTGACTCAAGCCGCGGATACGTTAAGTGCGGCACGTCCTGGTGCGCGTAGTGAAATTTTAGAAAATTACGTCAAACGTATCGAACAGCTCGAAGAAATTTGTAAATCTTATGATGGGGTATACCAATCTTATGCGATGCAATCTGGGCGTGAGGTAAGAGTTATGGTCGTACCAGAGAAAATTGATGATTTACAAGCTTTTAAATTAGCCCAAGATATTCGTGAACGTATCGAAAATGAGATGACTTATCCTGGTCAAATTAAAGTGAGCGTTATCCGTGAATATCGTGCAGTGGAAACTGCTAAATAGTTATGTTAGAAAAATATAAGATTTATTCTTTTCCTGATTTTAAAAAGGCGCGCATTAAAATCGATGTGCCCTTTTCTCGTCGTAATTATGAAAAAGGGGAGAACGATTTAAGTTTATTAAAAGGAAAGAAAGTTTACATTCGTACCTATGGCTGCCAGGCTAATATTCGTGATGAAGAAATAATGCTTGGCATCTTAAAAGAGTTTGGTATGGAAGAAACTAATAGAAAAGAAGAGGCTGATTTAGTCATTTTAAATACATGTGCAGTAAGGGAAAACGCAGAAGAAAAAGTCTATGGTGAAATTGGTTCGCTTAAGCCTATTAAAAAATTGCATCCTCAGATGAAAATTGCTCTTTGTGGATGTATGGCTTTAGAGCCTCCCATCGTCGAAAAGGTCTTAAAAACTTATCCTCACATCGATTTCATGTTCGGAACGCACGATATCGCTAAGTTACCTATTTTCCTTAAAAGAGCATTCATTGATGAAGAAAAGTTTGTCGACATTTTATCTTCTAGTGGTGAAGTAGTTGAAAACTTACCTTCGACACGCAAAGAGAAATTTAAAGCGTTTGTCAATATTATGTATGGCTGCGATAAATTTTGTTCGTATTGCATCGTTCCTTCGACGCGTGGAAGAGAACGTTCTAGAGCATTAAGAGATGTCATAAAAGAATGCGAACAATTAGTAAAAGAAGGCTATCTTGATATTACTTTGCTCGGGCAAAATGTCAATGCTTATGGTAAAGATTTAAACGATGGCACGAATTTTGCTCTTCTATTAGAAGAAGTAGCAAAAACAGGCGTTAAAAGATTAAGATTTATTACATCGCATCCTTTCGATTTTGATGATGCTTTAATCGATGTAATTGCTAAATACGATAACATCATGAAATATATTCATTTGCCAGTACAAAGTGGTTCTTCGAAAGTCTTGAAAGCAATGAATCGCCGCTACGATCGCGAAGGATATTTATCGTTAGTAAGAAAAATTAAAGAGAAGATACCTCACGTTGCCTTAAGTAGCGATATTATCGTCGGTTTTCCTGGCGAAAGTGAAGAAGATTTCTTAGATACTTTATCCTTAGTGGAAGAAGTGGAATATGCTTCTTTATTTACTTTCATTTATTCGCCTAGACCATTTACACCTGCTACTATTATGCATAATCAAATTAGTGATGAAATCAAACACGAACGATTTAATCGTTTAAGTAAGACTAGTGAAAAAATAATTGAACGTCTATCTAAATCAATGGTAGGAAAAACATATGATGTTTTAATTGAAGAAGTTTCAAAAAAAGATCCTAATTTTGTAAGTGGCTATACCGAAGAATTTAAATTAGTGCACGTCGAAGGAGATGCTTCATTGATCGGAAAAATTATCAAAGTTAAAATAGTCGCATCTCATACTTATTCTTTAATTGGAGAAAGAGTCGATGGATGAATTAGATTTGCTCATCCAAAAATTAAAAGATGACGTGATGGAAGAAGAGTGCGTTAAGCAATATTTTAAACTTAAAGCAAAGATTGATAGCGATCCATCTCTCATCAAGTTAAGGAAAGAAATCGATGAAGCAAAACAAAACATGTCAAAATTTGCTTTAGATAAAGAAAAATACATTCTTTATAAGGAAGATTATTTGAAATTAGAAGAACAATACAATTTAAATCCTACAGTCTATAATTTTCAAAAAGCTAAAGATGAATGTCTCATTTTATTAAATGAAATTGCAGACCTTCTTTCCAAAAATAATTTAATTTAGTTTATACTTTACTTATATGATGGTGGCAATCGTCGGCCCAACAGCATCACATAAATCTAACTTAGCGATAGAAGTCGCTAAAATTTTAAATGCGGATATTATTAACTTTGATGCCTACCAGATGTATGAAGAATTAAACATTGGCGTCAATAAACCAACTAGCGAAGAACTTGCTAGCATCAAACACCATTTCATTTCAAATTTATCTTTCAAAGAAAGAAATAATATTATGAACTATCAAAAAGCAGCTAGAGCTCTCATCGATCAACTTTTAAAAGATAAGAAAAATATTATCTTAGTTGGTGGTTCAGGTTTATATTTAAGAACTATCTTATTCGATTATCAATTTAGCGAATTTGAAAGAGGCAGTATCGATTTAAAAGATTATGAAAAATTAGATGATTTAGCGTTGCACCAAGCCTTAGAAAAGATCGATTTAGAAAGTGCGAATAAAATTCATTATAAAAATAGAAGGCGTGTTTTAAGAGCGATTGAAATATATTTGATGAATGGTAAAACAAAAAGTCAAATAGAAAAAGAACAAGAACATAAAATGATTTATCCTTGTCATATTGTCGGCTTAGATATTCCGCGTGAAGAACTGTATACACGCATTGAAAAAAGAGTAGATTTAATGGTAAAAAACGGCTTAATTGAAGAAATTAAATATTTAAAGGATAAAGATGAAGCGTCTTTAAGAAGAGTTGATGCGATAGGCTATCAAGAAATTTTAAATTATTTAGATGGAAAGCTTTCTTTAGAAGAAGCTCTAGATATTATGAAAAGTAAAACGAAAAAATATGCGAAGAGGCAGATGACTTTTTTTCGCCACCAATTCGATGTACATTGGGTTCATTCTTTAGAAGAAGGAAAAGATTATATTTTAGGAATAAAGGAACATGGATGATATCTTTGTTAGAACGAAACAACTATTAGGCGAAAAAACATTCGCTAAATTAAATAACTCACGTTTTCTTTTGGTTGGAGTAGGCGGCGTTGGCTCTACTTTATTTACAAGTTTAGTCCGAAGTGGGGCGAAACATTTTCTCATTATAGATGGGGATAAAGTCGAATGTTCTAATCTTAATAGACAAGCTCTTTACGATTTAGGTGATTTAACTCAATTTAAAGTCGAAGTTGCTAGAGATAAAATGCTTAAAATTAATCCTAGTTTAGATGTAAAAGTAATAAATAAATTTTACGATGAATCTATCAATACATTAATTGATGAATATCGGCCTGATTTTATATTAGATGCGATTGATGATATGCCTAATAAAATTAATTTGTATGCATATGCAAAAAGAAATAATATTCCTCTTATTACTTCTATGGGAGCGGCTAAGCGTATCGATCCAAGTTTAGTTAGAATTGGAAAAATTATGGAAACTAAAGGTGATGCTTTAGCAAAAATTTATCGCCATAAAATCAAACAACTAAATGAGACGATTTACGATAAGGCTTATGCTGTTTATTCAATTGAATCACCGCTGACAGATGGTAAGGAATTAGCTTCTTTAGCATTCGTTCCTCAAAGTTTTGGCTTAACTATGGCTTCAATTGTGATAAAGTTATTACGAGAAGGTGATTAATTTATGAAATTAATTGATATTACTAAAGTAGCAAAAAAAGCTCACATTGATAAAAAATATCTTATTCCTTATGGACATCATATGGCAAAAATCGATTTATCGATTCTAGAAACTTTAAAAGATAAGCCGAATGGTAAATTGGTGTTAGTGACAGCGCTTACTCCAACTTCGCTTGGAGAAGGGAAAACTACTACGAGCATCGCTCTTAGTTTAGGTTTAAATAAAATTAATCAAGAAGCGCTTTTATGCTTAAGAGAACCTTCTTTAGGACCTGTTTTTGGTATCAAAGGTGGTGCGACTGGCGGCGGCAAGTCGACGATTGAACCGAGCGAAAATATCAATTTACATTTTACAGGTGACATGCACGCCTTAACTAGTGCAATAAATTTAGTTTCCGCTGTCATCGAAAATCATATTTATCAAGGCAATGAATTAAATATAGATCCTAAGCGTATCGTCTGGAAAAGAGCACTCGATATGAATGATCGTTCTTTAAGACGTATCACAGTTGCAGAAGGGGAAAAAAGAGTAGAAGCACATTCTTCATCTTTCCTAATTACCGTGGCAAGCGAGATGATGGCTATATTATGTCTCGCTAGTGATTTCGATGATTTTTTAAAACGCGTTAATGAAATTTTAGTCGCTTACACTTATGATAATTTACCTATATTTATTAAAGATTTGAAGATAAGTCATGCGATTGGAAAATTGATGAAAGATGCTATTAAACCAAACATCGTTCAAACAAGTGAACAGACCCCTTGTTTAGTTCACGGTGGCCCTTTTGCTAATATCGCCCATGGCGCAAATTCTATAATTGCTACTAAGTTAGCTTTAAAATTGTCACCTATCGTTATAACGGAAGCAGGCTTTGGAGCAGATCTTGGTGCAGAAAAATTCTTTGATATTACGGCAAGAGTCGGTCAATTACCCGTTGATTTAACAGTTTTAGTTGCGACTATAAGAGCGCTTAAACTTCATGGTGGAGTGGAAGAAAAAAACTGTGCAAGAAAGAATCTAAAAGCTTTAGAAATTGGCTTAGAAAATCTAAAGAGACATGCTTTAAATATGTCCTTATTTGGTGTGCCTTTCATCATCGCTATCAACCATTTTAAAGGTGATAGTAATGAAGAAATTAATTATCTTATCGAATGGTGTAAATCTAATCACTTCGATTTTGCTTTCCTCGATGGATTTTTAAAAGGCGGAAACGGAGCAAAGGACTTAGCGAATTTAGTCGTTAAAAAATTAGATGAAACTAAATCGAATTATCATCCTTTATACGATTTAAATTTATCATTAAAAGATAAAATAGAATGTATTGCTAAAAATGTTTATCATGCGAATGATGTGACATATGAAGAAATTGCATTAAAAAAATTAGATGAATATTCTAAAGCGGGATATGATAATTTTTACGTGTGTATGGCTAAAACACCTTTATCATTTAGTGATGATCCGAAAATTAAGAATGCTCCTAATGACTTCAAAGTGCATGTTAGAGATGTAAATCTTGCTACTGGGGCTAAATTTGTTATTCCTCTGCTAGGTAATATTATGACTATGCCTGGTCTTCCTAAAATACCAGCAGCCGTGAAGATGGAAGATTTAGATATATGATTACTTATGAACTTTATGACATCATATTGATGAAAAAAGATCACCCTTGTCATAAAGGAGATAAAAAATTTCAAATTGTGCGCCTAGGCGCGGATATTAAAATTCGCTGTCTAGGTTGCGGGAATTATATAATGTTACCTCGCGAAAAATTTGATAAATCGATAAAGCAAGTCTTAGAACATCAAGAAAAACCAATCGATTAAGATTATCACCTCCTAGAAATGTGTATTAATAAATGTAGGAGGTTTTCTTTTTTGTCAGTCTTTTTGCATAATGTTTCTAAAACTTTTTATAGTGGGAAACAAGCTACTTTCAGCTTAAAAAATATATCTTTTTGTTTGCCCAGCAAAGGATTATGTTTACTTTATGGGCAATCAGGTTCAGGTAAATCGACGCTTTTAAATCTTATAAGTGGTTTAGATTATTGCGATAAAGGGACCATAAAAGTATTTGGCTATACATTTAAAAAGCACCATAGACAGTCTAACTTACGACATCGTAATGCTCTCATCGGCATATTATTTCAACATTTTCATCTTTTTGAAGAAGAAACAGTTGAAGAAAATTTAAAGATAAGTGCAGCATTTAAAATGTCGTCTAAAGATGTCGATACTCGCATTGAAAATTTATTAAACCAATTTAATTTAGCACATTTAAAAAAACAAAAATGTCACACTTTATCAGGTGGTGAAAAACAACGTATTGCATTTTTAAGAGCGATTATTAATGAACCTCCTCTATTGCTTTGTGATGAGCCGACTGGGGCATTAGATGAAGAGAATTCTTCTTTAATTTTAACGTACTTAAAAGAGTATGCGAAAAGCCATTTAGTAGTTGTAGTTTCACACAATTTAAAATTGTTTAAAAATAGCTCTGATATCATCTTGCATTTATCAGAAGATGGTATTGAAAAAGAAAAAGAAATTATCATTTTTAATAATGAAGAAAATTTCGTCACCGAGTCTAATTTATATAAAGATAAAAGTTGGAAGAAATATTTTAAAAGAAAATATCTTAAAAAATATAAAAAACGACATCTATTAGGTCTAGTTTCCTCAACTTTTGGTCTCGTTTTCGCTATTTTATTAGTGGGCTTAAATTCATCTGCTCCCTCTTCTTTTTTAAACTTGAGTGCGACTTATTTTCATTCCGATACTTTTAACATTTCTAAAAAAGAATACATTGCGATGGAAAACTCGCCCGTTTCCATTTCTAGATCTTATCGTCCCAGTCTAGATGAGTTAGAATTTATTTATCCGAAATTCGAAGAAATAATCTTTGATTATGATTTATCTTCTTTATTTCTACCTAAGCAAAAAATAAAATTAAATAATTTTGAATTTGACGTTTCTTTATCACCTACTAAGACATTATTGAAAGAAGACGATTATTTCTTAAAAAAATTAGATAATTTTGAGGATAGTTATAAAAGTTGTGTTATCAATGAAATCTTTTATCGCACTTTAAAAGAAAAAGTAGGGGAAGAAGTCTTAGGTAAAACTTTAAAATTTAATATTGACCAAGCAATTTCTTTTCATAGTTCAAATGAGAACAACGATACTTTCGAAGAACATTTTATTTTTCAAGAAGAAGTTAGGATTATAGGGGTGGCGAAAGAATGTCCTATTTTAAATGACGCAAGAGTATATTTTTCTTACGATTCTTTGAAAGAATATACTCAAACTAATTACGCCATAAATTATTCTTCTTCCATCAATGAAGATGTTAGTTTTTACGATTTAATTAAGTTGTCATCAAATTTTGATCCCTTATCAAGTTATCAGATGATAGGTTTTATCGATATTGGCGAATTAGAAACTTTAAATAAGATAGATAAAAAATTTAAAAGCGAAGAAAATGAAGAGTTCGCAATATCGTCTTTTTCTTTATTGTCTTACGATGTTTACATGTCTTTTATAGTTATTGCTATCTTAGCGCTTTTTGGTTTTATCGTTTTAGCGATATTATCGAGTGCATTCATCATTGCTATGACTTCATTTGCGACTTTTTTAGACGAGAAAAAAGACGCTGCTATATTGTCAGTACTCGGAGCAAAAGATGAGGATATAGAATCAATTTTTGTCGACGAAAAAATCAATTTAGCAATCTTAACTGCTACTGCATCAATTATTTTAGCTTTGCTCTTATCTTATCTCGCTAATTGGATTGTAAAAATGGTTTTAGGTATCGATAATTTTTTAAATATTCCTTTTTTATCGTATTTAGGTTATCCATTTCTACTTATTTTTATCATTTATTTAGGAAGCATCTTAGTTTGTTATCTTAGTGTCAAAATTCCGCTTATCTATCATCGTAGAAATCCTCTTTATTTGGAGCTAGCAGAAGAATGATTAAATTAGAACATGTAAGTGTTACATATGACAAAAGAAAAGTTGTTGATGATTTTTCTTTTAGTTTTTCTAAAACCGGCTTTTACGCGATAGTGGGTGATTCAGGTTCAGGAAAGACCACCTTATTAAATTTAATGAGTGGTTTAGAAAACAATTATCGAGGAAGAATTAGTGTTTTTGGTAAAGATTTAGCAGAACTAAATGAAGAACAAAAGGCTAATTTAAGATTGAATAATTTTGGTTTTATCCATCAATTTCACCATCTTTTCCCGTTCGATTCAGTTTATCGTAACGTTTCTATTACCTTAGATGCTTGCGTGGAAGAAAAAGAAAAAGTTAAAAAGCAAAAGGTCGATGACTTATTAGAATTGCTACACATTGAAGCATTAAAAAATAAAAGCGCAAGAAAACTTAGTGGGGGTGAAAAAGCACGTGTTTCCAGCGCAAGAGCATTAGCGAATGATCCTAAAATATTATTATTAGATGAACCAACTGGAGGTTTAGATAATAAGAACGCAGATGAGATGATGCAATTACTCTATGCTTTGAAAGATCAAATGCTCATCATTTTAATATCGCACGATTTAGAATTAGTGAATAAATACGTTCCTGAAGTTATTGCTATTAAAGATGGTAAGATTATCGATCATTATTTTAATGAAATTATTAAAGATGACGATAAAAAAATATCTTTAATTAAATTTAAACGAAGTGTTAAAAACACCCCACGATTAAAATTAGGTTTTATGTTTCGCCATTTTTATCATACATTCAAAGAGAAGAAATGGCGTTTTTTATTGTCACATACTATGACTTCTTTAGCGTTGCTTGGCATTGGTTTATCAATATGTCTCACATCTTTAATTTCTTCGCATATGGAACTTGCTTATTCTCGCATTTTTCAAAGTGATCAATTAAGTGTTACTGCTAAAAATCAAATCGAAAGTAATAATAAAATAGAAGCATTAAGTTATGAGGATGTAAATAAAATAGAAAATAAATTTGATGAAGTATTAGATGTAGGTGCTTATTATAATGTAAATTTTGAAATGCTATTTCCCGATATAAATGAATTTAGTTATCAAGTAAATGGTAGATACGTCAAATTAAATGGTTACAATGTGCGTCATATTAATGAATACTTACCATTAGATTACATCGAAGAAAAAGATGATGTTTATCCTAGGATGCCTTTAAATTTAGAAGATGATGAAATGATAATTTCATTACCGTATGTTGAGATGGTTAACATGTGCTATGTGTTAAAAATTAAAACATCTTATCAAGATTTAGGTATGTACATCGCTAATAATGGATTATATGTCACTCTCAATTTGGCTAATGGTTCAATCGCCTATGAAGACCAACAAATATTCAAAATACGTGCGGTGGTAGGTTTAGAACGTTATCAGATTTTTCAAGATAATCCACTCTGGAATCAATATGTTTTTGAAGATATGATGCTCATGGACGTAACTTATGAGTGGAGTGAAGTTTTAACTTTACCTTGGATTATGCAAAAAGCCTATTATGTCAGCTTAAGGAATTATCAAAAATTTTATAATGATGTAAGAAATGATGAAATATATAGTAACTATATTTTTGATTGGATGGGAGAAAAACATTATCTAACGTTAAATGATTTTGTTTCATCTAGTGAATTAAGACGTGCCTTAGTGTTCAAACAGTCATCAGATGCCTTTAATGTTAAAGAAATAATTGATATGGCAGAAAAAGATTCTTCAATAAATGGCTATATTTTTTGTTCTTCTGGAGGCTACGTCTCTTATCCTGAAGACATGATGATGGGATTTGCTAAAAGAACGCTTTTTGCTGGTAATGAAGAAAATCTCAATTTAGCAATCGATGCATACAGTAATTTTAAGGCTTCTTTAACAGAAGAAATAATACTTCCAAACGGTGTTGAAGAAGGCTATTATCCTAAGACTACTTTAGGTGGAGTTTCACTACAACCACAAAGCGAAGAAAAAATCGATGGTGTAAGAGCACAAAGTGAAGATGAAATCGTCATTTCTAGCGCTTTAGCAAATTCGTTATTTAATAATGAAAATATCTTAGGTCAAACAATTTACATTGCCTCTTGTATCGATGAATATTATACCGCGGACGGACGCGTCCATCGCGAATTTAAAAAAACTACTCTAAAGGTTAGTGGTATCATACAAGAAAGCAATTTAGAAATTTATCATGATTCTTCTTTTTCTTTAGATTTTTTTCGCTTTAAATTAGGAATGTCAGAATTTGATTTACTTCCTAATGGTGCGATTATCGAAGTAAAGGATGAAGCAGAGATTGATAACATTAAAAATAGATTATCAAGTAGCTATCCTAATTACGATTTTTTAAACCCCTTATCGACATTAGAAGAAGAAGTTAAATCTATCACCTCGATCATCTCGATCATCTTATTAGTATTCTCTTTGATTGCTATCGTTTCTAGCGTCTTTCTTCTCAGCGTTTTGATTCATTTAAATATCCATGATTATCGAAAAGATATCGGAATATTAAAATTATTAGGTTTTCCTCAAATTGAAATTAGAAAATTATTTGTTTTAAATAGCGTCTTTTTCTCACTTTTTGCATTCGTTTTTGCATTCGTGGAACTAGTTATTTTATCTAGCTTAATTACGTTTATTTTATCGAAGTATTTTATGACTCCTTTCATCTTCTCTATCGAACTTATTTCACCTATTATCATGCTAATAGTTGCTTTATCAATTAGTACGTTAACGAGTCTAAAAGAAAGTGAAAAAATTAAAAATTTAAGTGCATTGGATGCCCTAAAAAAGTAAAAAATATATTTTTTAAAATAAATTTATGTTAATATACAAAGGCTATGAATGAAGGAATTTGTATTTATTTTAATGATAGAAAAGGATTCGGCTTTTTGCATTTGGAAGACGGAAAAGATGTTTTCTTTCACATAACCGCCTTAATCGATAAGAAAAAACGCAATGTAAAAAGAGGCGATAAGTTTAAATTTGATATCGAAAGTTACGATGGAAAATTTAAAGCTGTGAATATAGTTCACGTGGAGGATAGATAATCTATGGCTTTAAAAAGCGGTATTGTAGGTTTACCTAATGTCGGTAAATCAACTTTATTTAATGCAATTACTAAAAAAAGTGTCGAAGCAGCAAATTATCCATTTGCGACGATTGAACCGAATGATGGAGTCATCATTTATAATGATGAAAGACTTAATTTCCTCTCTTCATTATTCAATCCTGCTAGAACCGTCTATGCACAAGTAGAATATTTTGATATCGCTGGTTTAGTGCGCGGGGCCTCTAAAGGTGAAGGGCTAGGTAACAAATTTTTAGCTCACATTCGCGAATGCGATCTCATCGTCGAAGTAGTGCGAGCGTTCAATGATTCGAGCATTATCCACGTCGAAGAAAGTGTCGATCCAATTCGCGATATCGAAACGATTAATCTTGAACTTTGCCTCGCTGATTTGGAAAGTGTAACAAGACGTATTGAAAAAGTTGCACCGAAAGCGCGTATCAATAAAGACAAAGAATCTATTTTCGAAATGGAAATATTAAATAAACTAAAAGAGAATCTTGAAAAAGCTATTCCCGCTCGATACTTAACTTGGAATGAAGAAGATTCTTGTTACATTAAAAAGACTCTTAACTTACTTACAAGTATGCCACATATTTACGTCGCAAATGTAGGAGCGGAATCTTTGAGTGATGTTGAGAATGATGAATTGTATTTAAAAATTAAAGATTATGCGAAAAAACATCACGAACAAACTATCGCCATTAGTTGCGAATTAGAGAAAGATTTAGCCTATCTTCCTAAGGAAGAAAGAGATGAATTTCTCAAAGATTTAAATTTAAAATCATCTGGATTAGATGCTTTAATCAAACTAACTTATGATACATTAGGATTAAAAACTTTTTTCACTGTTGGAAAAGATGAATGTCGTGCTTGGACTTTTAAAGATGGAATGAGTGCAGAAGAATGTGCTGGCCTCATCCATACAGATTTACAAAAAGGTTTTATTAAAGCTGAAATATATCATTATGATGATATGCTCATTTATAAAGACGAGCAAAAAGTCAAAGAAGCTGGTAAATTAAGAATGGAGGGAAGAGACTATAAAATGCAAGATGGGGACATCGTCTACATCCGTTTTAATGTCTAAAAAATTATGGAAGACAAGTTATTTAATGATAATTATCGTATTGGAATGAGTCATGATATTCATCCCTTAGTCCCACATCGTCCTCTAATTTTAGGAGGAGTTGAAATTCCTTTTGAATTAGGCCTAGATGGGCATAGTGACGCGGACGTTTTGTTACATAGCGTGAGCGAATCACTCATCGGTGCTTTGACGTTAGGTGATTTAGGTAAGATTTTTCCTGATAGTTTAACTTGGACTAAAAATTTGGATTCTAAAGCAATTTTAACGGCAATTTATGGCGTTTGTGACTATATGGGCTACGAAATTAACAACATTGATATTTCTTTAATTTTAGAAAAGCCAAAACTTCAACCTTACATTTTAGCGATGCGTGAAAGTGTGGCAAGTTTGCTTCACACGGAAGTGAAAAACGTCTCAATTAAAGCTGGCACAAATGAGCATCTTGGAGCTTTTAAAGATGAAAATGCGATTGCGTGTCTATCCGTCGTTTTGTTAAGAAAAAATAATTTATGAAGAAGAATCTCGCTAACTTTACAAGAAATATTAAACATCAAGACGGGAACGAAGAAGAAAAGACTTATCGAGTTTTTTTAGACTTTTTTAATAGCGATAAAGATTCATTTATTTTAACTGGTGTTGATGAAGATAAGAAAACGTTTGAAATTTATGTTCAATTAGGTAAAGATGAGGCCATCATTAAATCTTATAGCAATCATCTTACTTCGACTTTCTATTTAAGAGATAATTTCATCACCGATTGTCAAATACTTAGCGATGATAAAGTCTCGTTGATGTTCAAAGCTAAGACTACTTATTTTGATCGAAAAAATTATTTACTTGATATCAAATTTGGTCTATACGATAATGATAATCCACGTAGTGAGGATTATCACATTAGAATTGAGGCAGTATGATTAACGAAGAAATTATAAGGAATAAAATATTGGAAGCATTAAAAAAACTTGATGTTAACATCGATGAAGTATGTTTTGATATTTTAAAAACTTCTAGTCCTGAACATGGTGATTTAGCTAGTAATGTCGCTCTTAAGTTGACAAAAATTTTAAAGAAAAACCCAATGGATATCGCTAACGACATTGTTAGAAACATCGATTCTACTAATTTAAGAAAAATTGAAGTAGCAAAGCCGGGTTTTTTAAATTTCTTTTTCGAAGAAGATAATTTTTCTAACATCGTTAAAAATATTCTTTCTCACAAAGAAACATATGGTAATCTTCCTAGAAAGAATCATAAAGTTTGCTTAGAATTTGCTTCCATCAATCCGACCGGAGACATCCATTTAGGTCATGCACGTGGTGCAGCTATTGGCGATTCATTAGCCCGCATTTTAAATGCTGCTGGTTACGATGTAAAAAAAGAATATTACGTGAACGATGGTGGTGCTCAAGTTCGCCATTTAGGCGAATCTTTACGTTCACGGTACTTTGCTCTTTTTGGTAAAGAACTTCCGATGCCTGAAGATGGTTATTTTGGACAAGATGTCATAGATATTGCCAAACTATTAAAGGACGAAGTTGGCGATGCATATTTAAATGAAGATGAAGAGACTTTAAATATCTTTATTAAGCGCGGCATTGAATTGGAATTAGACAAGATTAAACGTGATTTAAAAATGTTTAGAGTTGAATTTGATATTTTTACTTCAGAAAAAGCTATTCGCGATTCTGGCTTAGTAGAAGAAGTGATAAAAAAATTAGAGCCTTATTCATATGAAGAAGATAATGCTTTACTTTTGAAGACTAGTTTAGTTTACGATGAAAAAGACCGCGTCATCATCAAATCTAATGGTGAATATACTTATCTACTACCTGATATTGCTTATCACGTTAATAAATTTGAACGCGGTTTTGATTCTTTAATTGATTTATTTGGAGCAGATCATCATGGTTACATTCATCGTATGAAAAGTGCTCTACATCTACTTGGCTACGACGATAGTCGTCTTACGATCGACCTCATTCAAATGGTGCGCATTTTAAAAGATGGTAAAGAAGTTAAATTGTCTAAACGTGAAGGTGTGGCTAATACGCTTCGATCGCTCATCGAAGAAGTTGGGGTCGATGCATGTCGTTATTTCTTCGTCTCTAGGGCTCAATCATCCCATCTTGATTTAGATTTGAGTGTCATGACCGCACAAAATAATTCTAATCCGCTTTATTATGCAAGTTACGCTCACGCTCGACTTTGTAGCGTTTTAAAGCAAGCAGAAGATGTTGCTTATGACGTTAATTCTTTATTTTATAAAGAAGAAGCTGAACTTGCACTCATTAAAAAACTTAATGAATTCGAAGACGTCATCGCTGATGCAGCTTCGACTTTAAGTGCTCATAAGATTTGTCTTTACGCACAAAAACTTGCACAGCTTACGCATGTCTTTTATACTGAATGTCGTATCATCAATAAAGATGATATCGACGTGACGAAAAATCGTCTCGCTCTCGTTGATGCTGCTCGTATCATTTTAAAGAGAGCCTTAAATTTAATTGGAGTAGAAGCTCCATCACAAATGTAATCTATATTGGAGGAATTAATATATGGATAAAACAATGTCTCAGTTAGATATCGCTTATCAACTCATCAAAGAAGAAGGTCATATCTTCACCTTCAAAGATCTTTGGGAAAAAGTTTCTGAAATCAAAGAATTCAACGAAGATGAAAAAAATGAAAAAGTTTCGCGCTTTTATACGAACTTAATCATCGACCCAAGATTTGTTTCTTTAGGCGATAATACGTGGGATTTGCGTGAAAATCAAACGTTTGACAAGATTAAACTCGATATGAATAGTGTCTATTCTGAATTAGAAGAAGAAGCTAACGCTGCTTTCCAAGATGACGATGAAAATCCATCGCCAATTGAGACTACTGAAGACGATAATGAGGACGAAGATATAAACGAAGAAGAAAACGAAAAAGAAGATGACATCGACTAATTTGGTAGATAAATTTGACACCTTACTTTCTAGATTAACTTCTTATGATAAAATTGCTCTTTTCGGACATGTAAGCCCAGACGGTGATTGTTACGGGAGCCTACTTGGTCTAAAAGAAATTTTATTAAAAAAATTTCCTAATAAAGAGGTTAAAGCCTTTTCTTCGGGCTTACCTCTTTTTTTCGCTGATTTAGGTAAATTAGATGAAGCAAACGATGATTATTTTAAAGATGCTTTCGCTATTATGGTCGATGTCTCTAATTTGAATAGAGTAGAAGACAAACGAATTACTTTATGTAAAGAGATATTTATTATCGATCATCATATTCCTGACGAAACATTAGATGAAAATAATAGTTTAGTTGATACTTCTTTCATTAGCTGTGCTGGTCTTATTGCTTTTTTAGCTTTTAAACACAATCTTAGTTTATCTAGTCGATGTGCAAGCGCTCTTTACTTAGGATTAATTACCGATTCTAATCGCTTCTTATACGCTCCAATTGATAATCGTACTTTCCTTGTCGCAGGTTATTTAATGCATTTTGGTATCGATTATGAAAAGATGTATAAATTGCTTTATGAACAAGAAGAAAAAGATTTACGTTTGAAAGGCTACATTCTTTCTCGTTATCAAATTTCTAAAAATGGTGTCTTATATTTTATAATTACGCAAGATGAACTTACTAAATTAGAAGTGAATCAAGCTGATGTCGCGAGTAGAGTCAATTTACTTTCTAATGTTAAAGGGCACGATGTTTTTGCTTTTTTTGTCGACGGTAATCCTATACGTGTCGAATTAAGATCGAGCATATCTGATGTTAGAAAAGTCGCTTCTATGTTTGGCGGAGGTGGACATTTGCACGCCTCTGGATGTAGACTTTCATCTTTAGATGAAGTAGAAAGAGTAGTGGAAGAATTAGATAAATTAATGGAGGATTTAAATCATGTTTAAGAAAGAATTAGAAGCCATGCTTAAATTAGGCAAAGAAGCACAAGCCATCGCTTTAAATTATTATCATCAAGCCCATTTAGATGTTGAAATTAAAGACGATCATTCTCCTGTGACCAAAGCTGATAAAGCTGTCGATAAATTTTTAAAAGAACATCTTTCTAAACTGTTTCCAAATTATGCTTTCTTAACCGAAGAATCACAAGATGATTTAACAAGATTAAATAATGATTACGTTTTCATCATCGACCCGATCGATGGGACGAAAGATTTTATCGCTCACGACGATGAATTTACTATTAACATCGCTTTAGCTTATAAGCATGAACCAGTTGTTGGGGTCATCGTTATTCCAGCGAAAAATGAAATGTATTATGCAATGAAAGATCATGGTAGTTATCACATCGATAAAGATGGAAAGGAAGAAAGAATTTATTCTAATAAGAATAAAAAAGAAAATCTTATCTGTCTCACTAGCGTATTTCACACAAATGAAGAAGAAAAGAAACTCATCGAAAAATATTCCTCTTTAATCAAAGAAGTAAAACCATGTGGCAGCAGTATTAAAATGTGTCTTATTGCTTCTGGTCTCGCTGATGTATCATTTAGAATTAGTTCCAATACGAAAGAATGGGATACCTGCGCTGGTCAAGTCATTTTAGAAGAGGCCGGTGGAGCCTTACTCACGAAGGATAAAAAAAGACTCCTCTACAATCGTGAGGATGTCTACAATCGCGGGGGTTATTTATTAATTAATAATTCAGATAATTTTTTAGATATTAAGAATTAGGTTTATCAAGTCTCACGCCAAGGATACCATCAACTTCATCTTTTAAGATGGCCTCGATTCCTTCGGAAATGGTCATATCGATTAAATCGCAACCATCGCACGCTCCGAGCATTTTGATGTAGACGTAACCATCTTCAAATTTAACAAATTCTAAATCGCCACCATCACGGTTGATGAAGGGGCGAATTTTTTCTAATACATCTTGAATTTGTGAAATTATATCTTTATTTTCCATAACGCTAGAAATTATAAAAATTAAGTTATAAATATACAAGACAAATGATAATAAATTTTATGTTAAAATGATAAAGATAAAGAAAGAAGGTTTAATTTATGTTCGATTTACATTTACATTTAGATGGTTCTTTAAGCAGAGAAGATTTTATATATTTGTCTAAACTTTCCCACATCGAATTACCTATCAATTACGATTCATTAATTCATTGTCCTAAAGAAGCAAAATCTTTAGATGATTATTTACGTTGTTTTGATTTACCGCTTAGTCTTATGCAGGTGAGAGGATCACTTAAATATAGTGTGAAGTCTTTGCTAGATAGACTTGCTAAATTAGGTTTAATCTACGCTGAAATTCGATTCGCTCCTCAGTTACATACGTTAAAGGGTATGAGCCAAGAAGAAGTAGTGGAAGACGCTATCGAAGGATTAAAAGATGCTAAAATAAAAGCCAATTTAATTTTATGCGCCATGCGCGGAAACAAAAATGAAAAAGAAAATTTTGAGACTTTAAAACTCGTCAAAAAATATTTAGGCAAAGGTGTCGCGGCGTTCGACCTAGCGGGCTCAGAAACTTTATATCCTACAAATTTATTCGCTGATTTATTTAAAGAAGCTAACAAATTAGGTGTACCTTACACCATTCACGCTGGTGAATCCGCTGGTTACGAATCGATTGAACAGGCTTTAGATTTTATGGCAAGTCGCATCGGTCATGGCGTTAGAGCAAAAGATAGCGAAATGACGATGATTAGATTAAAAGAAAATAAAATTTTCCTAGAAATATGTCCGACGAGTAATTTACAGACGAAAGCTTTCTTACGATACGAAGATTTACCTATTCGTCTTTTCTTATTAAAAGGTGTACATTTCTTCTTAAATAGCGATAATATGTGTGTTTCATTAACGAATGTTAATGAGGAATATAAAGCCATCATTAAAGCATTTAAATTACATAAAAATGAAGTTTATCTTTTACTTTGTAATGCCTTAGAGGCTAGTTTCATCGATGATGAAGATAAGTGGGCATTAAAAAAGAAGATGGATGAAAAATTTGATGATTGGTATTTGAATCTTAAAGTTTAGCGAGCATGTAGTTGAAGTAATCGACATCAACATCTTTCGCATGTTCATTTAATTCTTTTATGGCTTCTTCTAAATTTTTCTTAAACATTTTTTCTTCATCGTTTAAATCCTTTTTAGATTGAACACCAAGGTAGACGAAAGAAAGACCAAAACTCATCTCTTGAATTTCTTTTTTGGTATAAGATTTCTTTTCTTCGTTGACAAGTTTGATGACACGCATCGTGTTTTCACTTAATTGATAAGACATAATTGTTACCTCTTTTTCATAATATATGGATTTATGCCTTTTTTAAATGAAAATGTATGAAATGTTGAAGTTCCAATGAACGATAATCTATCTCTTTCATTCTATTATGCAAACAATGGCATACCACTATATCCAAACTGTCGGGGTGGTTCTGACTATGTGAATGATGAATATCTTAATGCTTTTCCAAAACATGTGATTTTAGCCTTAGGCGTTCACGGATTCATTCAAAAAAACTACGTATAAGTATGATCCTAGAGATGGAAGACTCGTAGAGGTAACAAAAGATGGGTATATAGTATCTTTTAGGCATACAGGAAATTCATTCTGGTATTATCCTAAGAAAGGAGTAAAAAAATGGATAAAAATTTAAAACAAATTAAATCTATGCTTTGCCCAGTTTGTGGTAATTTTTATTTTACGAAATTATCAAAAGAGGACATAGAAAATGGTGAAACTCCAAATACAACGCAATGTTCTGAATGTGGCTGGTTCTACGATTTAGAACAAGTAAAAAATCCAAATTTAGAACATGAATCTAATGAAATGTCGTTGAATCAATATAAGGAATGGTATAGAAACAAAATCAGAGAAAATCCTAAGTGGAAATATTATCTTGACTTTATTGGCGAACCAGAACCACACAAATGTCCAGTGTGTGGTGAATATACCTTTAAAGATTTATTGTCGTCTGACATTTGCTCAGTTTGCGGATGGGAGGATACTGGATTTGAAGACGTGCCAGATATCAAGCCTAGCCCATATATGATGTCACTAAACGAACATAAAAAATGGTTTGCTGAAAGAAGAAAAGAAAATCCAAAATTCAAAGCATTTTCTCGTACTCGTAACAAATCAAAGTAATTGAAAAAGAGACCTAGTTTTTTAGCGTCTCCTTTTTCGAACTTATCAAAATAAAATTGGCTGGGGCGGCTGGGTTCGAACCAGCGAGTGGCGAATTCAGAGTCCGCTGCCTTACCGCTTGGCTACGCCCCAAACTCTTTAAATTTTAAAAATAACTTTTAGTTTATTCAATCCTTTTTTGTGTTTAAGAAATAGTAGTAGTCTAATAGTTCTTCCGAATAATTATCTATTCGTCCATAAGGTAAAATTAGCATACGATCAATACCGATTTGTGAGACGAAAGCTGGATTATGTGATACTAGAATGATCGTTCCTTCAAACATCTTAAAATTTAATGCGATAATCATTTGTGTCTCAGGATCTAGATGATTAGTGGGTTCATCTAGAATTAGTAAATTAGCCTTTTGCAATAATATTTTACATAACGCAACGCGGGCTCTTTCGCCTGGAGAAAGAACTTTTACTTTCTTATTAATATCATTTTCAAAGAATAAGAAATTAGCGAGAATTGCCCGTAATTCCCATTCATTATAGTTTTTATCATCGACATTTTCATAGATGCTTTTCGCGTAATCTAAACTTTCTAATTCTTGAGCGTAATAAGCGATGTCAGTTTTAGGGTTATAACGAATTTTACCTTCTAAAGGAGTTAATATACCCATGATAAGTTTTAAGAGTGTCGACTTACCGACGCCATTTTCGCCGACTATTAAAAATCTTTCATTTCTTTTGATTCTAAAAGATAAATCATCGTAAAGAGGATTGGAATTTGGATAAGCAAATTTTAGATGTTCGACTTCTAAGGGGACGAGACCTCCCTCCCTTTTAGGGGCGATGTGCATCTTCATTTTTTTATAAGTTTTTTCTCTTTGAATTAGTTCACTTCGTTTTTTCGCAAGCTTTGCTTCCCTATCTTGCTTCATCTTTTTTAAAGCGTGGTTTGTTTGGCTTGCTTGTTTAGCTTTTAAGATGAATGCTTCTAAGGCAGATATTTCTTTTTCTTGTCGACGAATATTTAATTCTTTTAGCCTTTTTTCTTCGTTATATTGTCTAACGTAATCATCATAATTACCTTTATAAACTTTAATTGTGTGATTAGCTTTATCGATGTACATAATTTTTGTCACAATAGCGTTTAAAAACGCGACATCATGCGAGATGATAATTACTTGTCCGTGATAATTTTTTAAATATTCTGTGACGAAAGCTTTCGAAGGTTGGTCAAGGTGATTAGTGGGTTCATCTAAACATAATATTTCGGGATTAGAAAATAAAACGCGTGCGAAAGCGACTTTGGATTTTTCTCCACCGGAAAGATTTTTGATAGGTTTAGATAATAAATCTAAATCGATGTGCATGTTGATGACAAGTTCTAACATGATATCTTCTGCTCGATATACTTCATAATATTCTAATAAATCTTGTAACTTGCCCATCCTTTTAAGAAGTTTAATATCATCACCTTCTACTTTTAATCTTTCATAAATTTCATCGAGTTCAGCATTTATTTTTCTTATAGGTCTACCATCGTAGATGTAATCGTAAGTCAAAATGTCTTGCTCTTCGATGTCAATCGTTTGAGGAAGGTAACCTACTCTCTTGTTTTTGTTGAAAGAAAGACTACCAGCATCTAGACTAATTTCACCTAAAAGTAAGCGAAAGAAAGTAGTCTTACCTGCACCATTGACACCGACGAGGCCAACTTTATCATCATCTTCTAAATTGAATGAAGCATGTTCAAAAATTTTAGTTAGGCCAAATGAGAGATGCATATTCGTCCCGCGCATAGGAAGATTCCTTTCTATTCTTACTATAAATAATTTATAAAAAAATCCCTACTAGTGTAAGGAATTTTTTAAAAGGAGCTGGTGCCCTGGGTCGGAATCGAACCGACACGGTATCGCTACCCCAGGATTTTAAGTCCTGTGCGTCTACCAGTTTCGCCACCAGGGCAAGTTCATTTGGTCTCCCGTATAAGATTCGAACTTATGACCCCTTGATTAAAAGTCAAGTGCTCTACCGACTGAGCTAACGGGAGAATTGTACACTGGCTGGGGTGGCTGGGATCGAACCAGCGAATGACAGAGTCAAAGTCTGTTGCCTTACCTCTTGGCTACACCCCAAGAAAGGAGGTATGGTGGAGGAAGGTGGATTTGAACCACCGAACCCTAAGGAACTGATTTACAGTCAGCCGCGTTTGGCCACTTCGCTATTCCTCCAGATGTGTGGTGGATGCTGAGAGGATTGAACTCCCGACCCTCGCCGTGTAAAAGCGATGCTCTCCCAGCTGAGCTAAGCATCCGTTAGCCCAGTGCACGTGCTTGTTAATAATAGCACCTAGCCAGGCTTTCGTCAAACTCTATTTTTTAGAAAAATATCTTACTTTTTCCCGAGGAGTTTGAACATGTTCTTTTTATAGACTTCCACTCCCGGTTGATTGAAAGGATTGATATCGAGCAAATAGCAAGCCATCGCACAAGCACGCATGAAGAAGTAAAGTAAGTGCCCTAAACTTCTTTCATCTAACTTATCTAATTCGATGACGATGCAAGGAACATTACCGCTATTGGCGTGAGCGTCAAGTGTACCTAAGAAAGCTTTTTCGTTGACGAACGCTAAGTTTTTACCTGAAAGGTAATTTAGTTGATCTTCATCTTTTTCATCTTCGCTAATAGTCACATCGCGAAGTGGTGAGTCAACGTAGATAATTGTTTCGAAAAGTAATGGATTACCGTCTTGAATAAATTGGCCTAATGAATGTAAATCAGTGGAAAAACAACAACTCGCAGGATAAATACCTAAATGTTCTTTTCCTTCCGATTCGCCAAATAATTGTTTGAGCCATTCGCTTAACATTTGGTAATGTGGTTCGTAAGTGACGAATAATTCGACCTGTTTAGCAAGTTTTTCTTTCATCGCATAACGCGTTAAGGCATATTGATAGCAACTATTTTCCTGAAGATTAGGATTAGAGTATAGTTGCATTGCTTCTTTTGCTCCTAAAAGCAAGGAATCGACATCGATGTTAGCGCAAGCTAAAGGAAATAAACCTACTGGTGTAAAAACGCTGTAACGACCCCCGATATCAGAAGGTAAAGTATAAGTGCGGTAACCTTCTTTTTCTAAAGGACGTAAAAGTCCTTTTTCTTTATCGGTCGTGATGAAGATAGCTTTCTTAGCTTCTTCTTCACCAATTTGTTCGACTAATAGTTTCTTTACTAAGCGAAAAGCGATCGAAGTTTCAGTCGTCGTTCCACTTTTAGAAATGACGTTAATAGCAAATTTTCTTCTTTTTAAGACTCGTAACACTTGTTCGATATAAGTGCCGGAAAAAGTTTGTCCTAGAAAAATAATTTTAAAAGGGTCTTCAGAATATAAGCCTTTCAAAGCTTCGTAGACCGCTCTTGCGCCTAGATAAGAACCACCAATTCCGCAGACGACTAAAGTATCGAAATGATCTCTGACGTATTTAGCGTCTTCTTTAATTTGTTTAAGTTCGGCTGAATCGACGTGTAAAGGATAATCAGCCCAGCCTAAAAAGTCGTTTCCGGCTCCGCTTTTTGTAGTGATCATTGCATCGATTTCAGCAACTTTTTTTTCGAGATTTAAACTTTTTAAATCAATTTGACTATGTGTGAGATTTATCTTCATCATTTGTGACATTTTCCTCCAAGGTAGCGTCTACCCACTCATCAAGTTTATCTTGAAGTTTAGAAATGTCCACATTTTTTATTGGATTTTTCTTAATTTCGATAATTTTTCCATCTCTTTTGAGCATTTTTTCATTCAAAGGTACTTGTTTTAAAGAAACGTGAAGAAATTTATGTTCTTTATCGACTTCTAAAACTTTCACCTTAATTTCGTCATCGACATGAGCGAAACGATTGATATCTCTTACAAATTTTTTCGACATTTCAGAAATGTGCAAAAGACCGCGGTAGCCTTCGTCAAAATCAAGAAAAGCCCCATAATGAACGATACGATTGATTTTGCCGATAATTAAAGACCCTACTTCCATTATTTTAACCCTCCCAAGTAAGCCTTAAATAATTCCAAATCATCAGGTGTAGTAATTTTGATGTTCAAATGTTTTGCATACATTAAGTCAACTTTGTTTCCAGCATCGATAAATACTTGTGTGTTATCGTTATAATCTTCTTTTTTCGCTGCTGCATAAGCTTTTAATAAGGGTTCAGCTTTGAATGCTTGAGGTGTTTCGATAATCTTTATTTCGTCGCGCTTTAAATACGATGTGATGGTTTCGTTATCTTCCTTAACGATCGTATCCTTAAGATGGCTAGCGAGACATAGAGCAAGATGATTATTAAGTTCGCTTGTAAAATTTGATAAATCTTCTTTGCTTAGACACGCTCTTGCGACATCGTGAAAAATGATGTAGTCGTCTTCCTTTACAATTTCTTTTAAAAAATCTAACGCATTTTTAGAAGATGCATGTCTTGTTTTTCCACCTTCAAGAAGCGTCAATATTTTTGTGTAGTTATGTTCGTTAATATATTTTCGATAAATTTCCTCTTTTTTTGGATTGATAACTAAAACAATGTAATCAATCGATGCTTCTTGTTCAAAAACTTCCAAAGAATAAGAAAAAAGCGGTCTATTAGCAACGTCAACTAAAGGCTTTTCGTTTACGTTATGTAATCTTTCGCCTTTTCCACCAGCAAGTAAGACCGCATAGTTCATAAAATTATTTTACCTTTGGCGAAAGTTTAGCTTCGCGGCGACTCATCTCATCTGAAATGCTGATGGCGTCAATCGTAAGTTTGATGACACGATCTATTTGCGAACCATTGCGGTAATCAGCAGGGCAGATGTAATTCACTCTTCCGTCGTTAAATAATTTTTGGACAAGTTCTTTTTTGCCTTTCGGATAAACAGCAATAGAACGGCCACCATTTTCTTTAACTAAAACCATGCAAGGAATATCTGTCATTCCATCGCCGAGATAAATGATATTTCGATAAGGAATTCTTCTCTCCTGTGATTTTTCATTAACCTTATCATCTTCGTAGGCATTTAAAACACCTTTTGAGACGCGAAAAACATATTGGGTTTTTTGCGTGTAGTTGATAGCCATCTTTGGCCAAATTGGTTCTTTAGTTTTTTCATCGTAAAGAAATTCACACCCATAGATAGCTTTAAATTCTTTAGCGATAATAGTGCCATCGATAATTTCCTTCGTGCCACTTGAGACGAGATAATGTTCGACTTTTATACCTTTTGATCTACCGTAGTCATTGATTCTTTTAAACCAAGTGACGACACCATCGAAATAATTAATTTCTTTACCTAAGTTATTCAAATAGTCCTTCGTAAGTTTGATGCCTTTATCTTTCGATTCTTTAATCATCATATACATGTAGGAAAGAATACGTTCGACATTCTCCTTGCGCGAAAATTCGCCAGTTTTGCCCCAAAATTCTTGTGGGGTCATTCCTAAATTTGGAATAAAAGTAAAATTTTGCATGTCTTCACGACATAAAGTCTTATCAAAATCGTAAAGAATTGCGACGATTGGTTTTTTTCTCATGTTAATTCCTCGTTAATAAGTTTAGCATAATTACTATGTAATGTGCAAATTTAGTCAACTTTTGGATACCGTTTGTTATTTGTAGGTAACAATTAAAAATAGAAAGTCTTACAATGTTAATTGGAAATCACAAAGGAGACTTTCTATATGAATATTCTAACAC
>CASDXP010000009.1 GCA_949285455.1 uncultured bacterium | reverse complement strand
CTCCTTTCGAACAGGCAAAGAAGACGATTAGATTATAAAACAAAGAAAGATAACAAACTTAAAAACAGTTTCGTTGCAATGAGTTTGTCAGTTAACACATTAAAGTATTAATGAAAATAGCAGCGAAAAAGAATTGTTTATATGTTATAATGAAAGATAAATATGTTATTACATATTTTAAAGGAAGATGTAAAGAAGGTATTTATGCAAAGAAATGAAACACACCCAGTATTTATAAAAGATGTTCAAATTGGAAGACAAAATAAAATCGTCATTCAAACGATGGGCACAATTCCACCTAAAGATAAATTAAGAGCACTAGAAGAAATTAAACGATGCGCAAATCTTGGTGCGGAATTATTTCGCCTTTCTTGTCTAGATGAAGAAGATGCAAAAGCTTTCGCTTATCTTTCTAAGAATTCTCCTATTCCATTAATTGCTGATATTCATTTCGATTATAAACTCGCTATTTTAGCGATGGAAAATGGCGCTGCTAAGATTCGTATCAACCCTAGCAATATCGGAAGTATCGATAATATCAAAGCGGTAATCAAAGTGGCGAAAGAAAAGAAAGTGCCAATTAGAATTGGCATCAATTCTGGTTCTTTAAAAAAGAATGATGTATCGATAAAAAATCAAATTACGAGCAAAGATTTAATCAACGAAATGCAAAGAATGGTCAAAATTTTCGAAGATGAAAATTTCTTCGATCTAGTGTTATCTTTAAAATGTTCTTCAATTCTAGAGACGATCGAGGCTTATCGACTCGCCGCAAAAACTTTCCCTTATCCTCTTCATATCGGCATTACCGAGGCCGGTATCAAAGATATTGGTTTAATTCGTTCAAGCGCTGGTCTTACTCCTTTGATTTTAGAAGGTATAGGCGATACTTTACGCATTTCTTTGAGCGATGAACCAGAAGAAGAAGTAAAAGCGTGCAAACGACTTTTACATGACTTAGGGCTCTATCCTAATTATCCAACTTTTATCTCTTGTCCCACGTGTGGAAGAACGCAAGTGAATTTAATTCCTATGGCAAAAAAAGTTTCTTCTTTTTTAGAAGAAATTCATAAGCCTTTAAAAGTCGCTATCATGGGCTGCATCGTCAATGGTCCAGGCGAAGCTAAAGGCGCGCATCTTGGCCTAGCGGGTGGGAAGAATCATTGGGCGTTATTTAAAGATGGAAAAGTTATAGCTACATTAAATGAAGACGAGGCTTTCGCTCGTCTAAAAGAAGAAATATTAAATTATAAAATTTAATTATTTTTTAAATTCATCCATCCAATGGTCGACGTAACCATTTTTAAACATGGAAATTTCTTGTTTGTAAGGCGCTAAATCGTCGATGTAAGGAGTTTCTAGAATCTTTGCGACGCCTTTAAAAAGTTCGCAATGAACGTATTTATTTAATATATCGTAACCGATTTCTCCATAACCGATGTTCGCGTGACGATCTTTTCTTGCACCACGCATATTTTTCGAATCGTTAATATGCAAACATTTAATTCGTTTGAGACCAACAATAGAATCAAATTCCTGCATTAACGCATCGATGTCACTGATATCGTAGCCACTATCGGACATGTGGCAAGTATCGAGACATACACCTAGTCTTTCTTGATGTTTACAGCGTTTAATAATTTCCGCTAGTTCTTCGAAACGTGAACCAATTTCACTTCCTTTGCCCGCCATCGTCTCCAAAGCGATGATGACATCGTTATCGACTGAACTTAAGGCTAAATCTAATCCCTCAGCGATTCTTTCGATACCAAATTCAAGGCCTGCACCAACGTGTGAACCAGGATGTAAAACTAAAGTTTTAGCCCCGAATGCCTCCGTTCTAATAAGTTCGTTAGTAAGAATTCTTACACTCATCTCAAAAGTTTCTTCTTTTATAGAGGCTAAATTGATGATGTAAGGTGCGTGCACGATAATTTTAGATTCATCCATTCCCTTTTCTTTCATGAGAGTTCTACCTTCATCTATCATGCACTGTTCCAAAGGAACACGGAATGAATTTTGTGGCGCGCCGGTATAGAACATAAATGTCGTCGAACCATAACTTAAAGCTTCTTCGACTGATCCTAAAAAATATTTGGGGCGGTTCATCGAAACGTGCGAACCAATCAATAATTTATCTTGCATTTTTAATTTCGTTCCTCGCTTTCCTTTTCTCGACGAAACGATGACGACGTTTGACTTTTTCCACCGCAAGTTTCATCTTCTTTTTATAGCCTGGTTTAACTTTATTACCTTTCGTCTTAGAAATAGCTTTTTTGATATCTCTTGAAAGTTCTACTGTCTCCTTTTTATCTTTAAAGATAAAGGGCTTAGTTTCCACTAGATCATTATCCTTAAATCTTAGCGTTTCAAAATGGATGCCTTTTTCACTTAACGCTAAAATTTCTTTTTCATCTTCATCACGGTTGACGAAAGTATAAGCTTTTCCCCATTCTAAATGTCTCGCTGTCCTTCCAACGCGATGGAAATAATATGCCATATCGCTAGGAAAATCGATGTTTAAAATGTGTGTTACATCATTTATATCGATGCCGCGTGAACCGACATCGCTCATGATGACGATTGGATATTTATGATCTTTAATATCTTTTAATGTATTCTTTCTTTCACGTGGTTCTAAGGAGCCGTGCATTCTACCAACAATATACTTATTTTCTACTAATTTTTTATATAAACTATCAACTTTTGCGATAGTGTTTGCAAATATAAGTAACATGTAAGGATGGATGATATCGATGAAATTCATGACGCATTTTGCGACGTCTTGGTGTCTAATATCGATAAGATAATGGGCGATTTTGACGTTCGCGTTCGTCTCATCGATAATCTTTACAGCATCCGCTTTTAAATATTTTTTAAATAACGTACGAAGCTGACGCATAATGGTCGCTGAAAACACTAAGGTTTGAGTGTTTGGAAATAATTTGATAATTTTATCGACATCTTCATAAAAGCCTAAATCAAATAGCATATCCATCTCGTCTAACACTAAGGTTTTGATATTCGTTAATTGCCCTTTTATCCTAGGATAAAGTTTTAAAAATTTTGATGGTGTTGCAATCAATATTTTTGCTTTATTTTCTTTTTCTTTTTCCCCTCCGATAGCGAGATTGACGTTAAGAGTAGGATAATCTTGTTTAAATCCTTTGATAAAATTTAATGTCTGATAGCCTAATTCCCTCGTCGGGACGATGATGATAGCTTCTAACGAAGTATTAGCGAAATCCATCCTCTGGATGATTGGCACTAAAAAGGCATGCGTCTTACCTGAGCCCGTCATAGCTTTGACGATGAGCGATTTATTTTTTAAAGCGAGAGGAATAATATTTTCCTGCACTTTCGTCATGTTGACGTAGCCTTGTCTTTTTAAGGATTCCACTAGTGAGTTGTCGAGATTCAGTTCAGCAAATTTCATCTTGCCTAAATTATACAAAATTATTAGCAAGAATGCTAAAATATGCTTATGCACGTTGAAATTATTTATCCCGCTGGATTCTGTTATGGCGTAAGTCACGCTCTAAATCTTGTTAAAGAAGCAAGAAAAGAGCATCCTGGCACTCCTATTGTCATCTTAGGCGAACTCGTCCATAATGAAATTGTTTCTAAGCAATTGAAAGAACTTGGTGTCGAGACGATAAAACTCGATGAATTTTTAGAAGAAAATCTTCGAAAGTTAGATCGCTCCACTATCGTTTTTTTCACCGCTCATGGTCATCCTAAGCATTACGATGAAATCGTCGCTAATTTAGGATTTAAAAGTATCGATGCTATTTGCCCTAGCGTAAAGGTTAACAATGAAAGAATTAAAAATTCTTTAGATATTAAAAAAGATACGATTTATATCGGTAAATCCCATCATCCAGAAACTTTAGGAGCATTATCGATCGATGAAAATATTTTGCTTTACGATGTGAAGACGAAAGAAATGAATGAGAAGCCAAGTCATAGTCGGGCTATCGCTTTTGCTCAAACGACTTTAGGACAAGATACTTATCTAGATGCAATTGAAACTTTGAAGAAAAAATATGTTTCATTCGACATCGCGCCACGTGCTTGTTTAGAGATGATGAAAAGAGAAAATGCATTAAAAAATATTTCTTATGATTACGATTTAATCTACGTCATCGGAAGTAAGAATAGTTCGAATGCAAACGAATTAAAAATGATAGCTACAAATGAGCATTCTCATTCTTTAGTGAAATTGATTACTTCTAAAGAAGATATTGATATAAATGATCTGAAAGATAGAAAAAATGTCGCCTTAGTGTCAGCGACATCTTCTCCTCTTGAAGTTATTGAAGAAATTAAAAATTATTTAGAAAATCTATAAGATTTTAGGTGGAATTTCATGCACGATAGTGTCGATTTCTAAACTAGGATCGATACTTAAAAGTACTTTTTTCATCTGCGGCATGAAAATATTTTCTACTTCGTGCGGGACATCTAAATAATTGTAATGAGAAATGACGATATCTCTTCTTACGTGATGTGGCGCATCGCCGGAAATATAGATGTCGAAACCAAGCTTTTTCGCAAGTGCGAAAGCTCTAGAGCCACCCCCACCGATGATGGAAACAGTTTCAATCATCTTTTTTCCTTCGTTTATCAAAGCTACGTAAGGAACATTTAATTTTTCTTTTGCATATTTTGCAAATTCTTCGACTTCCATCGGTGAAGAAAGTCGACCCACGCGCATCATAGGCATTTCTTCGACTGGATGAATATCTTTTAGTTCTAATGCTTCACTTAATGCATCGTTCATCCCATTTTTTCCTTCGTCGAAATTTGTGTGCATAGAATAAATCGGTGTTCCCACTTTTTCCATAGCGTCATAGAGGGCTTTTTTAGCTTCGTCATATTTGAAGACGAGACTTTTTTTACCGTAGATGAAAGGGTGATGGGTAAGAATTAAGTCATATTTGCCATCTTTTACTTTTTCAAACAATGTTTGATCAAAATCTAAACAAAGTAAAATTTTATGCGTCTTTTCCTTTAGTTTGCCACACATAAGACCGACGTAATCTTTTTCTCTCACGGCGATCTTTTTTGGAAAATATTTGGCTAGATTTCTTAATAAAGTAATCGTTTTCATAACTTAGCAATCCTTTCAAGTTCCTCATTCAATGTTTTGATTCGCAAAGAAGAAAGATGAGGTTTATTTAATATAGCATTAATTTCTTTTACTCTTTTCTCTAATTTTTTCTCGAACAATGGATCACGCTTTTTTATTTCAAGTGGCCCATAAATATAATCTAAATCGCTATAGTGAGCGTGACCTTTTTCAAAGACGATAATTTCATAGAAGACACGGTCCTCATAGACGATTTTTTCATTCGTTATTTTAAAACCGATGGAAGTGACATATCTTCGTAATTCTTCTAGATTCGTATGCGAATCGATGATCAAAGCATTGATGGAAGAAATATTTTTCGCTTCCTTTAAGATAGAAATAGCGTTTTTTGTGCCCATCCCAGCGATGAGACACGTTTTAATTCTTGCATCGTTAGATTTTAAGCCATCGGAGAAAATCGCTTCTATAACGTCGTTTTTTCGTCTTTTATCAATCGCTTCTTTTAGCCGAAGATAGGGACCTTCCTTATTTTCGATAGCGATGACGTGCTTTGCTAAATTTCTTTCGACGGCAGCGATGCTTACGAGACCATGGTCCGCTCCGACATCGACTAATAGATCGCAAGGTGCAATGAAAGTAAGAATCGTCTCCAATCTTTTCGATAAAATCATATTTTACTTATTCGTATCGCGATAGTCGCCTAAAGTTTTAATGCGTGTTGGATGACGTAATTTGCGGATAGCTTTGGCTTCTATTTGACGAATTCTTTCACGGGTGACGTGAAATTCTTTACCAACTTCTTCTAGAGTGCGAGGATGATTATCATCTAGACCGTAACGTAATCTGATGACTTTTTCTTCACGATCAGTCAAGTCACCTAAAATTTTATAAAGTTGTTCACGTAATAATACTTTCGTCGTATGTTCGCTAGGAGAAAGAGTATCTTTATCTTCGATAAAATCGCCAAGATGAGAATCATCTTCTTCCCCGATTGGTGTCTCTAAAGAAATCGGTTCGACAGCGATGCGTTGAATTTCTCTAATCTTTTCAGGAGATAAAATACCACCTAATTTATCACTAATTTCTTCGGCGTTTGGCTCCCTACCTAATTCTTGCACTAGTTGGCGTTGCGCTCTTGTGATTTTATTGATCGTTTCCACCATGTGGACAGGAATACGAATCGTTCTTGCTTGGTCAGCGATCGCACGGGTGATTGCTTGTCTAATCCACCACGTCGCATAAGTTGAAAATTTGAAACCTTTCGTGTAATCGAATTTTTCGACCGCTTTCATCAAACCTAAATTTCCTTCTTGGATCAAATCCAAAAGTTGCATACCGCGTCCGACGTAATGTTTAGCGATGTTGACGACGAGCCTTAAGTTCGCAGAGATAAGTTTATCTTTCGCTTCTTTATCCCCTTCTAATATACGCTTAGCGAGTTCTGGTTCTTCTTCTGGCTTCAATAAATTTTCTCGTCCAATTTCTTTTAGATACATCTTGACTGGATCTTGCGTCTTGGCATCACCTGGCAAGAACATATCTTGTACTTCACGAAGTTCTTCGTCTTCATCTAATTCATCTTCGTCGTAATTTTCATCGTCGTAAGGAAGATAATCGTCATCGTCGCCAAAATCATCCGACTCTAAATCTCTTTCGAGTTCGCTTTCGTCGATATTATCAGGAAAATCTTCTTCTTCGTCGATGTCATCGTTTTCCACTTTGATATGTTTGTCTTCAAAATATTTGATAAGTTCAGCAAAATCTTCATCGCTTAAATCTAGATGCGATATTGCGTCGAATAAATCGCCTTGGTTGATGTAACCATCTTTCTTACCACGTTTTTCAAAACGTGATTTGATAGAATCGAGCGATTCGATACCTTCTTCTTCGATATCTTTTTCCTCGTCTTTTACTTTCTTTTTTTCATTTTTTGCTTTGGCCATATACATTTACCTCCTCATTTTTATTTATGTCGATCACGTTCAGCGGTGTAATCTTTGATGATGCGAGCTTTTTCTTCCGTCGCTTTGCCTTGTAAAGATCGCGATAAGAAATCTCTTTCCGACAATTTTTCTTTCTCTTCTTGGATGACGTTAAGATATTCTTTCATCGCCTCTTCGCTATAAGGAATTTTTCTTAAAGTTTCGTCTAAATCTAAATCGCATATCGTCTTCACTAGTTCCTCTTTATTCGTAAGTTCGCTAAGTGACAGTAACGAGATAATATCCTCGCTACTGACATTTTCATGCTCTTTTGCGTAAGCGATGATGAAATTTGCAATATTACGATAAATATCGTCGATGAAGAAAGAAATATTCTTCTCAAAAAATTCGACCGCTTTCATCTCGTTTAACATGTAGAAGAGCATGCTTCTTTCCGCTCTTTTAAGACGTGAATAACGTTTGACTTGTTCTTTTCTTTGAAAGGTCGGTGCAGTGTCCACTAGTACTTCTTTCTTTTCACTTTGCTTACTAAAAGTAATAACTGCACGTCTAATTGCTTCGACTTCAAAACCGGTGATACGGGCTAATTTGAGGATGATATCATCCTTTTCTAAACTTTCATCTAATGCGACGAGTTTCGGAAGGAAAACATTGATGAACCTTTGCTTATCTTTTGCTGTTTTAAGTGCATCCCCACTTTCGTACATGCTTAATAAGAAAGTGAATTTATCACATACATCGTTAATGTAAGCGAAGAATTTATCTTTTCCCTCATCATTTAGATATTCATCTAAGTCACGTTTTTCATCACGCGGGAAGGCTTTCATAGTGTAATCGATATGAGCCTTATCTAAAATATCACTCGCGCGAATCATCGCTTTTTTTCCTGCTTCATCAGGATCGAAACATAAGACAATTTCTGCTTTTAAAGCTCTTAATAAAGCGACGTGCTTTTCTGAAAATGCTGTCCCCATTAAGGCTACTGCCGAATCTAAGCCTACCCTAGCAAAAGCGTAGACGTCATTGAAGCCTTCGACGACGTAGACGCGTTTTTCTTTGATGGAAGCATCTAACGCTCTAGAGTAATTATATAAAATGTCCGATTTATGAAAGATTGTCGAATCGACAGAATTGATATATTTAGGTTGGTTTTCATCTTCGTTGATACGTCTTGCGCTATAAGCGATTGGGCGATCATTTTCATCAAAGATGGGAAAGATGACTCGGCCTTGATTACGGTCCATGTAACCATTTTCGACATGTAAAGCAATCCCAGCATCTTCTAAAGTTTTATAAGAGAACCCCTTTTTAATCAAATATTCGATAGTTTGAAAACCATCTTCTGGAGCGTAGCCTAAGCTATATTTACGTTGTAAATCGCGATCAAGATGACGCGATTCTAAATATTCTTTAGCGATCGTTCCTTGTTTAGTAGATAGACTATATTGATAGTAAGCAGTTAATTCTTGATGAGCAAGATACATCTTCTCTTTAACTTCATCTACCTTTTTTTCTAAGGAAGACTTATTAAGTCTTACATCGCTATAACCAACGTAAGAAGCAACTTTTCTTACGGCATCTAAGAAAGATATCTTCTCTATTCTTTCGACGAACGTGAAAGCGTTTCCTCCTACCCCACAGACGAAACATTTGAAAATTTGTTTATCTCTAGAAATCATAAGCGAAGGATTTTTATCGTCATGAAAAGGACATAAAGCGACGTGGTTTCGCCCTTTTTTCGTCACTTGGATATAGCGAGAAATAATGTCTACTATATCCGTCTTTTTTAAAATTTCTTCGGTTACGTTATTATCTATCATCTTACTAATTATCTACTAGAAAAATACTTTTACATTAAAATAGTTTACTAAATCGTTTATAGGCAAGCGAATTTGTTGCATCGTATCTCTTTCTCTAATCGTCACTTGATTATCTTCTAATGTATCAAAATCGATCGTGATACAAAATGGTGTGCCGATCGCATCTTGACGACGATATCTTTTGCCGATGCTACTAGAGGCATCGAATGTGACGGAGAAATAATTAGATAATATCTTGTACACTTCTTTAGCTTTTTCACTCAACTGTTTACTTAATGGTAAGACTGCAACTTTATAAGGTGCGATAGCAGGATGTAAATGTAAAACGATTCTAGAATCGTTATTATCTAGCGTTTCAATATCGTAAGCATCGCAAAGTAAAGCGAGCATTAGACGGTCTAAACCTAAAGCTGGTTCGACACAATATGGAACGAATCTTTCATTCGTCTCTTGATCAAGATAAGTTAAATCTTGTTTAGAATATTCCATATGCCTTTTTAAATCGTAATCCGTACGATCAGCAATACCCCACAATTCGCCCCAACCGAAAGGATAATGATATTCGATGTCGGTCGTAGCGACGCTATAGAAAGCAAGTTCTTCTTTCGCGTGGTCTCTAAAACGTAAATTCTCCTCTTTTACTTTCAAAGAAAGTAAGAAGTTCATCATATATTCTCGCCAATAAGCAAACCACGTCAAATCTTCACCCGGCTTACAGAAAAATTCCATCTCCATCTGTTCAAATTCACGCGTACGGAAAGTGAAATTCCCGGGCGTAATTTCGTTACGGAATGATTTACCGATGTTGACGATGCCGATAGGAAGTTTTCTTCTCGTCGTACGGACGACATTTTTAAAATTGACGAACATTCCTTGGGCTGTCTCCGGTCTTAAATAGACGAGCGATTCATTAGAGGAAGATGGGCCAATGTGCGTTTGAAACATCATGTTAAATTGACGAACATCAGTAAAATTATGCTTGCCGCAGTTAGGGCAAGGAATATGTTTATCTTTGATAATGTTCATTAGTTCTTCTGAACTTTTACCTTCCACTTCCAAATTTAGATCAAATTCTTTAATAATTTCATCCGCGCGTAATCTCGCCTTACATTCTTTACAATCGATGAGAGGATCATTAAATGCTTTGACGTGACCTGTCGCTTCCCAAACTTTTGGGTTCATGATGATGGCGCTATCGATAGCGACATTCGTCGGCGATTCTTGCACGAATTTTTTATAAAATGCTCTTTTCACATTATTTTTAAGTAAGAATCCAAGCGGACCATAATCCCACGAATTAGCGAGCCCACCATAAATTTCTGAGCCAGGAAAAACGAAGCCCTGCGTGATGAGGTGATTGACGATATCTTCAAATTTATGCATAGATTTTGCTCCTTAAAATAAACACGCTTAAAAGAATAAGGATTTTTAAAAGTCTTGTCAACCCATTATAAGTGTTATTTTATGTACTTTTTACTACGTAAATTGAATAAAATTAAATAATTATTGAAAAAATGGTTTAAATAAAGCGAATGATTTGATGTCAATTCCTAAATTATCTTTTAATAAGATATGATATTGATTTAATAGATGAAGATATTGTTTCAAAGTAAGATTTAATCGCCTCGCTTCTTCTTGTTTAGCCATAAATAAAAAACGTAAAAGATTAATTTGATCATTACTTTCTTTTTCCATTCTCCCCTTATCGAAATGATTTTGGCAGATTAATCCGCCATCATCTAATGAATAAGAAACGATTTCACTTTTTTTATCGCAATAGACGCAACCATCAATTTTTATTCTCTCACCTAAAAGAATTAAAATTTGTGTGATGTAGGCTAATAGATGAGCGACGCTATCATCTATTTTTTCAATTGATAAAAAAGTGTGAAGCGTTTCAAAAGCACGACTTTTATCTTCTATTACTTCGTCAGCTTTTCTTGCTAGTTCTAAAGCATAATTAAAACAAGCATAATCCAACAATGATTTTAAATTTTCTCCTAGATAAGTAATTAAAGTTGCGCTCTTTAAGGATTTGCCACCTAGACGACCTTCGTTAATTTCTAAAGAAGATAGACAGCCAACACTTACAGCGTGTGCGTTCTTGCTCTTATTATCTTTGATACCTCTTGCATAAATTGATAATAAGCCTTCTTTCGTTAGAAAAGATAACATCGCATCTTTTTCTTTCTGCGCAATTTGATGGATGATAATACCTTCTATTTCTTTCATATTGATTATTGGAAAGTTTTGACGAAACTATTCTTATCTCGCCAATCTTCTTTCACTTTGACGAAAAGTTCTAAATATATCGTCTTATGGAACATATTTTCTAAATCTAATCTTGCGCTTCTTCCAATTTTTTGAATCATCCGGCCATTTTTTCCAATGACGATACCTTTTTGTCCTTCATTTTCTAAGATGAGTGAAGCGTTGATGATCATCTTCTTTGGTTTAAATTCAATATTTTCAATTTCGACGTAGAGGGCGTGCGGAACTTCATCGCGTAAAAAATTGAGAGCTTTTTCCCTGATTGTCTCACTTATTTTAAAAGATAAAGAAGCGTCACTTTTATCGTTTGGATCGTAATATAAAGGACCTTCATTTAAATCATCTTTAATTAATTTAATTAAACCATCTAAATTAAAATGATCTTTCACACTTGTTTCAATCATCTTTGCGTGAGCAAGTTTTTCTTTGTAATAATTTTTCTTTTCTTCCACTTCAATAACGCTTGCTAAATCGATTTTGTTGAAACAAATGATAAGATTTTTAATCTTTTTTAATCTTTCGATAATTTCTTCATCTAATTCATCTTTTTTAGCTTTGACATCGATGACTAGAACTATCACATCCGCATCTTTTAAAGCTTCGAAAGCAAGATGGTTCATCTTCTTTCCTAATTCTTTATAAGGATGATGAATTCCTGGCGTATCTAAGAAGACGAGTTGCGCTTCATTATCCGTATAGATACCACGTATCTTATTACGCGTCGTCTGTGGTTTATAAGTGACGATGGAAACTTTTTCTTGAATAATTTCGTTTAAAATTGAAGATTTACCGACGTTAGTGCGCCCTAAAAGTGCAACGAAACCAGTTTTCATCTTACTTTAAATCCTCTTCGCTAAAAGCGAAAGGTAAGATATCTTTCACCTTTACCACTAAGGTGTCGTCATTCAAATTCGTCATGATGACATCAGCGTTTTCATCCATTAATTCACTTATGACTTGGCGGCATGCGCCACAAGGAGAACATGGATTAGGCGTATCTGCGACGATAACGATAGCGGCAATATCATCTTTTCTTACTCCATCTAAATACGATTGATAAATGGCATTTCTTTCCGCGCACATACAAAGAGGGTAAGAAGCATTTTCGATATTTGCCCCCACGTAAACTTTTCCTTCTTTCGTCAATAAGGCCGCCCCTACTGGAAAATGGGAATAAGGCGTATAAGATAATTTTCTTGCTTCCTTTGCTTTTTCAATCAATTTTTGGTAATCCATAATCTTTTCCTTTCTTAAATATTTCATCTTGTAAGGCAAACATAGTTTGCTTTTTTTCTTCCGTGTCGTGGTCGTAACCAAATAGATGTAATAATCCATGGATGAAAAGATAGGCTAATTCCTCTTCTACTGTAAGATTATACATCGGTGCTTGTTCTTCACATTTTGCTAAGGAAATATAAATCTCCCCTAAGTCTAACATCTTATCTTGGTAATTAAGTTTTTCACCTTCTAAAAATGCAAAGGATAAAACATCCGTGGAACGATCAACTTTTCGATAAGATAAATTTAACGTATGCATAAGTTCATCATCGACGATCGATAAAGATAAAAATAAATCGTCACAATCGATACGCAAAGTTTTTAAAGTTAATTCGAGATAAAAGCGCAGTAACGGCTCATAATTTTTTTGGCTTACTAAGTCACTATATTCAAAATGTAAATTCATATTTTAATTATAACACCTTCCCTATCTTATAGATAGGCGATTTTATTTATCGTAACTTCCTTTACGGTAGCCATTTAAATCGAGAGTAATAAATCTATAACCAAGTTTATTAAGAGCACTTATCGCTTCTTCATCTTTCACCAATTTAGAAAAATCTTTCTTTCTTATCTCCAAACGTAAGATGTCATTTTCTTCTCTAGCCCTGATAACTTTGTAACCTAAAATTTTTAAAATTGTTTCCACTTTCTCGACGCGTCTTAATTTCTTTATCATTAGAGTATGGTTATAAGGAAACCTCGTCGCTAAACAACTATTAGAAGGCATATCGAATTCACTTATGGCAATTTTTCTTGCACATTTTCTAATATCTTCTTTATAAAAATCTAGATCGCTAAGAGGGGTAAGAATTTTTAATTCTTCAAGAGCTTTTTTACCTGGCCTATTTTCTTCTAACGTATCGCTTTTATTTTCGCCGACTAAAAGTTTAGAAAAGCCATCTTTTTTCATCGCTTCTAAAATAGCGTTCATCATCGTTTTCTTACAATGATAGCAGCGAGTAAGGCTATTGGATTTAATCGCTGCGACTTTTAAAGTATCCACGTCAATTACTTCGTAAGGAAGAGAATATTTATCTAAAAGTTTGATGGCAGCTTTTAAATTTTCTTTTCCTAATAAAGGATGACTAACAAGGTAACCTTTAACATTTTCTTTTCCTAAAGTAAGCGTAGCAATTTTTAATAAGAACAAAGAATCGATACCGCCAGAATATGCGATAGCGAGTTTACCTTCGTCTTTTAAATACTGTTTTAAATTACTTAATTTAATATCTTTCATTTTTCCGCTAATAAATTAATTTGATGAGCGATGTAAGCCGCTCCAAAACCATTATCGATATTGACGACGCTCACCCCGTTCGCACAAGAATTGAGCATCGTTAATAATGCACTTAAACCGTGGAAATTAGAACCGTAGCCGACCGAAGTTGGACAAGCGATGACAGGAACTTTAACTAACCCGGCGACGACGCTTGCTAAAGCACCTTCCATCCCAGCCACGCAGATGATGACATGGGCAGTTTTAATTTCTTCTTCATAAGCTAAAAGTCGATGGATACCAGAGACACCGACATCGTAAATTTTTTCGACGTTTGAACCAAGAAAATCTGCTACTTCGTATGCTTCATTTGCCACATTGGAGTCCGCAGTTCCAGCGCTAAGAATGATAATCTTACCAACTTTTTTCTTCTCCTTAGCAATTTTTAAAATGCGCGAATCTTTATCGTAACTTACTTGAGGAAGATAACTTTTAACATAGTTAAATTGTTTTTCATTTACTCTCGTGGCTAAAACTTCGCCATTTTTCTCGTATAAATTTAGAAAGATTTTAGCGAGTTGTTCTTCGCTTTTATTTTCGCCATATATAACTTCGCTTACGCCTGTTCTTTCTTTACGATCATGATCGATTTTAGCGAAACCTAAATCTTCAAAAGAAACTTTATTCAATAATTTCAAAGTTTCTTCTTCATTTATCTCATCATTTTTGTATCGTCTTAATATTTCTTTAATTTCCATAATTCGTCAAAATAATAAATAAATCGTATAAATCTTTTAAGGGAATATCTTTTTTCTTAGCAATTTCTTTCAATGATTCATATTCTGGATAAATCTTTGTTCCATTCGAAGTATAAACTTTCTTCCCTTTAAGAGGCCCATAAATTGAATCGACGCTCATCTCTTCCCTTTTCAAGATGAGACGCTTTTCTTTACGATATCTTACTCCTATAGAAGAAGTTTCTAAAAAGATAAGGTCGCTAATCTTAGCTAAATCATTCGGCTTTAAAATAACTTCAAGTTTATAAGCTGGGCGATTCTTTTTCATGTAGAGAGGAATAAAAGAAACATCTAAGGCTCCTAAGGCTAAAAGTTTTTCTTGAACGTAGCCTAAAATTTCCCCATTGCTATCGTCAATGTTCGTGTTTAAGACGTAAACGTCTTCTTCGTTCATTTCATCTTCTTCTTCCATCAATAGAGCTATTAAGATATTGGGAATTTTAATATCTTTTGTGCCCGCTCCAAAGCCACGCTTAATTATTTTACCATGCGGTATATCTTGGATTTTTTCTACTAAGGTAGCAAAAATAGCGGCCCCCGTCGGAGTGATAAGTTCTGTTTCGATATCGATTTGTTTAAAAGGGATTTGTCCTTCTTTTAAAATTTCTAAAGTAGCGGGTACAGGAACAGCCATGAGACCGTGCTTACAAGTGATGAAGCCTTTCCCTTCATTTAATTCCCCACCGTAAATCTTATCGGGATGAATTTTATCGATCAAAATTGCTGTCCCGACGATATCGATGATGGAATCTAATGCTCCTACTTCGTGAAAATGTACTTCTTCTAATGGAATACCATGTACTTTACTTTCTGCTTTCGCTACCGCAAGAAACATTTTTTTCGCCAAAGCTTTGATAGAAACTTTTAAATCGCTTCCATCGATTATCTTATCAATATCGCTCAAATGTCTATGGACGTGACTTTCTTCAACTTTCACTTCCACGTGCTTCGCGTGAATGTGATTTTTGTTCACTTGTTCAATGATAATTTCATAGCCATCCAAATGTAATTTTTTCAATTCATCTAAAAGATAATTATCATCGCCGATAATTTCTAATAAGGCGGCTAAGGTCATATTGCCGCTTATACCACTAGAAGCATTAAAATATAAAATTCTCATAAACTGTTTAATCGATGCTAATAAGTTCGTAATTAGAACTCCCACAGCCATCTTCTTCCGCTGTATCGATGATGAGATGGCCAAGTCGAGATTCGATTCTTTCGATCAATTGTTCCTTTCCTAGGTCTTTAGAATTGTAGATGATATCTAGACATGCTTGGTCGATAGCGACTGGATCTTCGCTGATGAGAAGGCCGATATCTTGCATGCAAGGTGCGTGAGCGTTCGCATCGCAATCGCAATCGATGGAAATATTAACCATGCAATTAATGTAAACAGCACGGCTTTTAAAATATTTGTGGACGCTACTCGCAGCATCACCCATTGAAGTGACGAATTTTGCTTGTTCAGTTTTAAACATATCCATCGTCGCATCACCTGCACCATGAATATATCTTTTGCCAAACGAAGATGCACAGCCGATGGATAATTGTTTTAAAGCTCCACCATAGCCTCCCATCCCATGGCCTTTAAAATGTGAGATGACGAGCAAAGAATCATAATTTAAAAGATGCTTACCAACAAAATTTTCTTTTATTTGTTTACCATAAGGTATGTCAAATTTATAATCAGGACCTTCTTCATCTAACAAATCGACTTTAAAATGCGTACTCCAACCGTGATCTTTTAATAATTTTTTATGTTTTTCGTTCGTATTTCTCTCGCCTTCATAAGCGGTATTACATTCGACGACAGTAGCGTCTAATAAAGATATAATTTCTTCGACGAATGTAGGGCGAAGATAATTTTTATTGCCGGCTTCACCAGAATGTAATTTGCAAGCAACTTTGCCTTTTAATTTCTTGCCTAAAGCATCGTAAAGTTTGACGAGCGCCTCTTTATTAATTGATTTTGTAAAATAAACTTTACTCGGCATATTTTTCCTCGCTAAAAAGTATTAAATTCAATATTTATTTTCATATCAAAAGACCAATATTGTCAATATTTATTATTCATCTAATAATAATTAAGCGAAGTAAATGTTGATAAATGACATGTACGCAATTTGATAATTTTTAAATGCGCTGGTGAAGCTAAACATCTTAGCGATCGATTCGGAAGAATAGAAAAGTAAAACGTAAGCGAACAATAACTCAGTGAAATTAAAACTACTTGACGCTAGGGTGATAAAACAAGCTAGAAGAGCGATTAAGAACCAAATAATATATTTCTTTAACAAATAAAGCTTACCTACTTCTTCACTAAGATTGCTAAGTTCTTCCACTAGTGCCTTGAATTGTGTGTAATTTTCTTTCTTCGTGACTTCGAGCATACTTTCTTTTTGCAAAATTTGTAATTTCTTAGGCTCGACGTAACGTTTTTCGACGAAGAAGAAACAAAGATGGACGAGGAAAATGATGAAAAATAAATAGATGAACACTAAGTTACTTAATGAGGCTAAAACAAGTAAGACGAGAATGCTCGTCAAATTAGTGATGAAAGTAATAGGTGCATTAATGCTAAAAGTTTTTAATTCGATGATCGTCTTCAAAGATTTTTCACTACCATCTGCTTTATATAAATAATTAGCAAGATAAGTTTCATCAAACTTCTTCGACAAAGATAAAGAATAAGTACGGTAGATGATTTCTAAAATGACGAAACACATGAGAAGCAAAATAGGCAGGAAAAATGGAATATTAGGTGAAATGATGAAGATGAAAGAGAAAAAAGTTAAACTAGTCAAAGCATTCAATATTATTTGCGTCCTTCTTTCCTTCTTCGGTATAAATTTATAGACGCTCATTCGCTTCTTATCTTCCTTCACTTCATCATAGATGAGGCATGTATTCGCAAACAAACAATAAAATTGTTCTAATCCCATCTTTTTCTTCCCTTCTAAAGGATCGACAAAATAGATGTTATTTTTCTTAATTTTATAAACGAGAACAGCGTGCCCTATCTCACCTTTTTTAATTTGAGCAATGAAAGGAAAAACGTGGATCGTCAATAAATCTTCGTTTTTTAAAAAACGGTAGCCATTTAAAGAAACACCGTAACTAGCAGCAATTTCTTTTAGTTCGAGAAAAGAATAAGCACCGCTCGTTTTTGGGTGTTTCAAATATAGATAGCCACGGTCTTTCTTCAAATTAGCGAGGAGCATCTTCAAACAAGTGTAACCACAATCATCTGGGTAAAGTTGAGAAATCGTATGTATCACATAGTATTAATACGTGATTTCATCTTCTTTCTTGTCCTAGAAAAAAGAAAAAACGGCCAATTTCTTGACCGCTTTTGAGACTTATTTACGATTTTTACGACGAGCCTGTTCAGATTTCAATTTTCTTTTGAGACCAGGCTTTAGATAGTATTCGCGTTTCTTGGCTTCTTGAAGGGTACCAGCTTTGTTCACTTGACGTTTGAAACGGCGAAGAGCTTCATCTAATGATTCGTTTTCACGTACGACTGTCTTCGGCATCTTATCATCTCCTTCACTAAGTCGTTCGAAAGTAATTATAAAGATAGAATGATACTTTATCAATAAAATATCATCATTTGATTAAATAATTTTTGGTCCGGAAGAAGTTCCGATACGATTTGCACCAGCTTCGACCATCGCTAAGAGGTCTTCGTGACTTCTCACTCCGCCACTAGCTTTGACGCCCATTTCTTTTCCGACGGTTTCGCGCATAAGTTTAACATCGTGAACAGTTGCGCCACCGCTAGAAAAACCAGTCGAAGTCTTAACGAAATCTGCTCCAGCAGCTTTCGCTAATTTACAAGCACGAACTTTTTCTTCATCGGTTAGTAAGCAAGTTTCGATGATGACTTTTAAAGTGTGTGCGCCACACGTATCTTTGATACGTTTGATTTCTTCTTCCACGTAAATATCATCGTGATCTTTCAATCTAGAAATGTTGATGACCATATCAATTTCATCCGCGCCATTAGCAAGAGCATCTTTCGTTTCAAAAACTTTAACTTCGCTCGTATTCGCGCCGAGAGGAAAACCGATGACTGTACACACTAATACATCGCTACCTTTAAGCGCTTCTTTAGCTAGGCTAACAAAACCTGGATTGACGCATACGCTCTTAAAATCGTAAGCTCTAGCTTCTTCACATAACTTTAAAATAGCGTCTTTCGAAGCATCAGGTTTCAATAAAGTGTGATCGATTAGTTTGTTGTAATTCATATATGCTCCTTTTAATTAAATAAAAAGTTAGGTAAACCTAACTTATTTTTTTGAAGATTCTTCTTCAGTTTTCTTTTCTTTTTTGACGATGACTTGGCGACCATCGTAATAGCCGCAGCTGGGGCACACTTGGTGAGCCTTGATCATCGCACCACAATGGGAGCAAGTGACGAGGCCGCTAACTTCTAATTTGAAATGTGTACGTCTCAAACGTTTTGCGGATTTAGATGTACGCCTGAATGGAACTGCCATTTTCCTTCACCTCACTTCCGCAAATATTATAAATAAATAAAGTAATTAAGAAAAGTCATTTTTTGACTTAGTCAAGTTTTTTTACATTATGTTACTCGTATTTTATCAATGATATTTTTACTAATTAAATACTTATTATTTACTAAAATCTAACTTTAACATTAAAATCTATATCACTTTGCGTAATCTTTGTTTTGACGATGTCACCGATGTGAACGTTTTTAACTCCAAGCATAATATAATTGTCGCTCATACCATAATAAATATCATTTTTCGCATCGTAAGATTCAATTAATATTTCAACTTCTTTTAAAAGCATCTTAGAAAGAATATTTTCTCTTAAGCATTGTTCGACATTTAATAGAGCGTGAACTCTAGCTTTTTTCAATTCTTTACTAATATCGTCTTTTAAAAATCTTTGTGCATAAGTACCCTTTCGTTCGGAATAAGGAAAGACATGAACTTTAAAAAAGTTCACTTCTTTAACAAAATTTAAAGTCTCTTCAAATTCTTCTTCGCTTTCGCTAGGAAAGCCGACGATGACATCGGTAGCGAAACTGACATCTTCTACTTCTTCTCTTACTTTTTTAATGCGCGCTAAAAAGGTTTTCGTGTCGTAATGACGATGCATCAAGTTCAAGATGCGATCACATCCACTTTGCAAAGAAAGATGCAAATATCGACAAAGGCGAGAATCTTTTTTTAATAGAGCGATAAATTCATCGCTTAAGGTTGCTAATTCGATACTTGATAGACGTAGTCTATATAAGTTTGGATAGGTTTCTAATATATCTTGCAGTAATGAGACTAAATCGCCTTTTTCATCGTGATAGGCCACTGTATCTATACCAGTTAAAACTATCTCTTTTACCCCATTAGAGAGCAATTGACCAATTTCTAGGATGATATCTTCGCGCTTCCTGATACGCGTCCTACCGCGCACGTAAGGAATGATGCAATAAGTACAAAATTTATCGCAGCCATCGCTAGATTTAACATAAGCTCTAACATGGCCTTTAAATGTAGCGATATGGCCTAATTCTTCATATGTTCGATTAGTTTTATCATTTAGCATCAATTTAGCCTCTAAAGGCTCATTTTGGGCGATTTTAAGCACTTCTTTACGCCCTTTTGTCCCGATAGCGAAATCTAAAAAGGGAAGTTTAGTAAATATTTCTTCTTTTAAATCTTCGACGATGCAACCCATAGCCACACATTTTGCCTTTGGATTAAGCTTATGGAGTGAGCGTAATGTCTTCAAAGATTTGTTTTTCGCTACTTCGGTCACATCGCACGTGTTGACGAGGATGAGATTAGCCTCTTTTACATCGTCGACAACTTTTTGGCCAGCTTTTAAAAATGAGGCTTTTAGAGCCTCTACTTCGTAGTCGTTAACTTTACAGCCAAGAAAAGTAAGATAGACGTTCATCATTTCGTTCCTTTGATGCGGAATTGATTACGTTTGAACTTGCGTTCTTTTTTGTAGATGAGATGGTGCATTCTTCCAGAAATCAAATCTTGGGTGAGCAAAGCATCTACCAATGCTTTTTTATCGTTTTGATTATAAGCATCGATAATTGGTTTAATTCTTTCCACCATACCGTTTTTATTGATGTGATGCATATATTTATCGAATAATGAAATTTTAACATCTAGCCTACCTTGGTCATTTATGACGTAGATATTAGCGAAATCGACATGATAAAAGAAGGCGACTTCATCTTTTTCACCAACTTTTAAAAGACGTGAAAATAAAGAATCGTAAATTTGGAAACCATATTCGTCGAATGGGTCGATCAAAGAAGCGACAAAATCTTTTTTCAAGGCATCGTAAGGCGGTTCATTTAATTTCATCGCATCTTTTGCGTAAATCATATTCAAGGCTTTAGGAAAGCAAGGAATGTAAATCACTTCTCCTTCCTTACTTACAAAGTAAGGTAAATCATGATATATATCGTAATTATTTTTTTCTTCATCGCTCAAAGTGAGATATTTTTTCGCTCTTTTTTCAATTTTATTTTTATTGAGCAAAGATAAGATGAGAATATTAGCTTGAATAATTTTAAAATCATCATTCGTCTCGAGAACATCTTTACTTACATTAGGAAATTTTAAAAGCCAGTCTTTTTTATCGTAAAATAAAGCATATTCTTTCGTCTTCCAAAGATGTTTGATGCGTTTCTTCTTATTTTCTAAAAGCTTATAAAGTTTCATAAATTAACGAAGGAATTCTCCTCGACCATCTTTCAAATCGATCGCCTGTTTTAAATAGATACCGTAAGCAATATGCGTAAGCGCCTGAAACCCTAAGAAAATTATAAATAGATACCATAGACCAAAAAATATCGTTAAAACCGTCGGTAAAATGATACCTAAGATCAAAAGGTAAGCAAGATTCAGATAAAATGCGAGATAGAAATGTAAATAATAGAAATCTAAGCCTAACAAATTAGCGAACACTGCTAGGCGGATGGCGAGCTTACGGGATTTAACCTTAGGAATGTCATCTTTGATGACACCAATCGTTTGGGTAAATTCGACTGTATCTTGACTCACCGCATCTTCGAAAGGATGTTTAAGCCCGCAGACAGGACAAATATCTTTATCAAGTTTCGATAGACGGCTTCCACATTGACGACAATTCGGCATAATTTTCGCCCCTTTCTTGCTCCTTATATATAATTTTAAAAAAGACGCTTGAATTTTCAAGCATCTTTCTATTAAATTTAACGGCTGAAATTGCGTTTAAAATCGTTTTGTGGATCATCTTTCGCGTTGAGACTTGCTCTTACACGCGTGAGTAATTCTTTTTGTTCTTTCGTCAACTTGGAAGGTGTGACGATCTTGACGTGGACGTATTCATCTCCCGCTCCACTTCCGCGCATCGCTTTGACGCCTTTAGCTTTCATACGTAAGATTTGATTCGGAGCGATACCGGCAGGAATGTTGAGCGTCACATTGTCGTAAACTGTCGGTACTTCGATATCTGCGCCCAGCATCGCATCGAGACTAGAGATTGGCACTTCGATATGAATATCGTTCCCATCCCTTGTAAAGTATTTATGCGACATGACGTTTACTCTTATGTATAAGTCACCATTAGGTCCACCATTTTCCCCACGCGAGCCTTTACCTTGTAGACGGATTTGTTGTCCACTTGCGATGCCAGCGGGAATATTGACGTCGACATTTTTCTTGATGCGCGTATAACCTTTGCCGCCACATTTATCGCACGGATTTTTGATAATTTTGCCTTTACCGTTACAGCGAGGACACGTGACGTCTTGCGACATCATGCCGAATAAAGATCTAGTTTGAGTGCGCACGTATCCTCGGCCTTGGCAGTCTGGACAAGTGATAACATCACTTGCACTTCTTGCTCCACTACCGTGGCACGTCTCACATATTTCTTCGTAATCTAAAGGAAAAGAGATAGTTTTTCCTCTAATTGCGTCCATGAAAGATAATCTAATATCGATGAGTTCATCGTCGCCTTTTCTTGGACCATAACTTTGCCTACTTCTTCTTCCTCCACCAAAAATAGAGGAAAATAAGTCACCGAAATCACCAAAGTTGACATCGCCAAATCCTTGGCCTTGGAAACCTGCTCCTTGGAAAGGATTAGAGCCCATGCCTTCACCGTGTTCGAAAGCAGCGTGCCCAAATTGGTCGTAGGCTTGTCTTTTTTGATCATCGTAAAGGATGTCGTAAGCTTCTTGCACTTCTTTAAATTTATCGGCAGCGTCTGGAGCTTTATTGAGGTCAGGATGATATTTTTTCGCTAATTTACGATAAGCCGATTTAATCTCATCTTTCGAAGCGGATTTAGCGATACCTAAGACTTCGTAATAATCTCTTTTTTGGGCCATATTTTCTCCTTTCTAAGATAAGCACCAAAGGGGCAAAATGCCCCTTCAGTGTCAATTTAATATTTTTAATATTAATGATAATTAAGCTTTCTTATCGCTGAAATCAGCATCGATGACATCATCATCTTTATTAGCGGAAGCATCAGCCTCGGCTTGCGTAGATTCTCTTGCTTCTTGACTAGTCTTTCCATCGCTATTCATGGAAGCCATCATCTGCGCAGCTTTTTCAAGCTCATCGATACGGTTCTTAAGTGTTTCCATATCGTTATTTTCTAAAGCTTTCTTGAGTTCATCTCTTAAATCTTCAGTTTGTTTCTTTTGATTTTCATCCATGCTCGCGCCTTTTTCATTCAAAGCGACATCGATCGTCGAGATGTATTGTTCAGCTTTATTTTTAAGTTCGATTTCTTGTTGACGTTTTTCATCAGCTTCACGGTTTTCTTCCGCTTCGCGGACCATACGGTCAATTTCTTCTTTCGATAAGCCGTTCGATCCAGAGATGGTAATCTCTTGTTCTTTTTGCGTATCTAAATCTTTCGCTGTGACTTTGACGATACCGTTAACGTCAATATTGAACGTCACTTCAATTCTTGGTTCACCCTTACGAGCGGGCTTAATACCAGTAAGTTGGAAGTGACCGAGAAGTTTATTATCGTGCGCTAAAGGACGTTCACCTTGATAGACCATGATGTCCACAGCTGGTTGATTATCCGCAGCTGTCGAGAAAATTTGCGATTTTGTCGTCGGAATCGTCGTATTTCTTTGGATGAGAGGTGTCATGATACCACCTAAGGTTTCGATACCTAAGGTTAAAGGTGTGACGTCGAGTAAAACGACATCTTTGACTTCACCGGAGAAGACGCCGCCTTGAATAGCTGCACCGATGGAGACAGCTTCATCAGGATTAACTGATAAGTTAGGAGTCTTACCACCGCTCAATCTCTTGACGAGTTCTTGGACAGCCGGCATTCTAATTGAACCACCGATAAGTAAGATTTGATCTAATTCGTTCACGCTCATCTTCGCGTCTTCTAAAGCACGTTTAAATGGTACTTCACAACGTGCGAGAAGATGTTTGGTAAGTTCTTGGAATTTCGCACGGGTGATCGTCGTTTCAAAGGAGACTGGGCCGCTTGAAGACATACCAATAAATGGTAAGGAAACGGTCGTTTCAAGTGAACTTGAAAGTTCAATTTTAGCTTTTTCTGCTGCATCTAAGAAACGTTGTAAGGCCATCTTATCGGAAATGTCGATACCATGTTTAATTTTCACTTCATTTTTCAAATAATCAGCGAGCACTTGGTCCCAATCGTCACCGCCTAAACGGTTATCGCCGGCGGTCGAGATGACTTCGAAAGTACCATCGCCGATATCAAGAATTGAAACGTCGAACGTTCCACCACCTAAATCGAACACTAAGATCTTTTCAGATTTGTTCGTATCTAAGCCGTAAGCTAAAGCGGCTGCTGTTGGTTCATTGATGATACGAACGACGTCTAATCCAGCAATTTGGCCAGCATCTTTCGTCGCTTGTCTTTGCGCATCGTTAAAGTAAGCAGGAACGGTGATGACAGCTTTTTCAACTTTATGACCGATATTTTCTTCGGCATATTTTTTCATGTACGCTAAGATTTTGGCGCTAATTTCTTGTGGCGTAAAATCTTTATTTTGCGAAGCGATGTGCACTTTTTCCGCACTACCCATCTTACGTTTGATCGATGTGACGGTGTCAGGATTAGTGAGAGCTTGTCTTTTCGCTGCATTACCGACGATAACTTCGCCATTATTTTTGAAAGCGACGACGGATGGTGTGGTCATCGTGCCTTCTGGATTAGGGATGACTTTAACTTTGCCATCCGCTTGTAAGTAAGATACGACAGAATTAGTCGTACCTAAGTCGATACCTAAAATTACTTCTTTTGCCATAATTTAATTTCCTCCTTTTTAAGCATCTAGCTTCTTTTCTTCTTTATTGTCATTCTTGCTCTTGGTGACTTTGACAAGGATCGGTCTAAGTAGGTGATCATGAAGTTTATAACCTTTCGCGTTAACTTTGAGCACTGTGACTATGTCACTTTCTTCTTCACCAACTTCGATTGCGTGCATCGATTTTTCATCGAACTTATCGCCCGCTTTTGCATCTAAGACTTTTATTCCTTCCTTATCTAGAAGGCTTAAAAGCTGATTATGAATGTAAGTAAATCCCACTAAGTAGTTCTTCAATTTTTCGTCTTCGACCGGGATTGATAAGGCACTATCGAAAGCATCTAAGATAGGAATTAAATCTTCGATGAAGGATGCACTTCGATATTTGAGAGCGTCGCGGTAATCCTTCTCGAGAGATTTACGTAAGTTTTCCGTATCCGCGTAAGATTTGTAATATGCGTTTTTCCAATGATGAATTTCTTCTTTTAAAGCGCTTATTTCTTCTTCACGCTTACGATCCTTTTTAGTTTTCTTATCTTCTTTTTTTAGATTCTCTTCTTCTTGTACTTCTTGTTCGAGTTTTTCTTCTTCCACGTGAGTTCACTCCTTTCATCAAAATAATGATCTAACGTCTCATTAAGATAATCGATTGCACTTAAGACGCGATCGTAATCGATACGCGATGGGCCGAGCAAAGCGATGTGGCCTTGGCCGACGCCAGGAAGATGAAGTTTAGAAGTAATGATAGTTAAATCATCATCTTCACCGTAGACATTTATATCATCTTCATGACGACTTTGATCATAAATTTCTTTGATAATATCAGGGGAATGTAAGGCTGAAACCATCTTTTTAAGTTTCGCTAAGTCTTGACGATATTCTGGACGTTCAAGTAGTTTATCTTGCCCGTAGAAATTTACCCTTGCGCTTGCGAATTTGACGAACGCTTCCATGATGAATTGATAGACGAGACTCGAATCGAGTAAGTAGTCTTGGATGATCGGTTTCAAAGCTTCGACCTTTTCCATCAAATCTTGAATTTTCGTCCCCTTGATTCTCTCTTCGATAATCTTGACGCAATTGACGAGTGAATCAATGTTAATTGATTCTTTTAAAGCGTAGGTCTTATTTTCAACGTAGCCTTTATCGGTGACAAAGATAGCCGTAATCGTCTTATCGTTAATAGGAATAATTTGTAAAGAGATGAGGCTTTCTTCGTTCGTATTAGGACCTAAGACCGCACTAGCGAGACTTGTCATCTCAGAAAGAATTTCACAACTTTGTGTCAAAATTTCATCGATCGATTTACTTTGATCTGCGAAGATTTGTTGAATTTGATATTTGAATTCATCATCTAAGCTATGATCTCTTAAATTTTCGACGTAGTAACGATATCCTTTTGAAGATGGTACTCTTCCAGAAGAAGTATGCGTCTTTTCGATGAGCCCTCTTTCTTCTAAAGCTTTCATCTCGTTACGAATAGTCGCTGAACTATAATCGAGCCCATAGGTTTCTAAAAGTGTATTAGAGCCCACTGGTTCGCACGTCTTGATGAACGTTTCGACGATCATTTTGAGAATTTGGTCTTGTCTAGTTAGTTTCATACATTCCTTTTAGCACTCTTACTTCTTAAGTGCTACCAATAATTATAGTGAACTTTTTAGCAGTGTCAATAAAAAAGTGCTAAATTTTTCTTTTAGCACATTATTCCTTATTAATATAAATATATTACTAGGCAGATTGCGTAACTTTTTTAGATAAATCTTCGTTGAATTTACGATTAAATAAATAATAAATTCCATAGATTGCTGGCATGCCTAAATTCGTTTCAAGGCAGGAATTTACTAATAAAGTTCTAATCGATTCTTCATCCATCGGTCGAATACCATTAATTAATAAGGAGAATTCCCAACTAAATTGAACGAAGAAACCGATGAGGAATAAAACGATGATGTTGACGAAAGGCTTTTTGGCTCGCAATAAGAAGAAAATTAAAATGAGATAAGAAACGACTAAGAAAATGCCCATGATGCCATGATACTTGCCGGTCGTACGATACGTTTGAATGCTAGCTTCGCCACCAAGTTCAGCAATCGAAGGTGCGATGAGCCACCACATAACGATCATAAGAATCCAGTATTTAGCGTATTTATCTTTCGCGATTAAAACCCAGATGAAAGCAAAATTAGTGATACCGTAACTCATAGACATCCAAAGCAAAACTAAAAAAGTATTTAACGGCCCTTGTACGACCCCATCGATGCTAACTGTGCGTGAGCCCGCCCAAAGATAAAAACCACAATAGTCGACGATCGTATATAAGACGCCGCCAAAAAGAGCAAAGATGAGAGTCGCATATCTTTTTTTCCAAATGAGAAAAGCGAGAAATATCGCTAAAAAGATACAATCGATAATGATGTATAATACGTTAAAATTTCTCGTTGGAGTGATACCATTTATCGTCTCATTTATTACTCTAATTGTAGAATCCATCTCTTCGTTCCTCGTTTCTATTTTATATATTAATATAAATTAAAGCAAATCTTTTAAAATTAAATCGAGTAACAAAGAACCTTCGTAAGTCGTCATCAATCGGTCTTTATCTTTCTTTAATAAATTTGTTTTCAAATAATGATCGATAACTTTTTCGTACTTATTTTTGATCTTTTCATCCACATCCTTATAAACATCTTTTGTCGATAAGCCTTCTTTCAATCTTAAGCCGAGCATAAATTGATAAAATAATTTATCTTCATTCGATAATTTCTCTTTCTTCTCTTCTATAGTGATGCCTTTTAAATATTTGGAAATATTTTCCGTATTTTGATAACGACTTCCGTTAACGTAAGAAGCCGCTCCCGCACCAATACCATAGTAAGGTAAATTTTTCCAATAGACTAAATTATGTTTTGAAGTGTAATTCGGCTTAGAAAAATTGGAAGTTTCATAACGAACGTAGCCATGACTTGTCAAACTTTCATAGATGTAATCGAACATCGTTCTTAAAGTATCTTCATCTGCTTCTTTTACTTTCTTTGCGTAAAGTTCTGAACGATCTTCGATACTTAAAGCGTAAGTTGAAATATGTTCGACGCCTAAGGATAAAATCTTTTTGACGTCAGATTTTAAAATGCGCATATCTTGTTTAGGATAGCCATAAATTAGGTCGACGTTAATATTAGAAAAACCAAGCGACCTCGCTAGAGCTATCGTCTCTTTAACTTTTCTTTCATCGTGATGACGATGCATATCTTTTAAAATATTTTCGTCGAATGATTCGACGCCAAAAGATAATCTATTGACCCCGTAATGGCGATAAAGTGAGAGTTTATTTAAGTTGATCGAATCAAAATTACACTCGATGCTAAATTCGTAGTCTTCATCTTTTTTAATAGCGCTTAGTTTCTTTAATAATGGCTCTATTAGATAAGGCGGTAAACAAGAAGGCGTCCCTCCACCTATATAGATGGTTTTTAAATATTTTATATTTAATTTATCAAATTCCTCATTTAATTTTTCCATGTAAGAAGCGGCTAATTTTTCCACGTAAAAACAATGTAAAAATGAACAATAAGAACAAATATCTAAACAAAAAGGAATGTGGATATATAAGGAAGTAACTTCCTCATTTCTTCTCTTTTTCGCTTTGCTTTTCCTCATAATCCTTGATAGCTTTAAGCGTCTTTTCATCTTCGATAGGTTCTAAGATGCGACTTAATTCATCTTCCGCTATCTTCTCTTCATCGAGACGATTTTCAATCTTTGGCGCACGGTTACGGAAAAAGAAGCGATAAAGTAAATAAGCGATGACACCGATGATGGTCACACCGAGCAAGATGAAGACGATGATGACACCAGGATTATCGTACCAATCAAGAGTTAGCAATATATTTGACATAAATTAATTCCTCATTTCTAACGTTTTTTAGGCGTGTAAATGTATTTATTTTTAATCTTTTGTTTTTCGTAATATCCTTCGCTTACTAACGTATCCATGGAAGTTCTAGCTGTTTCGTAAGCACAACCTAAATTTTTCTTATATTGTGCGATAGTGTAAAACTTACCAAGCGTACAGTGCCTAGCGTAGAAATAAGCTTCGCCTCTTTTTAGACGAGGATTAGATTCTAAAAGATGTTCTTCTAATTTTTGTGCATCTTTTTCATCTAAACCTAAGGCTAAAGAAGAAAGATTGATCGCTTGATGAGCACTTGCGTCATATTGTTTAATTTCTTCTTTTTTCTCTTCTACTACTTCTTTAGGTTTCGCTAGTTCGACATTTTCTACTTCTCCTACATCTTCTGGCTCAAAATCAAATAAGGAAGTAGGTTCTGTTTGGACTAGAGGTTTAGAAGGTACATCTTCTAAACTTTCTTTCTTCACTTCGTTTAAAGTCGTTTCGACGTAAAGTTTATTTAATTCATCCAAATTAGCCTCAATTTTCTTCAAAGCATAGAGTAAGAAATACGTTACATCTCCACTTTTTTGCACTTCTTTTAATAGAGCGTCAAGTCTATCATTTCTTACGAATAAATCGATGATATTTAAACTGAACGCAGATTCATCTAAATCGGAAGAGGCAAAAATTGATAAAGCGAGTAAGATCGCTAATTCGTCATTAAAATCATCGAACGGTTTCGCATAATTTATATAATAAGCAAATACGATGGCTTTAAGTAGAGAAGGCAAGGCTGAAGATTTGATAAAATTGAGCAACTCACCCATCGATTTTTCTAATAGCCTCGCCGGCATGTAATCATAGATTTTATTAACTAGAACATTCGAGGAAGAAGTTTTAGGATCGTAATATCGATATAGATAAGTCAATTCATCATTCCCACTTATAGAAGAATATAATTTAGCTAAATAATCTTCATCGATTGGATTTAAATAAGATTTTTTTACAAGTTTTAAAGTTTCATTAAATCTTGCTAGACGCATATGTCTTTCATAAGTTGGAACTGGATGAGGTGAAAGCAATTTGATGATCGTTTCATCATCGATATCAATCCCTTTCACTTCCGCATATTTTTTTAAGATATCGAAGTCAAGTTTATCTTTTAGATAAAAATAAGATGAATAACGTAGATTCTTACTCTTGTTAAATTGCATCATATTTTTCGAAAGTTTACGTTCGATTTGATTAACTTGATTTTGGACGAGACCACACATCGTCAAATATAAGCTTTTTTGTTCCGCATCATATAAGGCAAGTGGGCGCATAAAATTTTCGCGATAATCTAAAATATCATTCCAAAAATTATCGACGAGTGAAATACGTAATTCACGCTTAACATCTTCTTTTGTCGCATACATTTCTTCGCTAAATCTTAAGACGAGACGTTTATCAGCCATAATTAAATCCCTCCACTTATTGTTAGTATATACTTTTTTAAAAGTATTTTAAACACTAATTAGTAGATTTTTAGTAATATTTCTCATTTGTCCACAATAGGACTTTTTTTCTTTTTAAAATAAGTATAAATAAGATATGCACACGTGCCCAAAAAGACGATGATAGCGACCCATTGTGAAGGTGAAAGTAATAGACTTGCACCCCTATCATCTCCTCGATAAAATTCGATGATAAAACGCGCGATAGCGTAAAGTAATAAATAAGCGACGAAAGGTCTTTTTCTAAATAAAGTAAGAACTAAAACTAAAATGGCTAGAAGCGCACTCATCTCATAAATTTGCGTCGCGTATACTTTCGTCCCCGCCCCGTAATAAATTGAAGCTGGTGCATCGCTTGGAAACACTACCCCTGCCCAACTATCGCATGGGCGGCCAAAACAACAACCAGCAGCAAAACACCCTAGTCTTCCAAGAGCGTGAGCAAAAACGATGAAAGGCGTAAGAATATTTAAATATGTCAAAGTATTTAATTTGGGATGGACTTTTTTAAAGATGAACATCAGTAAGACGAAGAAACCAAAAGCACATAGGAAACCACCATAGAAGGCAGTAGAAACAAAATATAAGCCACCTCTTTCACCGATTTTAAGTAAGCCATCAAACAAATAACCACCAAGATAACCCATAATTAAAGATAAAGATAAAAATATCGTCACTAACATCGTTTCTTCAAAATTGACTTTCTTCACATATTTAACGATGAGAAAAAAGCCTAGTAGAAGAATGCTTACTCCTAAGCCGATGAGAAACGAGAAAGTAGAAATTTTAAATGCACCAAAATCGATCGTAGGAAACATATGTCTTATTTTAGCAAATTAAAAAAGAAAAAATAGACCGAAGTCTACTTTTTCCGACGAAAGGAGAATTCGACATTAACGAAACAACTAAATGTCGAACAATGTCTTTTCTGGTTTGATGTATGGATGGAATTTTTCTAATAAGGTGAGACCAATTTGCGAAGCGATAGCAGCGCAGATGATGATGCTCATACCGATAGCAATTGGGCTAGCGAAGGAATAAAACATCGAGGAAGTAAATAAATTTCCTGAAGCTACAGCTTGTGTAATATCTTGTCCTCCACCTTGGACGAATAATTCCCAAGTCATCGAAGAAGCGATCACTTGGAACACTAAAAGGATGACGCTAGAAAGTTGTAAGATAAATTTTATTAATTTATTTTTGATGAAGAGTAGGCCCCAAATACCACATAAAGTGATGAGCATAAAGATGAAGCCGACGATACCTAGAGCACTAGGAGCGTTACCTTGCGTACCGAAGATGATATCAAAATAAGAGATTTTGTAATAATCGGAAACGTAAGTAATACCTTGATTTGTCGTATAAATTTCTTGCATATCGACGATCGGTAAAATCATGAAGCCGAGCACACCTAAGATAAGACCGGTGGTAATGCCAGTTGCCACGATGTCGCGACTATGTTCACTTCTAAGTAAGATGATGATACTACCTAGCGTAGCGAAGACACCACCAGTCAAGATAAGGTAGACGACTAAACCATAACTTGTTTGGCCATAACCAAATAAAGCAAAGTACCAGATGCTACAAGTTAAAGCGATGATACCGCCGATGAAAGGACGTTTAAAGCTTAAGGCTGCTCCAACGATTAAAGCGATGGAAACAAGTAAGCCATAAAGCCAATCGGTTAGACCGATGTAATTAGTGAGATTTTGGGGTGCACACATAAGCCAAGTCAAGGAGCCAAGTAAGCCAAGATATGCACCGATAAAGACGATTCCAATACCTAATTTCTTCGACATATTAGTTGCCTCCCGTGACAGGTTCACTCCAGACAAGAAGTTGAACGTAATTTTGCCAAGATCCACTACTAGTCGTCACACGGATGACAGTGGCTAAATCGCCTTCTACTTCGCGCCATTCATCAACTATGCTCGTGCATATACCTGCACCACTGTAAACAGGTGTACGAGTGTGGACGAATGAAGGATAATCATCCATGAATTCGACGTAATCTTCAATCATCGTCGTATGCGCACCATCGAGGACGTGAATACCATAGATATTTAACATGACGCTACGATAACCTTGTTCGTTGATTCCGCGTTGATAATTGTAAACTGTCCCACGGTCATAAACAGGAATATCGCTGCCGACCCAATGTTCGAAAATATCGAATGTTTCTTCGCCAGTAAAAGGATTGACTTGTCCTGGGAAAACACGATTGACGACGTTATTAACTTTTTCGAAAAGAATATTTAAACAATCATCATCTAAACTTGCTTGAATATTGATAGCTTGCGTAGTCATATTGAAGTTATTGTTTAAATAAACAATATTTTCGTCTCTATCATCGATACGCCACGTGATAGCACTAACATCGCGATAAGATTGGACGAATGTATCTAAATCGCTCGCATCACAATCGTAAGCTGTGACGATCAACGATTCAGTTGGCGGTTCACGATTCAATTCAGATTGACTAATAACTTTTTGATAAGAATAAGATGAACCACCGGTAAAATTAGGAATATTTGTCGCCGGTAAGGAAAGTTCACGGACGATGAGGTCGACAGGATATTCTTCGACGTGATAAACTCGATCATCGCCAGCATTAGGAAGTCCGCATCCACTCACGAGGATAGCTAATGCTAATAAAGGAACAAATTTTTTCATCAGTTGATTCCTCCTTCTTCTTCGACTTCTTGGTTCGGATAATCGTCAAAAGGATTATCGATGTTAGTCCAAGTATCGTCGATCGTAGGAACATCTAGTTCATCTAAGGTCACATCTTCATAAGAAATGATGTATTCGCGGACGGAATATAACGATGAATTAGTCGAACGGACACGGACGATACCATAGACAAATTCGTTATTAACGAATTGCATAGCGTAATTTACATCATTCATGAGATAGTTGATGTATAAACTACCTTCACCATTCGAATAGAAATTATAATTTGCATAATTTTTTTGCGTTGGATTACGATCGATTTCCGTTTGGATAGCATCGAGAAGAGTAAGTGCATCATTACCAGTCGGGAAGCCGAGAGCGTTTTGAGCATTCGACCAATAGGTGTTATTGTTCACCGCTAATGCGGCATCTTGGCTATCGTTTGCACTCACGTTAATGGTATAAGTATCATCCGCTAAAACGTTGAAAGTAATGTCATATTTACCAGTGGTATTGACGAGAATATCACCATTAGCAAGTTTACTCATACCAGCATCGAAAGCTGTTCCGGTAGCGATTGTAGCACCCCATTTATTTTCGCCTGTAGCGTCGCTAATCGCCCATTGATCATAGGCGGTAAATCTCACGTTAAGAATCGTGTAAGAACTGACGATGTTAGGATCTTCACTCGTCACTTCTTCTAAGGCATAGCCTCCGATGGGTTGCCATTTTTGCGGTCCGCTGAATTGACCACCACCGACGAGATAATATTCCGCATCGAGCGTCGGTAAGCTGCTAGTCGCATATTGTTTAAATGATGATGTCGCTGCGTCTTTAACATCAGGCGTGACATCTGTTTCGGTCGTCACGTAATAAACATCATCATCTCCAACGTAGAATGCACGTGCTTCTTCGACGAGATATCGCGCGCTACCTAAATTGGTAAAATCAGAAATGCTATAACCGTCGAGATTATAGACGACACGACGATGCGTGTTAGAAAAGAGAGCTTTTCCAGTCGCACTCGCGGAATATTGGTTAGGCGTAATAGAACCGCTAAGACTCAACTTGATATCGATTTTTGCACTATCATGTACTTGATAGGTCGAGCTTGCTTGAGCTTGGATAATTTCTCTCGCAACTTTTTTTGCGTCGTCGATAGAAATCTTTTCACCAATATCGCCAACAGGGTGAAAATTACCCATAGGAGAGCAACCTATAACACCTAAAAGCAAAGGTGTTACAGCTAACAAGATTTTTTTCTTCATAGTACGTAAATGTCCTTCCGCAATAAATTATAAAATAAATATAAAATTTAATCTATTATTTTTTATTATAAAGAGAGTTCAAACGTTATTTTGTTAGGTGACAAACTCATTGCAACGAAAAAAAATTATTAGTCCTTTTCTATCATTTTAAGAAATGTGTTGCATTTACCTTGTCATTTCTTTGACAAA
>CASDXP010000008.1 GCA_949285455.1 uncultured bacterium | reverse complement strand
ATGACTATCAGCGACTTCTTAAAACAGGAATTAGAATTCCTAAATTGATTGCGGTTGATAAAGATAAAGAAATAATCATTAAAGAATATATTGAAGGACTAGTCTTATCTGACCTAATTAAATCAAATAAAGATATAACAATTTATATTAAGCAAATGAAAGACATGCTTCATAATATTTATAGTGCAGGTCTTAATATTGATTATTATCCAACAAATTTCATTATCAATAAGAATGATAATTTAATCTATTACATTGATTACGAATGTAATTTATACGATGCAAAATGGGATTTTGATAATTGGGGAATAAAATACTGGAATGGTGATGAAAAACTTATTTAAGAATGAAAATGGTATAGTTTTTCTAGTAAGGGTAGCATTTCGCTAGTAGCGGTATCGCTCTGCATCGATACGATTGCGCAAAGACATCTTATAACTAACATTTTGATACAAACCATGAATTAAAAAATTTTAGTTCAAAAACGTATTCAAGATATTTATATATATAAATAGTTAACGATATTTCGATTGTTAGTGGACAAACTCATTGCAACGAAAAAAATAATTATTAGTCCTTTTCTATCGTTTTAAGAATTAAGTTGTATTTACCTTCTCATATTTTTGACGAAGTATAGCCAAAATATATACATGATATGTACAAGAGCAAAAGGTAGTAGTAAATCCCAATATGACACTAGTACAATCGGAACAATATCTAGAGAACTTTCTAAAAATTATGGCTAATGATTTTTAGTATCCAACTTTCAAATGATGAGAAGGATTTATTTAGCTTATCGAAATCAACAGATAGTATCTGTTAAATTAATTTAATTAATTTTTGTGATTGTTAACATCATACTTCAGAATTAAGCGAATCAAATATCGCTACATTAAGTTAACTCATTAAATTTTCTAGAATAGATTTATTTCATTGAATAAAAAGTTGCATATACAACAAAATATTCAATGGAGGTACTTTATGGAAATTAAAAGAGAGAAATATTTAAATAAATTAATTGATAGAAAACACAATGGATTAATAAAGATTATAACGGGAATTAGAAGATGTGGAAAATCTTACTTATTAAATAACATATTTTATAAGCATTTAATAAACGAAGGAATATTTCCGGATCATATTATTAGATTTGCGTTTGATTCTGGCGATGATTTAGACCTCATTGGTGAAAATTTAATTGAACTTGATATTGAAGGAAGAAGAGTTAATCCAAAAAAATTTATGGATTATATATCGATGAAAATTAAAGATGATAATATGTATTACTTATTGTTAGATGAAGTACAAAATTTAGGAAACTTTGAAGCAGTGCTTAATGGTTATTTAAGAAAGCCAAATCTAGATGTTTATGTAACTGGCAGTAATTCAAAATTTTTATCTAGCGATATTATTACTGAATTTGAAGGACGAGGAGACGAAATTCATGTAATGCCATTAGCGTTTAGTGAGTTTTTCGCTGCTTTTAATGGAAGTAAAGAAGATGCATTAGATGAGTATTCTCTTTATGGAGGATTACCAGCGCTATGTTCTATGAAAAATGATGAGCAAAAACTAAACTATTTACAAAGTCAAATGAAAAATGTTTATTTAAAAGATATCGTTACTAGATATCACTTAAACAATGATGAAAATATAGGTGAACTTTTAGATATTTTAGCTTCTGGAATTTCTACATTAGTTAACCCACCTAAATTGGTTAATACATTTAAAAGTGTAAAAAATGCATCAATATCTGTTAATACTATTTCTAGTTACATTGAGTATCTACAAGAAGCATTTTTAATAAGCTTAGCTAAAAGATATGATGTTAAAAGAAAAAAATATATAAATACTCCTTTTAAAATTTATTTTGAAGATATTGGTTTAAGAAACGCTCGACTTAATTTTAGGCAACTTGAACAAACACATACTATGGAAAATATTATCTATAATGAACTTAGATATCGCGGCTTTAATGTAGATGTAGGTGTCGTTGAAGTTTTTGAAAAAAAAGAAGATGGAAGTAGAACAAAACGTCAATACGAAATTGATTTTATCGCCAATAAGGGCAGTAATAGATATTACATACAGTCAGCATATGAGATAGTAAGCGAAGGAAAGTTGGCAAAAGAAACTAGATCATTTGATAAAACAGATGATTCCTTTAAAAAAATTATTGTAGTTGCTCAAAGTATGAAGCCAAGAAGAAATGAAAAAGGATATCTAGTTATGGGAATAAAGGATTTTTTATTGAACGATAATAGTTTAGAATTTTAATAATAGCTATTAACTCATCAAGATATGTAATCGTAGTATCAATATTTTTGAATTTGCAGAAACAAAATATTATTGAAAAATATATTATTCATAAAGAAAGTTATTGATTGATTATAATTAATTGTGGATATGGAATGTACACATAAGGATGTGACGCATCTTTTATACAAAACTATTTTGTATTAAATTGAATTGTGTATGTAAGAGAAATTGAACATTTTTTTAATTAATTTTGTTAATCAAAATCAAAGATTTTGAATAAAGATAATTGCTTAGGTTTGTTGCTTCTTATAGGTTTATAATTTTTTACCCCCATTTTGTTCGTACCTAATAAAGAGTGTATACTCGAAAGGATTCTATAATATTCTATCGATATGTTTTCTTTAACGATGTCTTTTCATTAAGAAAATAGGCAACATCATTAAGAACTATGCTTTTGCTTTTAAAAATTCCATACATCATATCAATATAAAATTTGAATTGTCTACCAGAAGATTTTCCAACTATTTTTCTTATTAAATTTTTCATCTTTTCAATGAGATGTGAGACTAATAATTTCGTACCTACATTTTTAAAAAAGCTGTTTTAATAATACAAAAATAAGGCAAAACGAGCTGAAAATACCCATTTTTGCCTATTTTTTTGTAATTTTATCGAAATTTAAAACAATTGCATTAAAAAATGGGGAACTCAAATCTTTTAGTGTCTATCGCGATCTACTCATCAAAAATAAGCATAATCTATTTTTCCAAGTTATGGAAATTTAGAATTATGCTTACTGCGTTTCTTGAATTTATCCAAATGAAAATTTAATCTTTTAACATTTCTTCAAGCTTTAAAATATCAACTTTACCAATATTCGTATAAGGAAGTTTATCGATGAATTTAATGATGTGAGGGGAAGAATACCTTCCACATTTTTCATCGACAAGTGTTCTTATTTCTTTTTCGCTTATTGTTTTATTAGTATTCTTATTTAGAACGATAAATAAGACAATTTTATGAGAAAATTCATCGTCTTTAACAGCGATTGCTTTGCAATCGTAGATGGTATCATCACTTTTTAAAACTTGTTCTATTTCTTGAGGGAAAACGTTAATGCCTTTGACTTTGATAATATTTTTCACTCTTTGTTTAAAAACTAAGAAACGATCTTTGCTCACGTGACCAAAATCACCAGTATCAAAAAATTTTTTACCATCGTGAACGACGAATACCTCATCATTTTCGTTATTTAAATAATGGTTCATCAATGTTTCGCCACTAAGATAAATTTTGCCATCTTCTCCATCGCTTAATATCTTATTCGTATTTGTATCTTTGATGAGCACATCGATATTATCTAATAGTTTCCCTACCGTAAAATCTTGATGATCAGCGTGCGTATTTAAAGCGACGACACCGCTTGCTTCAGTGAGACCATAACCGACGTATAATCGACCCATCGAGTGGCGTTTTGCGCATGTTTTATTAAAAGTTTCGATAATCTTTTCATCTACGAAATCGCCTCCGACGAAGCAGACGTTAAGCGATTTCAAATGTCTTCCATCAAAATGCTTATCCTTGATGAGTTTTAAATAAAGCAAGGGAATGCCAATGATGAAAGAAAGATGTTTTTGTTTCATCAATTTGATCGTTTTCTTACTAGAAAATTTTGGCATGAGCATGTCGCAGCCACCGAAATACAAAGCGACGTGAATGCCCATACATAAGCCGAAAGCATGAAACATTGGTAAGACAGCGAGCATGTATTTATTTTTAGGAGTATCTAAACTTAAACGATCGAAGAAAAATCTCACATTGGAATTAATGTTAAGATTGCTTAAGGCAATCGTTTTAGACGTTCCAGACGTACCGCCTGATTGTAAATAGAAGCGATCGTTATAAATATCTTCATCCACTGGTGTGGTTTCTATTTTTCCTTTAGCGAGATGCGAAGTTGTTAAAGAAGAAGAATATTTTAATTTCTTGCGATTGATGAATTGGTAACCTAATGCTTTAAAAATGCTTAAATCTTTTTTGACGTCACAAGGAATGATTTCTATTTTATAGTTTTTATCATCTTCAAGATGTTTAAATTTTAAATACATCGTATCTAAGAGAAAGACGACGTGAGAAGAAGTTTTTTCCATCGTCTTCTTCAAGATAGAAGCATTCATCAAAGGGTGAACTAGACTTAATTTTACTCCTAATTTATTGAAGGCATAAAGTAAGTAAATAGCGTCAAGGACGTTAGGCAAACATAAAGTGACGACACCTTTTTCATCAAGATGATATTTTTTGATGTTAGAAGCATATAGATCAATCTTTTTAAGAAGAGTGCGATAATTGATGAAGCGTCCTTCAAAATTTAAGGCACGATATTTGGGATATTGAAGTGCACTTCGTCTCAAGGCCATATACATTGTCAGTTCGTAATTTTTTCTCATATATTTAAACTATATCCTAATGAAAGCATAATGATTACACAAATGATGATGAGCACACCTTGATGAATAATATAAGTTAAGAAAGCATATTTTCCGACGAAAGAAATGCCTTTACCAATTTTTATTGGAAACCATACGACATTATCGAGGTAATCTTTTGGCCGATGATTAAATTTATCGAACAATGGTTGCAGTAACGATTGCTTTTTAGCGTAGAAAATAGAAGCGAAAGCTGCACCTAAGAAGATGAAACCTAGATAAGGTAATAAAGGCATGTAATCCGCTTGGTTAGCAAATCTTCCATAGCCAAATATAGCCCTCATCAAATTAGGGAAATTTAATACTTCAAGAGTGGCGGTGTTGTCAAAAAAAGTTGGACTTGTATAGCCGATGATAATAATAGCGATTCCGATAGCGGTAGAGGTGATAGTAAACGCTAATTTATTTTTAATAAATTTTTTAAATAAATATTCGAAGATACCAAATATTAAAGTAGCGAGTCCAAAAGTAAAAATAGTGTTGACGATCATCGCGATTTGAAAGCCATTTGTCAGTTGGGAGATATCGAAAGTGATGCAAGAAATTAGAACACCAATCGTGAAATAGATACTACCTCTTTTAATATTTGACCTAGAAAAGGAAGTGGAGATGCCACTTAAAAAGAAAAAGAGAGCGACGATGATAAAACGCGTGATAGTTCTAACATCCCAGTTCCACCAAAATAAAGCAAAATCATGTAACGTTACTAACCATTCTGGTTCGTTAATCGGGCCGAAGATAGCAGGCATTAAACCACACCAATCGTAAAAGAAGTGATCAAGAATCATTAAAAGAATACATAAGCCACGTAAGAAGTCGACTTCAAAAACACGCTTTTTGACTTCTGGATAAGTTCTTGCAATCTTATTAGTTAATGCGTTCATCATCGTAAAAAAATTATAAACTAAAATACTAAAGAATAAAAATCATCGTTTTTTATTCTCGTATTAACGTTATAATACTTATTGATTATGATATATCTTTGGTTTTTACTTTTGCTAATCCCATTATTCATCGCCATCTTAATAATTTTAATTTCTTCAAAACTTCCAAGATTTAATTACGTCGAAGATTTTGTTTATGAAGATGCGAGTGATTATCCAAATTTAAGCGTTAGTTATTTTACCTTTCCTTATAAGAAAGTAAGCATTTTTGCTGCAAGATATGAAGGAAAGAAAAATGATCGAGGTTATCTATTGTTCGCACACGGAATTGGGGCAGGTCATCTTGCCTATACTTCTTTAATTAATTCTTTATGTGAGTTAGGTTACATCGTTTTAACTTTTGATATGTATGGTATGGGTCAAAGCGGTGGTAAAAATTTTAAGGGTATGAGCCAAGGGGCAATCATATTGAAAGATATTTATCTTAACTTTTTAAAAGTTGAACCTAATTTAAAAGATAAAAAAATAACTTTGTTGGGACATTCTTATGGTGCATATTCAATTATCAACGCTCTTTTAACTTTCCCTAAAGAAGTAGTAAAAGAAGTCATTGCTTTCGCTCCATTTAATGATGAAAGATTCTTATTTGATTTCATCGGTAAGAAAAATGCTTTTGTGGCAGTTTTATTATTGATAAAAGAATTATTTATTCATCCACGATTTCTTTTCACAAGTGCATCTAAAACTATGAAGAAAAATAAAGATATTAAATTCAAAGTTATCCATGGATTAAAAGATGATGTTATAAATGTGAGATATGCTTATAAAAATATTAAAAAATTAGATGGATGCAAAAACGTCACCTACCATCTTATTGAAGATAGATATCACAATCCATATCTTACTAAAGAAGCCCAAGATATATTAGTTAGTGACATACGTGAGGTAAGTTTATTAACTGGTGAAGATAGAAAGAAAAAACTACGAACAATCGATTGGAAGAAAGCTTGCCAAATCGATGATAAGATGTTAGAAAGGTGGCTCAAAGAATGAAAATATTCCTTCGTATTTTATCAGCCTTTTTCATCGTTGTTGGAAGCGTCTTTCTATCTTTTGCTTTAGGACACGATGATACATTACTCATGACAAATTACGAAGTAAAACATCATTTAGTGAACGAAGAAATTAATATTTTACAACTTTCTGATTTCCACAATCATGATCTTGATTATCCGAATGACAATATTATTTCAATGATTGAAGGTGTCGAAAAAGATATCGTTTTTCTTACAGGTGATTTAATCGACCAATTTAGCGACGAAGAAGATTTAAATCGTATCTCGCTCATCTTAGATGCGTTCGAAGTGCCTATCGTTTACGTGCGCGGTAATCATGAATATTATTCACCGATGATGGAAGGGCTTACAAATTTGTTATTAGATTATGGTGTCTACATTTTAGAAGATGATTGTATCGATATAGAAATAAAAGGAAATGCTTTACAAATCTATGGCATTCATGACCCTTATAAAGAAAAAGTGGAGGAGGGGTTAAATATCGATGATGTTTCGCCTTTTCTAGATAAGATGTTAGAAGATCATCCTATGGATGAAAATGCTATCAACATTTTATTATCTCATCGTCCAGAATTTATGCCGACTTATGCAAAGTATAAATTTGATTACGTTTTCTCAGGCCATACGCATGGCGGACAAATTAATATGGTCGGCATCGGTGTGCCTATTATTATGGGGCAAGGTTTATTTCCACATTATACGCGTGGGATGTATGTTGAAACGTATGAAGAACATACTTCTACTCTATTTATAAGTGCCGGTATCGGCATGTCCAATCAATTTCAAATCCGTTATCGTTGTCCACCTGAAATTGTTCACGTCACTTTAAAAAGTGTGTAAAATAAAAGAAAGGATGTAATTATTATGAAAAAGATATCTATTAGCGATAAAAAGAAAAAGATTGCGATGACTATTTTTGGTGTCATCGGAGTACTTGCGACACTATTAATGTTTTTACCAGGCGTCATGTATGTGGACGATGGTCAAAATGTTTACATCGCCTCTTATCTACTCATCTTTGGTGGAACAGTTGAATCAGTGAGCGTCATGGAACCATTTAATTTCAATGTCGTCTTATTAATTTTCTGGGCCTTACCTCTAGTGGGCGGCATCTTAGCTTTCTTATTGAGTGATAAGTGGCGTAATGATCTTATCATCGCGCTTATTTATTTAGTTTCCGGTATCTTAATTATTTTTACTCGTCAAATCGCTTTAGCGATGCAAGGGCTTGCGGGAACGAACATAGAAATTTCCTTTGGCCCTATCATCGCTTCAATTTTATTACTTTTAGGAGCTCTAATGCTCTTTTTAAAAGCTATCTTTGTTAGCCATCCTGAAAATTAAATTTTATTATCTAATTTTTTACCTTCAATTTGAGCTTCGTAAGTCGATATTTGTTCATCGATTGTTAGTTCTTTAAATTGATTCATATAAAGACTATGATAATAACCTTTCTTTCGCATTAAAGATATGTGATTACCGTCTTCGACAATCTTACCATCTTTCATCACTAAGATACGGTCAGCGTTAACAATCGTCGATAGACGATGAGCGATGATGATAGAAGTTCTTCCTTTCAAAATCATATTAAAAGCACTTTGTATCGTTAACTCCGTTTCGGTATCGACGCTTGAAGTGGCTTCATCTAAAATCATGATGCGTGGATTTCTAATGATAGCTCTAGCGAAAGAAATGAGTTGCTTTTGACCAGTCGATAATTCGTTCCCGCCATCTTCTAAGAGGTGATCGTAACCATCTTTAAAAGACATGATGAAGGAATCGATATCGACGAGCATCGCTGCTTTCCTAATCTCATCTAGAGTGGCGTCAAGTTTACCATAAGCGATATTATCTTTGAAAGAACCGCGGAAAATGAAGGGGTTTTGCTGGACAAAACCAATGTTAGAACGCAACCAACCAACAGAACGCGTGCGATAATCAGCGCCATCGATTAAAATCTTTCCGTCCGTAGGTTCATAAAATCTCGCTAATAGAGAGACGAGCGTCGATTTTCCGCTTCCGGTCTCTCCGACGATCGCTAGAGAAGTACCTTTTGGAATATCGATATTTAGATCGTGGATAACTTCTATTTCAGGAAGGTAAGAAAAGGAAACATGATCAAATTTAATATGTCCTTGCATCTTTTCATAATTTTCTAATTTTGGTTTAAATAAAGTGCCATATTTTGTGACGACTTCTTCACTATCTTCGATTGCTGGCTTAGTATCGATTAAATTTAAAAGTTTTTCAGCAGATGCTTGTTCGGACATAAATTCGGCAAATATTTCAAAAAATGATTGTAATGGTGAATAGATTTTTGAAACGAAGCCTAACGCTAAGACGAGAATAGAAATAGAGATAATATAATCTGATTCATTCGCGTGGAAAACGTAGATACCAAAAGTTATCACTAACGCGGTAGCGAGACTTGAAAGTAAGGAGATGGAAGGCTGAAAGAAAGCATTTACTTTACGTCCAGCGAACATTTTCTTACGAATATCTTCCGTCACTTCAATCGCTTCTTTCTCTACTTGATTTTCAATCGCTAAGGTCTTGATCGTCATCGACCCTGCAATACATTCAGCAAGCCATCTAACAAAGTTAGAATATGCGCTTCTTGCGAGACGATGTTTCTTCAATATCTTCAATTCAAAGATTGGCGAAATAATCATGATGAAAGGGACAGTGATGAGGATGACTAATGACATTTGCCAAGAGACGGTAAACATCGTCACCAAGGTGAAGATAATTTCAAAAGCCATCCAAATCATGTTGGTGAGACCGTGCGATAATAGGTCGCCAATACTAGAAGCATCATTTTGTAGCCTAGCGATGAGCCAGCCTGATGGGGTGCGATCAAAATAAGAAAAAGATAATTCTTGAATACGCCTATAACCATCGATTCTTAAATCCATGACGATGCACATGGCGATATAATTCATGAGGAAGAAATTGAATAAAATAGCGATGGAACGCAAGATGATACCGCCTATTAAAATGAGGACGTAAGCCCAATAAGTAACTTCAAATTTAATACCATAGATATCGACTGGAATGATGAAAGTAGTGAAGTCCGCCGTAAGATTAGATTCTACGCTATCGATAGCGGCCTTATTCATTAGAGGAATAAAAGCACTATCGTAAAATGTAACGATAATAATACAAAGTAAAAGCAATAAAATTAGTTTCCATTGCCTTAATGCATATTTTAAAATTCTTCTCCAGACGTAGAAGTTCAGTTTTTTTGGTAATGCTTCTTCTTCAAAGGCAAAGGCCATAATCACACCATCCTCGTCTGTATTTCATAAATTCTTTTATATAAACCTTCTTTTTTTAGAAGTTCTTCATGCGTTCCTAATGCCTCAATTTTACCCTCGTTTAAAATTAGTATTCGATCGGCGTCTTTGGCAGTAGCGACGCGATGGGTAATGATAATCGTCGTGTGTTTGTGCGTTCTTTTCTTCAAATTACTTCTAATCTTTAAATCCGTTTCTGTATCTAACGCACTTAAAGAATCATCGAATATTAAAATAGGGGCGTTTGTGAGTAAAGTTCTTGCAATAGCAAGTCTTTGTTTTTGTCCACCTGATAAAGTCACACCTTTTTCACCGACAGGAGTGAGATAACCTTTTTCAAAGCCAAGAATTGTTTCATCGATATTAGCGATGCTCGTCGCTTCTATCATCTTTTCTTTGTTGAGCGATGTGTCCGCTAAACGCAAATTATCTTCGATTGTTTTAGAAAATAAGAACGGTTCTTGTAATACAATTGCAACATGATGTCTCAAATAATCTTTTTGGATGTGAGTTATATCATCTTTTCCTAGATAAATATGGCCTTCGTTTACGTCGTATAATCTTGCTAGAAGTTGTGCGAATGTTGATTTACCCGCTCCAGTGCGACCCATGATAGCAATTGTTTCGCCTGCTTTTATATCTAAAGATATATCGTTTAAAATAGGTTTGTTATCTTCATAAGAAAAAGATACATGATCAAATTTTATTGATCCATCGATGAGAGGCTTATCGCCACTTAATGTATCTTCTTTTCTTTCTTTTAAAATTAAATTCATACGATCGACGCTGACGAAGGCACGAGCGAGATTAGATAAAGTCGACGCGACATCTCTTACTGGCCAAACCATTAGATTGACGAAAGTAAAAGAGATGACGAAAGTTCCTACTGAAACTTGGCCGATGATCGTAAGATATAAAGAAAAGACGGTCGTGAAAGTAATTTGGGAGAACACTAAGATATCGCTCGTGGCAAAATATAAAGAAGACATTAGACGCCATGAGATGAATTTCTTTCGATAATCTTTTAAGTAACGATCAAAATCTTTTATCTCATAATTTTCATTATTGTAAGCTTTCACTAATCTTACAGCTGAGATATTTTCTTCTATTTTTGCAGTTAATAAACCTTCCGAATCATCTGTCGCTCGATATCTTTTTCTAACAATTTTAATGATGAAAAATGAATAGATAAATAAGATTGGAAGAATTGCGATACTTGTTAAGGCGATAATCCAATTGATCGAAAGTAAAAGCAAGAAAGAGATAACAATTAAAAATAAAGTGTAGGTGATAAGTAAAGTTTCTTGAACAGCAAAACGTCTTAAAATATGTTCATCACGAGTACAAGTTTGAATTAAGTCGCCTGATTGAAAAGAACGTATTTTTGAAAAAGGCATCCTTTGGATGTGATCGAATAGCATGACGCGCATCTTCTTAGAGATACCGACAGTGACGGAAGCATTGCTTAGAGCTCTTGCGACGTTGATAGAAGAAATTGCTAAGCCGACGGTGAAGATGATAATTGCAAAGAGCCAATAGTTATTTTGTAGAAAATCAGGTCCACCTAAAATATTGACGATCGTTTGTTCGACGACCCCAGTCAGTTCAATTTTGTTAATGTCACCATTTAAACAATCGATAAGAATTTTAGATAAGAAGGTTGAAAGAAGAGTGAAAAAAACAGAGATGAATTGAAAAATAAAACATAGGGCATAACGTCCTTTATGTTCTTTTAAAATGTTTCCGACGAATTTCAAATATTCTTTCATTGACTAAAATTTTAACCCATATAATAAATTTTGCAACATTGCAAAAAGGATGTTAATTTGTTAAATTAAATAAGAGGCAAAATCATGCACTTAATCAAGAACTCAAAAGCACGTTTGTTAGGAATTATCTTCCCTCTCATCGCTGGGGCTATGCTCCTAGTGGATGGAATCATCGCTTCAATTTATGGAACAGGGGCAAGCATGTTCGGTTACTTTTCTTACGTAGCTGGTATCCTTTTAATTGGTGTGGGTCTTTTATTTTATTTGACGAAAAATGAACAATTTGGTATCACCTTAGGTTCTTGTATTATCGAATTTGTGTTCATCGGTGTTTTCGTTTATTTAACCGTCATATGCGGCATTTTAGCTTTTTCTACTTACAATGTGATCTGCATCATCGCTTTCATCATCGCTTTGCTCGTCGCTATATCATATCTTGTGATGCTCGTCTTCATCTTCTTATTTGGTATTGAAATATTTAATAATATTGCGACGATCGTTTTAACTTTGAGTATTACGACTGCGGTCGCTTACGTCTTCATCATTCTCTACGGTTATCTTAATTTTATAAGTGGGACAACTTGGACTTACATTTTAAGATTTATCGTTTTAACTATTGTTCCTTTTGCTATTGTTCCGGTCGTAAGAGCGCATCAAGACGCGGAAGGGGAAGACCGTTACCGATTTTAATTATTTATAGAAAGAAATTTAGATGAAAAAAGAAGACATTGAGACAATGAATGAAGAAACGCTTGATCCTGAAGTTGAGCAAGCTTTAAAGGAAGGTGAAGAAAACCGTAAGAAAAAACGTGTTTCACCAATTGCTAAATATGCGATTTATATCGTCATCATCTTACTTTTAACTGCAGGTTCTTTAGCTTTAACTCTATATAATACTTTCTTCGACGTCGTCAATGCTTTCACAAGTACGGATTGGCGATGGATTCTCGTCATCGGAGCGATCGTGTTTTTTCATTTTCTCGTCGATTCATTCATCGTTTTTTGCTACGCAAGATTATATACGAGGCGTTATAAGTTTAGACAAGCGATGGCGAATAAGCTCGTCGGAATGTTCTACGATGGTGTCTTGCCGGCTGGTACAGGTGAACAAGTTTTTCAAACTCGCACACTTTCCAAACAAGGTGTCCCTGTTTCTAACGCCGCAAGTATCATGGTCATGTCTTTCATTACCTATCAAATTGTCTTAATTCTTTACGGTGTCTTATCGTTCATCTTTAAATATGACTTAATTAGTTCGATCGGTTCATTTAATCTCAATGGTGTCGATATTCCTGTTTGGCCTTTAGCCATCTTTGGCTTCATCATCAACATATCTTTAATTGGCCTTTTATTTTTGATGTCTTATAACCGTCATATTCATAATTTTATTATGAAACACGGTATTAATTTGTTCGCTAAACTACGTATTGTTAAACACCCCGAAAAGACGAGAGAATCATTAAGAATTCAAGTGGAAAATTTTAAAATTGAATTGAGACGTCTCCAATCTAATATTCCCTTCATGCTTTTAATTATCGTCTGCAGTTTCATTATGATGACGGCGAAATATTGTATTCCTTATTTTGCTGGTATGGCTTTAGATGGACTAAATAATACGAATATTAATTCTTTCTTCGATGCTTGTTTCATGTCTAGTTTTCACCAGATGTGTACTGGTTTCTGGCCACTTCCTGGCACAGCGGGCATTTCAGAAATTTTCTTCTCGGTCATGTTTTACAATAATGCGAATCCGGGTGCAGGTTTTTATACCACGCAAGCAGTCACGAACGCATCGCTTATCATCTGGCGTTTTTCTTTGTATACTGTCCCATTACTGTTCGCTGGTCTTTTTACTGCTTTTTATCGTGCGACACCAACGGAGATGGAAGCGGACAAAAAATCGATTCGTCAAACATATTTGGAACTACAATTACGTACGTTCGAAGAACGTCGCTTGTCTTCTAATAAACAATATGAAACTTCGCAACTTTCTAGGCGCGCTTTACAAGAGAAGTTACATCTGAGAAGAAGAAGAAATCCGCCGGACAATATAGAAGATGAAAATTCACTTATTATCAATTTCCAAGATGATGCATATTATGTCGATACAAGAAAAGAAAAGATTAAAGAAGTAAAAAAAGCCAGCAAGCAAAATAGCTTCACTGAAATTGATATCGATAATAAGTTATAGAGGAAAAAAGTAATTATGCGTATCGTCGTCTTTTCTGATACTTATCCACCGGAGATAAATGGAGTGGCAACTTCAACTTTTTACATGAAAAAAACTTTTGAAGAACACGGTCACGAAGTTTTAATTGTTACGACGAACCCATTCAGCAATGAAATTACTTATGAAAAAGATATCGTACGTATTCCTGGCCTCGTGATGAAAAATATGTTCAATTATCGTTTCACTTGGTTCTACCATTCGAAAGTGACGAAATTCATCAAAAAATTTCGACCAGATGTATTGCACGTGCAATCAGATTTAGGAGTGGGATTTTTTGGTCGTATAATCTCTTATTTATTACATGTGCCCGCAGTTTATACTTACCATACTCAGTATGAGGATTATACTTATTATTTTAGTGATTTTTTCAAAGGCCATTTTGATCGCCTAGCGAAAAATGCAATTAGATGGTTCGTTGGAGTCATTGCTGATATGGCTGACGAATTTATTACCCCATCTAAGAAAATTAAAAACTATCTACGTGAAATAGGAGTGGAAGCATATATAAATATTATTCCAACAGGCATCGATTTTCATCGTTTCTTACCTGAAAATCAAGATGAGATCAATTTGAAGAAGAAAAAAGAAGAACTAGGTATCGATAAAGATACGGTGACGTTGCTTTGCTTAGGTCGAGTCGATAAAGCTAAAAGCGTCGATGTAGTCATTTCTCATTACGCAAAATATCGTAAACTTCATCCTGAACAAAAGATGAAATTATTAATTGTTGGTAGCGGGCCGCACGAAGAAGAACTAAAAAATATGTCTAAAAATTTTGGTTTAGAAAAAGAGATTTTGTTCTTAGGAAAAGTGCCGAACGAAGAAGTTGGTTTCTATTATAATCTTAGCGATATTTACGTTTCTGCTTCCACTTCAGAGACGCAAGGTTTAACTTATCTTGAAGCTATGGCCGCGCGCCGTATCCTCTTAGTAAAATATGACGATAATTTATATGATTTAATCGAAAGTGGGAAAAATGGTTTCTTCTTCTATGATGAAGATGATTTCATTAAAAAACTAGAAACAATTTTATTTATGAAAGAAGAAGAATTAGAAAAGATGAAAGATGAAGCTTTCAAGAAGATGGATGAATATTCGATAGAAAAATTTTACGAGAGGATAAAGAAGGTGTATGGAAGGGCCATTAAAAAGAACTGGTAAGATAGAAATTACGGCAATTAAACGGCAAAGAACCACTAATATGGTCTATTTAAGTAATGGTCATACCTTTCCTTGCGACTTTGAAACAACTTTAAATAATCGCCTTTACGTCAAAAAAACACTGACATCTTATGAACTTAAAAAAATCTTAGAAGAAACTAAAACTTCAGTCGCTATTAGAAAGTACGTTAATTATTTAAACAAGTATAAAGTATCGAAAAGTTATTTTAAAGAACGTCTAGCTCAAAAAGAAGGATTAAATGAAGAACAAATTAAAAAGATTATGTTCGAACTTGATAACAGAAGACATCTTTTCGATAATCTTGCTTTAAGAAAAGAATATTTAGAATATTATTTATCTAAAGGATATTCTTTTAAAGAATGCGAAAAGAAATTGGCTCAAAAGCGCATTTTTTATTTCCCTGATAATTTACCGTTTGATGAAAAAATTGAAAGAAAGAATTTGTTAAAACAAATTAATGCGCTCAAACCTAAATATGAAAAATATGGTCCGTTGGCGAAAAATAAATTACGTAATGCACTAATTAATAATGGTTTTAAGATGAATTTAATTGATGAAGAACTGAAAAAAATTAAATTTAGCGATGCATTCGATATGAATCGAGCACGTCTTGATGCCATCAAACAAAAAAGAAGTGCGAAAGATGATAAGCAAAAATTTTATCGTGGTATGTATCGCAAGGGCTATCCAAATAAAATTATACATTCATTGATGGAGGAATATTTTGATGATTAAAGATTATGAATCAAACGAAGAAATTTATGGTGAAAAATTTTTAGTGACCAATGTCGTTCGTGGTGTCAATAGTAGCGGCTCTCCTTATTTATCTATTACTTTACAAGATAAAAGCGGCACTATCGAAGCAAAGAAATGGGAAATTGAACCAGGGGATTATCAAATTTTCGACGTCGGCAAAGTCGTGCGTGTAGATGGGGTAACTTATCTATATCGCGATCAAATGCAACTTAAAGTCTACAAAGTGATGAATGTATTACCGGATGATTATCATCTTGAAGATTATATTCCTCGCCCAGATTACGATTTTAAGGCCTTAGAAAAAGAATTGGATGAAGCGATCGCTCTTATCAAAGATAAAGATTATCATCGCGTGGTCAAAACTTTATTAGATGAATATCGTGAAAAATTTGTAAGTTTCCCAGCAGCGACAAAAAATCATCATGAATTCGCAGGTGGTTTACTCGTTCATAGTGTCCATATGGTGCGTTTAGCGAAAGCTCTATTAAATTTATATCCTTCATTAGACGCTGATATTTTATTAAGCGGAACGATTTTACACGATTTAGGTAAAGTCATCGAATTATCAGGTCCTATTATTGCTAAATATACGAACGAAGGTCGTCTCATTGGTCATATAAGTATCTCGCACGCGATTATTTTTAATAAATGCAAAGAACTTCATGTCGATGATGAAGTGCGCCTTGTTTTAGAACATCTTATCCTCACTCATCACGGCAAAAAAGAATATGGTTCGCCAGTCGAGCCGATGATCAAAGAAGCTTTAGCGCTTAACATGATCGATGATTTAGATGCGAAATTAGAGATGGTTGGAAAAGCCCTCCACGACGTGAAGGGCGGCGAATGGTCACAACGTATCTTAGCGTTCGATGATCGTAGTTTTTATCAACCAAAGAAAACGCGTAAATAATAATTTATAAATTATCTCTAATAACTTTTACAATAGCGGGTAAGTTTTTATCATCTAAACTTTCTTTCATGTCGATTTGATAACGTTCCCCGGTAAGATAACGTGGAATGACGTGCACGTGGAAATGCATGACACTTTGTCCAGCGGGTTCGTAACAATTAGTGAGGATGTTGATGCCGACCGCACCTAAGCCATTCATATCCGCTTGGCCTATTTTTTGAGCGACATCGTAAACTTTATGCATGATATCTTTTGACGTCGTAAGGAAGTTATCGTGATGTGATTTAGGAATCACTAGGGCGTGTCCCATCGATTTCGGATTAGTGTCTAAAAACGCTAAAACTTGATCATCTTCATAGATTTTATAAGCATTGATTTTCCCTTGTGCAATTTGGCAAAAGATACAGTTCTTATCATATTTAGCCATGAGTTATATCTCCTTTATATTTGATAATATAATTATACTCTCAAAGTAAAGAAAAGAGGCTAGTTTTTTCTAGCCTCGTATTTTTTTAAAAAGATGATAGATTAATCTTCTTCGAATAAATCTGGGAATGTTTCGACGAAGTAATCGTAGAGATCTTCATCGTAATATTGTAAATCCATATTTTCGAAGTAGAAGAGGATAGCTTGATCATCGTAACTTCCGCCTTCCGCCATAGTCTCAGCGATGTTTCTTGCTACTTCTTCCATGTATTCGCCATGGTCGCCGTGGACGTTAGTGTAGTTATTTTGGGAATTACGATTAAGTTTGGAAGATGAGACAGCTTCTTCAATTTGGATGATGTAATATGTTTTAGAATCGTTGTCGTAAAGTAAGAAGTCGACATCTTCGCTACCACTTTGTGTCGTTTGTGGTAATAAGTAATAATAACCATCAATCTTACGCACGAAGTTAGAAGTGATGCGGTCAGCTGGAGCGACGCTCGTATCTTTTTCATCGGTAATGTCATCGATGGCGTTAGCGACACCGATATTGAATAATCTAGTTCTAATCCAAGAAGGTAAAGTGGATAAACCACCGTTTTGGATGAACCAACCATCAGTCGTATAATCGGTCGTACGCATCGTTCTCGTCTTAAGTTCGAGACCTTTTTCGATCGTATAAGCATAAGAATTGGTGAAGTCAGATTCGACTGTTTGATCATTCTTTTGTGGATCATTTTCGTAGATTAAATCGTAATCATCTAAAATGTTACCGTATTGCGTACCACTGTAATAGGAGATGGAACCATGATCATCAGCGCGGGTCGTTTTGTTTTGGAAAGAACCAGCGCCGAGAGAAAGATTTAATAATTCGGTTTCATTACCGTCCTTAAGATAATCTTCTTCATAGCCTCTCCAAGCATTCGCAAGTATTTCCAAATTAGCAGTTTCAGCTGTAGCGTCTTCCGCTAAGATGTTTTGTTCGATGAAATTTAGCATTAAATAAGGAGCAGCATTTGCAAACTCATCGTTAGAAGTAATTGCGATGTAATTGACTTTACGGGCGTAACTTCTCCCTAAGGATGAATAGTTTTCATCGAAGAGATATTGTTCCGCTAACAAATCGATGTAGATGTTGGGTATGATGACACGACGAGTGTAATCTTCATAATAATCGATATGAATTCCCCAAGATTCGATCGTTTCGTAAGTCTTGCTTGGAGTGATTAACACATCTTCATAGAAAGTAGTAGGGAAAGCTTCAGTTTCAGGATCTACTACTTCATAAAGCTCACTACGGATGAAGTTAGCGAATTTTTCTTCGCTAAATAAAGAATCATCACTATAATCACCACCGATGATGAGGCCATAATACGTATCGAGAATACGGTCTTGAATTTCGGTGACGAGTTGAGTTAGACGCCAGAAAGAATATTCATTCTTTTCAGTTTCGCTTAAAGTTTCTTCGATATCTTCGGTGTAATAAGCATGCGTAGTTTTTAAGTTAGTGAAGGCTTCGCTACTTGCGCCGCCACTATAAGCTGCTTCAAGTTCTTCGGCGGTGCCAAAGATCGATTCAGCAAGACTAACTTTTAAAGTTTCAAGAACTTGTTCGTTGGTCGTACCAGCATCATCGAGAGCATCGTAGACGACGCTTGCGATGTTGTTTACAACATCAACTTTGCTACCATCAGGATTATTTAAGATAGGATCATCGTAATCGCCTGGATGGGCTCTTATTTCAGAACAGCCAGTTAAGACGACACCTGCTAAAGCAGCGATGACAAATAATTTCTTATTGCGCATAGTAACAAATACCTCCTTCAGCAAAGGCTGGTGAGTTAGGATCTTCTTGGAATTTGACGGCGCATGTTTCAGAAATTAATCTGACTGGTTCGCCATCATCGTTTACGCCACGAAGTTGTTGTTGAATCTTGAGTAAGTCGATGTAAGCATCCCAAGAATCTTCGAACGTTTCATTGCGATTGAACGTTTCATCTAATTTACGCGTTTCGAGATATTCATCGATCTTAGTGGCTAAGGTTTCATCGTGGATGACGACTTTTTGTTCTTCGAAGAGTGACCAATACATGTCATCGGTGATGTAAGGATTATAAGCCATGATAGCATCTCTAACTTGCGTAGCACGAGTGTTATAAGTCGTGTTATTACCACGGATGAAGTTGACGTATGTCGCTTTATCTTTACCATCAGCGGTGGTAGGATAAGCTTCTTCACCTGGAATAGCGGTCGTGTAATATTCTTGTAAGGTGACGTCATTGACGACTTCGTCTAAATAATTACGTTGGACGACCATGAAGTGGACGCCTTCGTAACCGCTACCGGCACGAACCACTAAGATGACATTGCCTTGTTCATCGCATAAGGCATATTGATTATCTAAAGCAGCCACTTGTTGGAAACGACCTTTTGAATTTATGACGTAATCCTCATTAAATATGCCAGCGAAATTTTCACCAGTGATTAATTCACCAGTGTTTAATCTAGTAGGAGTAAGACGGCCACTAGCGTCGACATCAGCAACGGCGACATCATTTGGAGTGATAATTGAAACATTATGTTTATTGAAATATTTATTGAAGAGGATGTTTCTAGGATAGAATAAAGTAACGCCATTATTGACTGGAGTGCCGCTGTTGGAAGTTTCAACATTAGCCACTTGACCAAGTTTTAAAATTGCACCATAAGGGATAGTTCCAATATCATCTAAACCCATATTAGTGAATTCAGTAGCGATTTCATCATCTGGATAAATCTCATCTAAACCTAAGGCAGTTTCAAGAGTTTGACTACGTGTCGCATCGTTTTGATAAAGTAAATCGTAAGTATAAATACCTAATTTAAATTCATTGACGAATGAAGTAGAGCGACCCATGATGCCAACATCACCATAATTGTTACGGCTTGAAGTATCACCGCTTGAATCGTCACTATAACGATATGCGATCGTACCAAACGATTCGTTACCGCTCGCTAAAGCAGAGACGACGTTCGATAATTTAGCGGCTTCAGAAGATGTAATTTCTTGAGAAGTAAATGGTGAGGTAGAAATGGATAAACCTTCTGGGACGGAAGCAGTGACATTCACTAAGATGTGACGGATATGATAAGGAACCTCCGTAGCAAAATAACCTTCATTAGCGACGAGTAATTCAGAAAGTTTTTCTGTAGAGAACCATTCATCTTCAAGAGCGCTTGTCATCTCTTGATAAGTGTAGAGATTGAATAATTCTTCCTCATCTTCACAATTGTTAGAAGTTAAGATGCTTTCGAATTCTTCATCATAAGATGTACCATTTGCCTCTGCGTTACTTTGCGCTTGTTCTTTTGAACCTTCGACACGGTTGCGTGCAAGAGATTCACAATGCGCTTTCGTATCCGCATATTCTTCTTTGTTCATCTCATTACGAACTACGACTTCAACTAAGGCATTGTAGAATTTTTCAACACCATTTTTGTCGATTTTGTAGTTTGCATAAATTTCATCAGTCGGGATATTGACAGTGTTACCATTTGGATCAGTAAAAGAAACGATGTCCTTATCGCTTGGAGTTACTGTGGGAGAACACGCTGATACCGCGACGAGTGGTAAGAGTGTAAAAGCGAGGCCGAAACTAAGCTTGCTTTTTTTCATATACTATTATTCCTCCTTCGTATGCATAGCGTATTTTATTTTATACATGTTAAATGTAAATATCAAATAGAATTTACATCTTATTTTTTAAATAACGCCTGAACACTATTTATATAACTTTTTTATCGTCTCAGTGGTAAAATCGAAAGCGATTATATAAAATATAAATCACGCGAGGTGAGAATTATGCATACTCTAACGATAAAAAACCTGCACGTATCGATCGATGGGAAGGCCATCTTAAAAGGAATTGACCTCACCTTGAATCAAGGCGAGACCATCGCTTTATTCGGCCCGAATGGACATGGTAAATCAACCTTATTGATGACTATCATGGGTCATCCTCGATATCACGTGGATGAAGGTGAAATATTATTAGACGGAAAAGATATTTTAAAACTTAATCCTTCCGAAAGGTCGAGACTAGGATTATTCTTAGCTATGCAATTGCCAGTTGAAGTTCCAGGTGTTCCAACTGCAGATTTTTTAAGATCCGCTATTAACGCTAGAAGAGAGAAGCCCATTTCCTTATCGGAATTTTATAAAATTCTCAATTCTATGACGAAAGAAGTTAATTTTCCTTTCGATATGGTCAATCGTTCATTAAACGAAGGATTTAGCGGTGGTGAGAAAAAGAAAAATGAAATTATGCAGATGCGTATCTTAAATCCACTTTTTGCTCTCGTAGATGAAATCGATAGCGGTCTAGATGTCGATGCTATTAATTACGTAGCGAAAGCTTTAAAAGAAGAACAAAATGCTGGTAAAGGTATTTTAATTATCTCGCACTACGCTAGGCTATATGAAATTGTGAAACCTACACGTGTTATCATCATTGTTGATGGACGTATCGTCTTCGAAGGCGATAGTAGTTACGTCGAAAAAATTGACGTGGAAGGTTACGAATGGTTAGAAGAAGAATATCACATTTCCTTAAAGAAAGGTGAGGAAGCAAGACCTAAGGTCATTTCTTTAGGTAGCTGTGCTATTAAGAAAAATAGAGCGAAGGAAAAATGATGGAAACAATCGAACGTTGTTTGACAGTTCATAAAGATGAAAGTAAATCGCTAACATTAGTTAGCCCTTTAGATTTTTCAAATCTCAATTTTAGTTTGGATAATAATTCTTCCCTTAGACTTGTCATGATTTTGCATGGTGAGGTAAAAGATTTATCTTTTATTGGCAAGTTAAAAGAAGGGGCAAAGATGCACGTCACCATCTTTGATTTAAGTGATGGATTGTTAAATTTAAACGCTAATATCGAATTAATAGGTATCGATTCTTCTTTTGATTGGACGCTCGCGAGTGTCGCTAAAGAAAATGATGACAAAAATATCGATGCCTCATTCCATCATTTAGTCGAACGAAGTAAAGCTTCTATGTCTAACCTTGGAGTTGCTCTTAAAGGTGGTAAACTTAAATTTTCTGGCATTGGTAAAATTTATGAAAAAGCCTATAAGGCTAGCGTCTCACAAGTTGCTAAAATTATCGTTTATGATGATATATCTTTTGGCCGTGCTGATCCTATTTTATCAATCGATTGTGACGATGTTATCGCTATGCATTCTGCAAGCGTTGGTTCAGTCGATGAAAATGCGATGTTTTATTTAACTTCACGTGGAGTGGATGAAGATGAAGCTAAACTTTTGTTAACTCTAGCCCATCTCAAAATGGCTATAAATGAAATTGAAGATGAAAAGATAAAAGAAGATATATTATCTTCCTTGAGGAAAATTTTATGAAGAAGATGGATATCGATGAAATTAGAGCAAATTTTCCAATGTTAAAAGAAGATAAGTTTATGCAAGGTAAACCTCTTATCTTTTTAGACAACGCTTCGACAACTTTTAAACCATATCAAGTATTTGATGCTTTAAAAGATTACTATTTCAATAAAACTTCTAATTCTCATAGAGGTGATTATGATCTTTGTTTCGAGATGGATAAATACGTCTATAACGTTAGAGAAAAAGTCGCTCAATTCATCAACGCTAAACAAGCGGAAGAAATCGTTTTTACTGCCGGTGCATCGATGTCTATTAATATCATCGCCTATGGATTATTAAAATATGTTGAAGAGGGCGATGAAATTATCATCGATGAAGCAGAACATGCTTCGAATGTTTTACCATGGTTTAAGATCGCAGAGATTAAAAAAGCTAAAATTGTTTATATTCCTTTAAGCGAAGAAGGACGTATTACCGCTAATAATTTAAGAAAAGTGATATCGAATAAGACGAAAGTCGTCAGTGTCGCTCACGTCACAAATGTCTTAGGATTTAAGAGTGAAGTAAAAGAAATGGCCCGTATTTGCCATGAATTTAACGCTTTTTTCGTCGTCGATGGAGCCCAATCTGTTCCGCATATGAAAACTGATGTCCAAGATATCGATTGTGATTTTTTAGCCTTCAGCGCTCATAAGATGTATGGTCCAACTGGATTAGGTGTCATCTATGGTAAAAAAGAATTATTAGATAAGATGGATCCACTTCTTTCAGGTGGTGGGATGAATGCAAAATTTTTAGCGTGTGGCGATGTGCGCTATTTAAGCGCTCCTGAAAGATTAGAAGCTGGAACGTTAAATCTAGAAGGCATTTTTGGCTTAGGCGCAGCGATTGATTTTATCAATGATTATGGTATTAGCAATATTGAAAAAAGAGAGAGTGAACTACGTGCTTACGCTATTGAAAAACTTAAAAAAGTAAATAACATCATCATTTATAATGAACACGCAGAAGGAGCTATTATTACTATTAATATTAAGGATGTCTTCGCTCAAGATTTATCGACATATCTAAATTCGAAAGGAATTGCGACGCGTAGCGGTCAACACTGTGCAAAAATATTGATCGATCATCTTCGTTCTTTAGCGACAGTGCGCATTTCTTTCGCTTTTTATAATACGTTTGAAGAAATTGATGCTCTTTGTGAAGCATTAGATGGAAGTGAGGGATTTTTAGATGCCTATTTCTCTTGATGAACATATGATGAGATCTATTATTATGGATCACTTTTCTAATCCGAGACATCGTAAGGTGCCTAATGATTTATCTAGCTATATGCAAATACATAAGGATTCAGAAAATTGTATCGATGATATTACTCTTTACATCGAAATTAAAGATGGGATTGTAAGCGATGCTTTATTCGATGGTGTGGCTTGTACAATTACAGCGAGTTCAACTGATATTATGTGCGATTTAGTTATTGGTAAATCGATCGAAGAAGCTAAAAAGATTTTAGAATCATATTTTAATATGATTTTTGAAAAGCCTTTCGATAGCGATATTTTAGATGAGGCTAATGCTTTTAAAAATACGCATAAGCAGGCAGCTCGTATCAAATGTGCGACGATTGGCTGGAATGCTTTAAAGGAGGCCATTGATTCAAATGGCAAATGATATTAAAAATAAAAATGAAGATGTTTATGCTTACGGATTTAAAGACGAAGTAAAGCCTGTTACATCTACGGGCATCGGTCTTAATGAAGAAGTAGTAAGAACTATTTCTAAATTGAAAGATGAACCCGATTGGATGCTCGAATATCGTCTTAAATCTTATCGTGCCTTCAAAGCGATGCCTCTACCGAAATTTGGCCCTAATCTTTCGAATTTAGATTTTGATTCCTATACTTATTTCATTAGGACAGCAGAAAAAGAAGGCCATACTTGGGAAGAGGTTCCGACGACTATCAAACATACTTTCGACCGATTAGGTATTCCTGAAGCTGAACAAAAATTCTTAGCTGGTGTAAGTGCACAGTATGAATCGGAAGTCGTCTATCACAATATGCTAACTGAAATAGATGAAAAAGGTGTCATTTTCTTATCGACTGACCAGGCATTAAAAGTCTGTCCAGAGCTAGTAAAAAAATATTTTGGCACAATAGTACCTTATAGCGATAATAAATTTGCGGCTTTAAATGGTGCGGTTTGGTCTGGCGGTTCATTTATCTACGTGCCTAAAGGCGTTAAATTAGAAAAACCTCTCCAATCTTATTTCCGCATTAATCAAGAGAAGATGGGGCAATTTGAAAGGACGCTTATCATCGTCGATGAAGGCGCGGATGTCCACTATGTGGAAGGTTGTACCGCACCGGTTTATTCTAAAGAAAGTTTGCACGCGGCAGTGGTCGAAATTTTTGTTCATAAAAACGCAAGATGTCGATATTCAACAGTCCAAAACTGGTCGAGAAATATCGTCAACTTAGTGACAAAAAGAGCAGTGTGTTATGAAAATGCTTTGATGGAATGGATTGATGGTAATATCGGAAGTAGTCTCAATATGAAATATCCGGCCTGCGTTCTTCGAGGTAGAGGGGCTAAAGGAACATGTATTTCTGTTGCGGTTGCAAGTAAAGAACAATATCAAGATGCAGGTGCCCGTATGATCCATGAAGCACCTTATACATCTTCGACGATAATTTCGAAAACTATCGTGAAAAATGGCGGTACTTCAAATTATCGTGGAACTGTAAGAATTAAGGACACCGCTCATCATTCTAAAGCAAGTGTTAAATGCGATACTTTGCTTCTCGATGATATTTCTAAATCAGATACGTTACCGAAAAATGAAATGAGTAACGCAACTAGTTATATTGAACACGAAGCGACAGTTTCAAAAATTAATGAAGAACAATTATTTTATTTGATGTCGCGTGGCATAAATGAAGAACAAGCTAAAGAAATGATTGTCATGGGATTTATCGAACCGTTCTCTAAAGAACTTCCTATGGAATATGCTGTCGAATTAAATCAATTGATTAAACTCGATATGGAAGGCAGTGTTGGATAATGGAAAATAATTTTGATGTCATCGTCGTCGGTGGCGGTCATGCCGGCATCGAAGCCAGCCTTGCACCTGCACGCATGGGCTTAAAAACTTTACTTATTTCTTTAAATTTTAATAATATCGCCAACATGCCTTGCAATCCTTCGATAGGTGGTTCCGCTAAAGGAATCGTCGTTAGGGAAATTGATGCCCTTGGAGGAGAGATGGCAAAAAGCGCTGACGATCGTTATATGCAGATGAAGATGCTCAATCGTGGAAAAGGACCTGGTGTTTGGGCGCTTCGCTCACAAAATGATCGTGCTTTATATCGTAAAATCATGCAAGATAAAATTCTTAAACAAGAAAATCTTACTTATCTTGATGGTGCTGTTACTTCTCTTATATATGAAGATAAAAAAGTTTTAGGAGTCATTTTAAAAGATGGTCAAAAATTTTATTCTAAAGCAACTATCTTAGCCTTAGGAACATATGCGAATGCCGAAATATTAGTGGGATTAAATCGTCATGAAGGTGGACCAGATGGTGAAAAAACTGTCAAGGAAATTTCAAATAGTCTAAGGGAAATGGGATTAGAAATAATTCGTCTAAAAACTGGTACTCCTCCACGTATCGAACGAAAATCAATTGACTTTAGCAAAGCTAAAATCGAATTAGGAACGGATGAACCTCTAGCTTTTTCCTACGAAACAAATAAATTTATTCCTCTTGATCAACAATATCCTTGCTATCTAATTTATACGACGAAAGAAACGCATGATATTATCAACGCTCATTTGCATGAAACAGCTTTGTATAGTGGAAATGTCAAAGGTATTGGACCAAGATATTGTCCTTCGATTGAAGCTAAAGTCGTACAATTTCCAAGTCATGAAAGACATCAATTATTTTTAGAACCTGAAGGGCATGATTTAAATTCGATATATTTGCAAGGCTTCGCTACTTCGATGTGTGAAAAAGTGCAAGTAGATATGGTTCATTCTTTACCAGGGTTAGAAAATGCTGAAATTTTAAAATATGCATATGCGATTGAATATGACGCTCTTTCACCTCTTGAATTAACTAAGACACTAGAAACAAAAAAATATGAAGGATTATATATCGCTGGTCAAATTGCTGGAACATCAGGCTACGAAGAAGCTGCAGGGCTAGGTCTTATGGCTGGCATTAATGCCGCTTTAAAAATCAAAAATGAGAAGCCTTTTATTTTAAGAAGAGATGAATCTTACATTGGCGTAATGATAGATGATTTAGTCACTAAGGGCATTAGTGAACCTTATCGTCTTTTATCGAGCAGGGCTGAATATCGTCTTTTATTAAGGCACGATAACGCGGATACAAGACTTACTGAATATGGTTATAAATTTGGTCTTATTAGTGAAGAAAGATATGCTATCTTTAAAGAAGAAGAAAATAAAATTCAAAAAGGATACGTTATTTTAAATAAATTACATTTTGGGCCAAAAGATAGTTGGCTAAATGAATATTTAATAACTTTGCACTACGAACCATTAACGCATGGTGTAAGTGCTTTGGAACTTGTGAGGAGAAAAGATGTTTCACTCACTAAAATTATTGAACACACTGACGAATTAAAAGCTTTAAATATGCTACCTATTTCTATCGTTAAACTAGAAGTAAAAATTAAATATGAAGGTTACATAAAAAAGCAAGAACATGACGCTATGAAATTAAAGAAACTTGAAAGTGTTATTTTACCATCCGATTTAGATTATAAAAATATCGATGGTTTAGCGTTAGAGGCAAGAGAAAAACTTGCTAAAGTTAGACCTATTAGCCTTGCCCAAGCTTCGCGTATTTCTGGCATTAATCCAAGCGATATTAATAGGCTTTTGATCTTTTTAAAAAAGCGAGGGGATAATTAATGAATTTTAATATTTTAAAAGAAATATTTCCTAAGCTTAGCGTAGAACAAGAAGAAAAATTTTTAGCTTTTTATAAACTTTTAATCGAAGAAAATAAAAAGTATAACTTAACAACTATCACCGATGAAGAAGATGTCTTAATTAAGCACTTTTATGATTCTATTTATCCTTTTAAAAATATGGATTTGAACGGAAAATTTGTTTGTGATGTTGGTTCAGGTGGAGGATTTCCTCTCATTCCTTTAGCGATTATTTTTCCTCAAATGCAAGGGGCAGCTATCGATTCTAATCATAAGAAAATACATTTTATTAATTTAGTTTGTAAAAATTTAAAACTTCATAACATTAAAACATATCTAGGTAGGGCGGAAACTCTTGCTCATGGTGAACTTAGAGAAAGTTTTGATCTAGTAACTGCACGAGCGTTTGCCCCGACGAATATTGAACTTGAATTACTCTCTCCATTAATTAAAGTTAGTGGCTTATTAATAACACTTAAATCGAAAGTTAACGAAGCACAAATCAAAGATGAAAATAGAATTTCTAAAATCTTGAATTTAAAAGTGGTAAACGTCTTAAATTTTCATTTGCCAAATGAGGCAGGTGAAAGACGAGTTGTCACTTATTTAAAAATGCGTGAAAACGCAAAAAAATATCCGCGTGATTTTTCTATTATTAAAAAGAAACCTTTATAATTGATTTCACAATTTTTTTGCTATAATTAAATTATGGGAAGAATTATTGCAATCGCTAATCAAAAAGGTGGAGTTGGAAAGACGACGACCGCTATCAATTTAAGTGCATCTTTTGCCTATCTTGGAAAAAATGTTCTTTTGATCGATATGGATCCACAAGGTAATTCTTCGCGTGGTGTCGGCATCGATATCACTTTATTAAATCGTTCTATATTCGATTGTCTAGCATTTGATTACGATATTAATAAAGTTATTAAAAAGACGACGATGAAAGGTTTAGATTTATTACCCGCTAATATTAAATTGACGAGTTTAGATGTTCATTTGCAAAGCAATGCCAAAAATCTTAATCCTTATTTTTTACTTAAAGAAAATTTGAATAAAATTAAGAAAAATTACGATTATATGTTCATCGATTGTCCACCCTCATTGGGTCTTTTATCAATCAATGCACTAGTGGCGGCTTCCACTTGCATCATTCCAGTCCAATGTGAATATTTTGCTTTAGAAGCTGTTGCTCAAGTATTAGCGAGCATCTCTAATATTCAAACACAATATAATCACGATTTATCTATCGAAGGATTTTTACTTACGATGTACGATGCAAGAATTCGTCTAGCAACGGAAGTATCGACGCAGATAAGAGGACTATTCAAAGAAAAAACTTTCCTTACACATATTCCTCGTAATGTGACATTACCAGAAGCAAGTGCGAGAGGTATTCCATCAATTATCTATCGGCCAACTTCATTAGGGTCGACATCATATTTAAATTTAGCAAAGGAGATATTAGATTATGAGCAACAACAAAATCATTAACCAAGATTTGAAAGAATTAGTGAAGAAATTTGCTAAGAGCGATGTCATTCGCGAGATGGAAAAAGAATATAAATCTAATTCCGTCAAAGAGATTGAATCTAAATTAATTGACGATAATTTATTTTTGAAGAAAGCTAAATTATCTGATACTTTACTTAAAAACATTGGCGAAACATTGAAGAAAAATGGTTTTAGAACCCCACTTATCGTAAGAAGTAAGAAAGATCATTATGAAATCGTCTTAGGAAGAAAAAGATTATTGGCTGCAAAACTAGCAAAAATTAGTCCAATTCCTTGCATCGTCTTAGACGTTAGTGATGAAGATTTATTATTTACTTTGTTAAGCGACATCAACGATCATAAAGAAAGAAACATTGTCGAGATGGCTTTAGTGTTAGAAAAAATAATCAGAGATTATAATTATTCTCAAAATAGTGTTGCCACTCTCATCCATATCTCTCGACCACAAGTTACAAACATTGTAAGACTTCTTACTTTGCCTGATAGTGTTCTTTCCGACTTAAGTACTGGAAAATTGACTTATGGTCACGCGAAAGCATTAGTGGCTTTACCAGAAGATGTTATGCAAGATTTACTCAAGCGCATCTACGCTGATAATTTAAGTGTCCATGACATCGAAAAATTAGTCTATGCTTACAAGCATGATGTCAATGATGATAAATTTAAGAAGAAAATTGATTCGAAATATCATTGCGATTCATCTTATGCAAAATTGCAAGTAACATTTAAATTTGAAAGTGAGAACGAAAGAGATAAATTCTTAGCTGAATTACTTCAAAATAAATCTAAAAAGAGGGCTCCTAGACCTAGGAAACCCTCCGTTAAGTAACTTAACAAAATTCAGACTTATTTAATTTCAATAAATTTTTTCTCAGGTGTTTTTTCTACTTCTTTTGGAAGTTTGATAGTAAGTATACCATCATTCAAAGAAGCATCGATTTTACTATCTTCCATCTCACCAATGTAGAAACTACGTGAATAGGAACCAAAATATCTTTCCTTACGCACATATTTGTGATGAGATTTTTCTTCATTTTCTTCATTTTTTGTACATGAGATGGTAAGGTAGCCATCTTCATAACTCATCTTAATATTTTCTTTTTTGACACCTGGAACTTCCATCTTTAAAGTGTAATGATCATTATCTTCTAAGATGTCAGTCTTTAACATTTCGCCTACTCTTCTATTCGTGGTAGGGAAGAGATCATCGAAAATATTATCGAATGGGAATAAGTCTTCATCGTAATGATGTCTAAGTTGTGTTTCGTATTTTGCCATATGTATTACCTCCATGTATTTTTAGCACTCACATCTTTCAAGTGCTAACTATATTATAGGACTATTTTTAGCACTGTCAATAGGTAAGTGCTAATTTCATATAAAAAAATAATTCACATCGTGAATTAATTTAAAATAGTATTAATTTTTTAAAAAATATTTGATTTAAGCGACGTTATTTTGCTTCAATTCAAAATCAGCCTTAATTTCTTTAAAACCTAATAAATTGATGACATCTTGTAAAGCTATCAAAACTTTTGCAGTAATATTATCATTAAGTTCTTTTTCATATGTATCTTGGATGCTTAAAAGATAGATGTAACTTTTAGTAATATCAATTAACGTCATCATGAGTTCATCATCAGGTTTATTTTTTAAGACACATTTTTCAATGTACTGCAAAACCTCGATTGGATCATGTTTTGTAAGAAGTCGACGCATTTGTGCTTTAGTTAGATATTCGTTATCCATATGGTTATATAATACTCAACTAATAGAAAAATTAAATTATTTTTTCTAAGAATTTAAAATAAGTTGTTTTAAATTTTGTTTTTTATTAACAACAACAAAATGAAGTTATATAATAAAAGCACTTCAGGGCAGGATGTAATTTCCGACCGGCGGTAAACCCCGCGAGCTCAAGATGAGCATGAACTTGTGCAATTCAAGTGGCGATTGTTAAAGTCAAGATGAAAGAAGTATATTTTCTCTTCTTTTTCCTAGCCCTGGCTAGGAGTTTTTTATGTCAAAGACACACAAAATTATTCTCTTCATGACAAGGTCCGCTATTTTTGGGGCAATAGCGACTATTCTTTACGTCGTACCCGGCCTCCAATTTAAGGTTCCATTCGCTCCTTCATTTTTAGAAATTCACCTTGATGAAATTCCAAATTTTGTCGCAGGATTTGCTTATGGCCCTCTAGTGGCGCTTACGTCTATTTTTATTAAAACAATTATTAAATTACCAATGACTTCGACGATGTGCGTCGGGGAATTGACGGATTTATTCCTCTCCATCGTCTTTATTATTCCTGCTGTCATCATCTATAAATATCGTCGTAAATTTAAATGGGCGTTATTAGGTTTATTAGTGGGAACAGTTTTACAATTATTTTTTGCTTTAATTATTAATATTTACGTTTCTGTACCGTTCTATGCATATCTATTTGGTCTTGATTTGAAGATGATTCAAGAAACTTTTCCTTACGTCACTAATCTCGATTGGTCATATGGGTTTTATATTGCTTTACCATTCAATGCTCTAAAAGACGCTATCGTCGTCGTGGCTACGCTTCTTATCTATAAAATAATGCGTAGAACAATCGAAAAAATTGCAAATGCATATCATCAAGCTAAATTAAAAAAAGCTGAAGAAAAGAAAGTTATCGAAGGAATCGTAAAAACGACAAATGAAGAAGTAGAACAAGAAAAAAAGAGCTAATGCTCTTTTCTTTTCGATCGTTAATGATGTAAGAAATTATTCTTCTTCGATAGCACCAACTGGGCATTGGGCAACAACATCAGCGATTGATGCTTCGTCTTCAGCTGGTACTTCATTAGCTTTAGCCTTACCATCATCATCGAATTCGAACACTGATGGAAGTAAGCCGGTGCAAAGACCGCATCCGATGCAGACATCCTTATTGACATTGACTTTTTTTGCCATTGTTTGCGTCCTCCTAGACGCTTTTGATTATAAATTATCTATCTGTTTTGTCAAGATAGGAATAAAGTTATACTGATACTTTAAAAGAAACTTAATTTTTATTACAATATAAAATTAGGAAATGAATTTATGACGAAAAAAACACGAACTGACTTATTTAAACAAAGAAGAAAATCGATTGAAGCCATGGATGATGATGATTTCGATACGATTACGACTTTTTCTTCGCCTAAGTTGGAAGTCGATTCTAGTAAGAAACAAGAAATTGATCAATTGATGTCTCATCCTAATCTTGGATTACATTATGAAGAATTAAACGATGATGGTAAGAAAGATAGTGATTATAAGCCATCGACTTTTTCTTTTTTACGCATGAATAAGAAAATTCGTATTTATTACGTTGTTGTCTCCATTTTATCTTTAGCAATCATTGCTTTAATTATTGCTTTTGGCATCATTTTATTTTAAAGGAGTAATTATGTCTTATATTAGCGTTGCAATCGATGGACCAGCCGCAGCTGGTAAATCCACTGTGGCTAAAAAAGTCGCAGAAATATTAGGTTATACATATATCGATACCGGTGCGATGTATCGCGCTTACACTCTTTATACGATTTTAAAGGGAATAGATCCTAAAGACGAAGAAAAAAGTATCTCTTTAATTCCTGAAGTTCACATTACTTTAACTCCTGATAACAAAGTATTTTTAAATGATGAAGATGTTACATTTAGAATTAGACAGCCAGATATTAATGCAAACGTTTCATATATCGCATCTTATAAAGACATTCGTCTTGCTCTAGTGGAACAACAACGTGCATTAGCTAAAACTTCTAATGTCGTGATGGATGGAAGAGATATTGGAACCTACGTCCTACCAGATGCAAAAGTCAAAATTTTTCAAATTGCTTCCGTAGAAACTAGAGCTATTAGAAGATATGAAGAAAACATGCAAAAAGGTATTCCTTGTACACTTGAGGATATCGAACAAGATGTTAGAAAAAGAGATTACATCGATTCACATCGTGAATTCGCTCCTCTTAAAGCAGCGAGTGATTCAGTTTTGATCGATACTTCTTTCATGAGCGTCGATGAAGTAGTGAATGAAGTTTTAAAAATTATCAAGATGAAGACAGGAGAACAAAATGGCTAAAGGCTACGTCGCTTTAGTGGGTAGTCCAAACGTTGGTAAATCTACTATCTTCAATCGTCTGCTCGGTGAAAGAAAAGCTATCGTCAACGATATGCCGGGTGTGACTAGAGATAGGATGTATGGTCTTTGTGAATGGCTAGATCATTCTTTTTATTTAATCGATACTGGTGGAATTGAAATTGAAGATCGACCTTTTCAAGAGGAGATAAGAATACAAGCTAAAATCGCTATTGAGGAAGCGGATGTCATCGTCTTTTTAGTCGATGCAAAAACAGGTGTTTCAAAAGATGACGAATTAGTGGCAAGAATATTAAGAAAAGAGAAGAAACCAGTCATCCTTGCCATCAATAAGTCTGACAATAAAAATAAAGTAGAAAATCTTTATGATTTCTATGCTTTAGGATTAGGTGAACCAATTCTTGTCAGCGGTGTTCACGGTATCGGCATTGGCGATTTATTAGATAAGATTGTCTCCTATCTTCCTAAGAAGGTAGAACCTAAAGAAGAAGGAAAAATTTGTTTCACATTAGTGGGTCGACCAAACGTTGGTAAATCATCTTTGACCAACGCTCTTATCAATAAAAATCGCGTCATCACTTCGAATATTGAAGGGACGACAAGAGACGCTATTGACATCGATTTCACGCGTGATGGAAGAAGTTATAAAGTTATCGATACAGCTGGCTTAAAAAGGCGTGGAAAGATTTATGAAGCTATCGATAAATATAGTGCTTTAAGAGCTTTAAAAGCGATGGAAAGAAGCGATATTGTTCTACTTGTCATCGACGCAAGTGTTGGCATTATCGAACAAGATAAACATGTCATCGGCTATGCAATCGAACAAGATAAAGCCATAATTATCGTCGTAAATAAGTGGGATTTAGTGGAAAAAAATGAAAAGACGATGCAAGAATTTGAAAAATTAATTCGTGCGGAATTTAAATTTTTAGATTACGCTCCTATCGTCTTCGTCTCCGCTTTGAAAAAGGAAAGATTACATACGATTTTTAAAGCTATTGACGTCGCTTATGATGGTTATGTTTCTCGCATCCAAACTTCTTTATTGAATAGCGTTATCGAAGATGCACAAATTATGAATGAAACGCCTAATTTCAACGGGGGAAGATTAAGGATATATTACGCTAATCAGGTGGCGATTAAACCCCCGACTATCGTGATGTTTTGTAACGACCCAAACTACTTACATTTTTCTTACGAACGTTATTTAAAGAATCGTCTTAGAGAAACTTTCGTCTTCGATGGTTCACCGATAAAATTAATTTTTAGGAGAAAGACGCAATGAAAGTAAGTATTATCGGCTTCGGTACTTGGGGTACGGCCTTAGGACAAGTTTTATGCGACAATGGGCACGAAGTTCTTTGTTATTCAAATAAGGTTGAAGATGTAAAAGCACTGAATGAAATTCACGAAAATATTTCTTATTTTCCTCACATTAAACTACCGCTTGAAATGAAAGGCACGAACGATTTAAAAGAGGCCATCGATTTTGCTGACGCTTTAGTGCTATCTATTCCTACAATTGCTATGCGAAGTGTCCTTACTCAAATTGATGCATTACTCGATAAAAAAGTTTTATTTATAAATACAGCGAAAGGTTTCGACCCAGAAGAAGATATTACTATTTCTTCTCTCATTAGAAAAATCATTCCTCATAAGAAAAGAGGGGAAGTTACTTCTTTACTTGGCCCATCGCACGCAGAAGAAGTTATTTTAAGACATATTACTCTTATAAGTGCTGTTTCAAAAGATGAAGAAGCAGCAAAGAAAGTACAAAAAATGTTCGCGAATGATTATTTTCGAGTTTACACTTTAAAAGACGAAATTGGAGCAGAGTATCAAGTAGCGATGAAAAACGCTATCGCATTAGCGAGCGGGATGATTGAAGGATTAAAATTAGGCGATAATGCCAGGGCCGCATTAGTGACGCGTGGCTTATTAGAAATTGGTCGGCTCGCACACGTTTTCGGTGCTAAAAAAGAAACATTATATGGTCTTACTGGTGTAGGCGATTTAATCGTCACTTGTTATTCATATCATTCAAGAAATTTTGAGGCTGGTTTGAAAATTGGTTTAGATGATGATGTCAAAGATTTTTTAAAGACTAATAAAAAGACGGTGGAAGGTATTCGTACAGTCAAGGTTTTACATGAATTAGGAAATCTTCACAACATTCATTTGCCAATCATTGAGGCTCTTTATGAAATTATTTATGAAGGGGCCAAACCTTCAACTGTTTGTCGCGAATTAATGCTTAGACCATTAAGGAGTGAAGATTGATTTTGTAAAATTAATTCTTTTTCTTTTATAATTAAAGTAAAGAGTGAAAGGAGGAACGTTATGAATAAGCGAGATCTAATTGATCGAATCGTTGAAAGAGTCGACTATCCAAATTACATAGTTGAAGATGTTGTCGGTGCTCTTTTCGATACTATTTCTGATGAATTAGTGAAAGGCGGAGATGTGCACATTTCTAATTTTGGTGTCTTAGAACCAAAAGTGCATAAAGCAAGAAAAGGCACGAATCCTCGCACGGGTGCGCATATCGATATACCCGAAATGAAACTTGTTCGTTTCAAAACCGCTCAAACGTTAAAAGATAAATTAAACAAATAATCATTTAACGGATATATCGTTCTTAGAAAAAGTCCTTCGGGGCTTTTTTATTTTGCTAAATATCATTAAAATATTTCTATATGGATAAACCTTTGCCTCAAACATTTTTAAAACTTGCTGATATTTTTGAAAATCATGGTTACAAGCTATATATGATTGGCGGTTCCTCACGTGATTTTTTATTGGGAAGAGAATGTCATGATTTAGATTTATGTACGGATGCGAAAGTAGAAGAAATGTTTGAATTTCTTGAAGATTTGAAATCACCTTACGCTCATCTTGGAAGTGCATATTTAAAAGTGGATGGTGTAAGGGTGGATATCACAACTTTAAGAGAAGAAGATGAATATCAAGATCATCGTCATCCCTTAAAAATTACTTTCACTGATAAGATTGAAAAAGATTATAAAAGAAGAGATTTTACTATCAACGCTATCTACATCGATAAAGATGGTAAGATTTATGATTTTGCGGATGGATTAAAAGATTTAAGATTTTATCTTATTAGAACAATTGGTAATCCTTATACGCGCATCGAAGAAGATCCACTTCGCATCCTTCGTGCTTTAAGATTTAAATTATTACTCAATTTCGATTTGGAAACGCATCTTGCAAAGGTGATGAAAGAAAACGCTCATCTATTAAAGTTATTAAATCCTGATAAAGTGAATCAAGAAATTCATCGTATGCAGATGATCGATGAAAATTATTTTAAACTTTTGAAAGAATTTAATATCTTAAAAAGGTATTAAAGATTATAATTTTAAATATCTCATTAACAATATATGTATCCAAGGGATGCATTATTGATTGACCCCTAGGGGTCGCTTTTTCTTCCTTGGTAAAATATATAAGGATAGTCGCGGG
>CASDXP010000007.1 GCA_949285455.1 uncultured bacterium | reverse complement strand
ATTTTGTTACCAAATTGGTAATAAGAACAAGGCTCGTGATGGATTTGTTTTAATACATATTTTTTATTATCAGTTGTTGCTAGATATGAATATCCACCTTTACCATGCCCTAAAAGTTTTACGATTGTGTATGATATATCATATATATTAACTACATCACCGATATTTAACATATTAACTCCTTATTTTTTTAATAACTTCCCAATAACCATATTGATTGCTGCCAACTCTTATTAGCATCTTTTTTTCAACAAGTTTATCAGTTATTCTTTGAACGGTTCTTATTGTTTTATTTATTTTAATAGCGATTTCTTTTCTTGTAATCTTCGAATTATTTTCTATTAAATCAAATACTTCTTGCTCAATTTTATTAAGCGAGGAAAAAGGAGTGATATTAGGAGTGACAAATGCAGTGACATTTGCTTTCAAATATGGAATATTATAATTCATCCATCAACAAGAAATCTTCAAGTCTAATATGACGTACTGTAGATGTTGAATAATCTATTGCATCATTTGTTATTAATATTTTTTGATTGCTATTATCCAAATTAGAAAATGCACTAAATTCCCTTTTATAAGCTTTTTCATCAACAACACTATAAGCAACTTGCACTAGATATTTTTTTCCATTTTTTGTCGCTATAAAATCTATTTCTTTTCCCTTGTTATCAAACACTTTTAAATCATAACCCATGTATAAAAGTTCATTATATACAATATTTTCTAAATTATGGTCAAAATCGTATCTGTTGTTATCAACTTTCAAAGAATTAAAGGATACATCTGAATTATATAATTTATGATTAAAACTTAATTCTCTTTTAACTTTTGTAGAGTATTGGGGCAATTCATCGATAACATAAGCCTCTTTAAGGTAATGCATATAACCTAATATTGTATTCGACGAACACTCAATGCCTTGGCCAGCTAGGTATTTATGAATCGATCTTGCTGACAATATTCTAGAATTATTTCTTAAAACAAAATTAACGAATTTTTTAAATAAATCAGGCTTTTTAATTTTATATCTTTTTATTAAATCTTTTATAACAATTGTGTCTTCCAAATCTTTTAAATATCGAATTGTAGACTCATCATTTTTCATATCAAATCTTTTTGGAAAACCTCCCCATATTAAATAATCTGTAACATTAAAATTCCTTCCGATTTGATTTGAATACTCAACAATTTCTCTATAAACAAAAGGTCTAATTCTAAAGGAAATATATCTCCCAGATAATTCAGTAGCAAACTCTTTAGATAGTAACTTTGAATTAGAGCCAGAGATAAATACAGAGTTATTATGAAGTCTAAGAGTTCTTACAGCAATTGCCCATTCTTTTACATTTTGAATTTCGTCTAAAAATATATAGCATTTCCCATCTTTTTTGTTTTGTTCTATATAATTTAACAACAAATCAGCAGAATCAGCTTTTTTTAAATCATCAGCGTCTTCAAAATCTAAATATATTGTATTTGAGGTGATATGATTCAGTTCGTCATATATGGTTTTTAGAATAACAGATTTACCACATCTTCTTATGCCAGTTATTATTTTGACTAAGTCACTTTCATAAAAAGGTCTTATTTGTTTTAAATATTTTTCACGGATTATCATAGATACACCTCTTATTTCGATAGTATTATACTGCGCAATTTCTAAAAAGTAAATATTTTTGCTCAGTTTAATACTATTATCACTCAATTATTATAATAAATATACTGCGCAATTATTTTGGTTTTGAAAAAGCGATCAGTTTAAATTAATTAACTATTTAAATTCTTCCATATTTAGCTAAATCTCTAGGAACGATGATTGTTACTTTATTAGAATCACCAATTAGGTCTTTAATCTTTACTTTTGGTGTACTGATTAACCCAATATCAGTGCAAGGAAATGAATAGGTCGATAAATTGAAATTTAATGCTGTCTCCATAATCGATAATATTTCGATAGAAACAACGAATTTTTATGAGATTTTTCTCAAAAACATAGGGGTATCATTTCTCTAGTAGGGTATCGTTTTTCTAGTAGAGAAACGTTTATCTAGTAGGCTTTCATTTTTCTAGTAGAACCAAATTTTAAAAATCCGTCGGTTCTAATTTAATTTTATCTACTAGCAAAACGCCAAAAATTAAAAAAGTCCGATTTCTCGAGCAAATATCGTTCATTTCAATACCCTTACTTTGTATCAAAATGTTAGTTATAAGATGGTGCAGCTAGCAGGACTTGAACCTGTACGAGTTGCCTCACTAGATCCTAAGTCTAGCGCGTCTGCCAATTCCGCCATAGCTGCAGTAAATATAAATATGGTGCCGTCTAGAGGACTCGAACCTCCAACCTATTGATTACAAATCAATTGCACTGCCAATTGTGCTAAGACGGCATCTTTCTGGTGGATACTATAGGGATCGAACCTACGACCTCTTCCGTGTGAAGGAAACGCTCTCCCAACTGAGCTAAGTATCCATTTAAGAATAAAGCCCCTGTCATCAGGGGCCTAAGTCTTCGACATTGGTGGGTCTTAATAGATTTGAACTATCGACCTCACCCTTATCAGGGGTGCGCTCTAACCAACTGAGCTAAAGACCCATATCGCTGACGATTTAGTATTATAAGGCTAAACAAAAGTAAAATGCAACAAAAAAAGCCACCAGTTTTCGCTGATGGCAAGTTGAAGTAAAAATAAATGATTAACGTTTGACGAATTGGGGCGCACGTCTTGCGGCTTTAAGACCGTATTTCTTACGTTCTTTCGCACGGCTATCACGCGTTAATAAACCGTGATCTTTTAAGACTTTACGATCGACACCTGCTTCGAGTAAAGCTCTTGCGATGCCGAGACGTAACGCTCCAGTTTGACCACTGAAGCCACCGCCATGCACGTGAGCGCTTACATCGAACTTATCCGCATTTCCGCTCACTTCGAGTGGTTGTTTTAAATCCATCACGAGAGTGTCATGCGGCATGTAGGTGTTAACGTCCACACCATTGACGATAATTTTACCTTTACCAGGAGTAAGATAGACACGAGCGATGGACGATTTACGACGTCCAGTGCCGTAATATTGTAAAGTTTCTTTCTTTGCCATACTTCACTCCTTACTTCACCACTTCGAGCACGACTGGTTTTTGTGCTTCATGGTGATGTTCTTCACCCGCATAGACGAAAAGTTTTTTCAAAATCTTTCGACCAAGTGGGCCTTTGGGTAACATTCCCCAGACGGAACGTTCAATCATTTCCTCTGGATAACGTTCGACCATATCTTTCGCACTTCTCGTGCGTAAGCCACCGGAATAACCGGAGACATTGTAATACTTCTTTTGAAGAAGCTTGTTGCCAGTTAAAGCAACTTTTTTGGCGTTGATGACGATGACGTAATCACCGCAATCGACATTGGGTGTGTAAGTGGGTTTATTTTTACCCATCAACACAACTGCGACTTCCGAAGCGAGACGACCTAATGGTTTATCGGTTGCATCGACGACATACCATGTACGTTTGACCTCGCGTGGTTTCGCTAACGTAGTTTGACGTTGCATAATTTTGACCTCCTGAACCAAACTGTATTCTTACCGGGACTACAATTTAGGCAGTTAAGTGCCACGTATAAATATACATATTTAAGCAAGACCTGTCAAAAGAAAAATCATCGATTTTCTTTTTTAGGAATTTTTTCACCTCATTAAAATTGTGTGAAACATACTTTTGAATTAATCATCTATTTTCTTTATTTTTTGTTATAATTAATACATGGAAGATTTCGATTTAATCAAGCTTAAAAACATCATTGAAAATGCAAAAAATCTCGTCTTTTTAACAGGCGCAGGTGTTTCTACTTTATCTTCTATTCCAGACTTTCGCTCCCCTTCTAGTGTGCGTCAAGTCGAAGTGCGTTACGCTCTTCCAGTCGAGACAATTCTATCGCACTCTTTCTTCTTTACTCACCCTGATACTTTTTACGATTATTATTTTCGTTTCATGGTTCATAAAGAGGCTAGACCAAATATTATTCACGAAGTCTTATACAAATTATCTTTAGATAAGAAGAAAAAAGTCTCAATTATCACCCAAAATATCGATGGTTTACATGAATGTTTAAAAAACGATAATGTCTACCCACTACACGGAACGATCTTTTCTAATCATTGTATTCATTGCAATAGCTATTATTCATTAGATGATATTTTAAAATTAAAACCACTTCCAACTTGTCCTAAATGCCATCATCTCATCAAACCTGATGTCGTCTTATATGAAGAACCACTTGATCAACATATTCTTGATGGTGCATTGAAGGCAACTTTAAACGCTGATACGATGATCGTCTTAGGAACTTCTTTAAGAGTCTATCCTGCAAGCGGACTCATAAATTATTTTCAAGGAAATAACTTAGTAATTATCAATAAAGAAAAAACACCTTTTGATCACCTTGCTAATCTTGTCATTCAAGATGATTTAAAAGATGTTTTCGCTTATTTGTTCGATAGTTTAAATTTATAATTGCACGTTATGATAAATTGCTTGGACGTCTTGTAATTCTTCTAGCGTATCAATAAGAGTTGTGAACTTTTCTAAATCTTCGCCAGAAAGAGTAATTTTTTCATTAGGAATAAATTGAATTTCACTTACTAAGAAATCTTTAATTCCTAATTGATCAGTTAAGATATCGCGCGCTTTAGAAAAATCATGAGGCGCGACTAAAACGGTAATTTCCCCGTCATCTTCAGTTACTTCCGTTACATCGACATCATTAAGAATTAAAGCTTCCTCTACTTCACTTTCCTTTGCGCCATTGAAAGCGAAGAGCCCTTTTTCTTCAAAATTATATAAGACGTTAGCCATGTGACCACCCTTACGTACAACAGCAGTTTTAATTTCCACTAAGGCACGATTAGGATTATCAGTTAATGAATCGACGATAAGTAAAGATCCACCTGGACCAAAAAATTCATAGCGACCAGCAATGTAGGCTTCTTGTTCGCCTCCAGCCGCTTTTTTAATCGCTCTTTCGATGACATCTTTTGGCACCCCTTGGCTCTTATATTTATCGATCGCGGAACGTAACGCTAAATTGGAATCAGGATCAGGCGTCCCTTGTTTAGCGGCAATATAAATTTCTTTAGAAGCGCGCATGTAAATAGCGGATTTTTTCTTCGCTGTCGCTTCCATAGCTTTGGCTCTGACTTCAAAATGTCTACCCATAAATTTTCACCTCGTTTATAAATAATAGCACTAATTGAAGCACTTGTTTACGTTAAATTTTACTTCTTTTTTTTCGTTTCATCGTTCTTACGATGTATTTCGCGTAAACTTCTGCAACATCAACCCCGCTAATTTTAGAAATATGTTCAAAGAAAGCATTAGAATTAACTTCGCATAAAATAGGTTTATTATTAGGACCATAAAGGATATCTACTCCACAATAATCTAAACCTAAGATTTTAGAAGCTTTGATAGCTACTTCTTCAAATTCTTGACTTAATTTAATCTTTTTACCTACTCCTCCTAAAGAGATGTTCGAACGGAAATCATCTTTGGAGTTTCTTTCCATCGAGGCGACGACTTGATGGTTGATGACGATGATACGAACATCTTTACCAAAAGAGGAAGAAATAAATTCTTGATAAATGTGTGGAACATTCACTAATTTTTCCATGTAGAAACTAAGTTCATTTTCATCGTGCACTAAATAAACCTTTAACCCTAATGAACCATAAACTTCTTTGATAATTAAAGGAAAATTAAATTCTTTCATTAATTTATTTTTAAATTCTTCGCTGATAGAGTGATCGTAGACTAACGGAGAGGAAATTGTCTTCGGCATCTTAATAGAGTGATTCGCTAAAGCGATATGCGTAAGCATCTTATCATCACATAAACATATAGCGGAGCCATTATTGAACATCCTTACTCCACTTCTTTCGATCATCAAAGCGATGTAAGGGTCTTTATCTAAATAGACGACAAAGTCATACTTCAAAATGAAAGAAGCCTCAATATTTCCTAATTCATCGATATGAGTAAGAATATCAGCGTTCGTGCGAATATCAATTCTTACATTTAAGGCATCGAATTTAGCTTTCAAAGCAGAAACTTGTTTGAAAGTATTTTCACTAAATCCATGCGCGTTGATGACGATGAGCCCTTGCATATCAATAATAGACCTCCATTAAATATAGACCTGATGCTTCACTATTATACATCGTCTTATTTTTTTCTTCGTGGTCTAGTCTTTCTAAAATGTAACTTTCCTCTTCTTTACCTAAAGTGACCTGAAGCGAAGTTCCGATAATCATGCGAATCATATAACGCATGAACCCATCCCCATATAAATCGATATCGATGTAAGAATTAGTGTTTTTTACCTCGATATTAAATATCGTCCTTACGTAATGATTTTTATCTTCTTCCTTGCTCGTGAAATTGAAGAAATTATGTTGACCTATAAATAAATTTAACGTCGCTTTTAATTTACTTACATCGATCTCATCTTTAATCAATGTAACTCTATCAACATCAAATACAGATAAAATTGCGCCATTATAAATACGATAACGGTAATGCTTTTTTAACGCATTATAACGAGGGTGAAAAGAGTTAGAAACAAAATATAACGCTAATAGTCTAACGTGCTTAGAAAGTAAAGCATTCACACTTCCTTGTAACTTAAATAAATCGACTTCTTTATCGATGTCGAAGATGAAAGTTTGTCCATGCGCGTGCACACCTTTATCCGTTCTTCCTGAAGCAGCAATTCTTACTTCTTTATTAAGTATCTTACTTAATACTCGTTCGACTTCGTCTTGGACGCTATCTTTACTTAATTGCGTTTGAAAGCCATTGAAATAAGCACCATCATAACTTAATAAACCTAAAATTCTTTTTACCATGCGTTAATGACTCCAAACACTCCAAGTATATCAATTTGAGCGACGCTTAAATATATGATGAAACCCATGATCGAAGCGCACACTAAGAAAGAAAATAAATCTTTGAAGTGAAATTTTAAAATGTGATATCTAGAGCGTTTCGCTCTTGGATCGTAATTTCTTGCTTCCATCGCATTCGCGAGTTCTTCACTTCTTTGAAAAGATGAGACGAATAAAGGAATGATCAAAGCGATGACAGATTTAAATTTCATTTTGATGGAACCATGTTTAAAATCGACTCCACGTGAAGCTTGGGCTTTCATGATGCGATCAGCTTCATCTAATAAAGTAGGAACAAATCTTAAAGCAATAGAGATGACCATCGCAATTTCATGCGCGGGAAATTTCACTAATTTGAAAGGTGTCATGTACCATTCTAAACCGTAAGTTAAATCTAATGGTTTTGTAGTCGAAGTTAAAATCATCGTCACTTGAATCATCATAAATAATCTTAAAATGATTTTTAACGATTGTAAGATCGAATCCCAATAGACGATGAAATCGCCAATATTAAAAGCCGGATGATTCCTTCCAGAAATTGGAATGAAAACATTAATTAATAACAAAAAGATAATTAAAAACCATAATGCCCTTAAAGACTTCAATAAATTTAATAACGAGACGTGAGCGATCCACATGATGATAAGTAAGAAAATAAATATCGCTCCAGAGACGATAAAAGAAGAAGTAAAATTCGTCAAGGGCATGAAAATAGCGACCATGAGTAAAATTAAAGCTAAAATCTTCTGCCTTGGATCCATCTTGTGGACGAAAGAATTATATGGCACGTAACTTCCTAAAGTAAAACTAGCCATAATTATTTTTTAATCTCCTTAACAATCTCTTGAGCAAGATATTTAATATCTTGTACCTTAGAAATATCTAGATGAAAACCATGCTTATTTAACGCCTCTACGAATTGATAAGACTTAGGAATTTCTAACGATAAATCTTCTAAATCATATCGGAAGATGGAAAGGTGATCATCTTGAGCGATAAGTTCACCATCTTTTAATAAAATAACCTCTTCTACTTCATTTAAAACAATATTCATATCGTGTGTGACGATAATAATATTTTTTCCTTCTTCATGTAACTTTTTAAGTAAACTTAAAATTTCTTTAGCCCCTTTCGGATCTAAACCCGCGGTCGGCTCATCTAAAACTATCGTGGAGGGATTAATCGCTAAGATACCGGCGATCGCTACTCTTCTTTTTTCTCCTCCACTTAGTTCAAAAGGTGAACGTTCGTAATAACTTTCATCTAATCCAACGCTATTTAAAGCTTCTTTTGCTCTAATGGTTGCGTCTTCTAAAGACACTTTAAAATTTTTAGGACCAAACATCACATCTTTTAAAACTGTCTCTTCAAATAATTGATATTCAGGGAATTGGAACACTAAGCCAACTTTTTGTCTTAACGCTAAAAGAGATTTCTTATTTTTTCTTCTTTTATTATTAGAAACATACTCATCGATATGAACTTCACCAGTCGTAGGAAAAAGCAAACCATTAAAATGTTCCACTAAAGTGGATTTCCCACTTCCTGTATGACCGACGATAGCAAGATAGACCCCATCTTCAATGAGCAAATTAATATTTTTTAAAGCTTCTTGCTCCAAAGGACTTTTCTTATTGTAAACGTAATTTAAATTCACGCATTTAATTGGCATAAATACCTCGCTAAGTCGTCTAAATTAGCAATATCGTCTACATCTATTCCTTCTTCTTTTAAGGCTTTTTTCATCTTAAATATGAAAGGAATATCTAAGTCGATAGCGAGAAGTTTATCTTCATTCGCGTAAACTTCTTCTGGCTTTCCTTCTAAATAAACTTCTCCATCATTCAAAGCGATGATGCGATCGCTATGCAATGTTTCTTCAATTTCATGCGTAATTAAAATGATCGTTAAAGAGGGTTTTTCTTTCCTTAGTTTAAAGACGATATCCATCATATCTTTTCGACCTTTAGGATCTAGCATCGCTGTCGCTTCATCTAAGATTAAAATGTCAGGATTCATGGCTAAAACACCGGCAATTGCCACTCTTTGTTTTTGTCCACCTGATAAATTTTGTGGTTCTTTATCTAAAAATTCTTCCATGCCAGTAAGAGTGGAAAATTGTTTTACTCTCCTCTGCATTTCTTCTCTAGGAACGTTTTGATTTTCTAAACCAAAAGCAATGTCGTCTTCGACTGACGCTCCAATGAATTGATTATCAGGATTTTGAAAGACAATACCAATTCTTTTACGTAATTTAGTCACACTTTTTGGAGTGAGCAATTCATCGTAGATGTAAATTTCTCCTTTTTCGACTTCGAGCAAACCCGCCGCAAGTTTCGCTAAAGTGGACTTACCGCTACCATTATGGCCGATGATGGAAACGAATTCGCCTTCTGCAATTGAAAAAGAAACGTCTTTTAAGACGTCCTTTCCTTCTTCGTAAGATGCAAAGACATGAGCGAAACGCAACGCACTCATCGTTTCAAATTCACCTCGATTAATCGCCCTTCATATTTACGATATTTAATGCCTGCTAAATCGAGCATCTTGCGCGATGCTTGACAAGACAAAGTATCGTGATATTTATCATCTAAATAGATGATTTCTTTAATACCACATTGGATGACGGCTTTCGTACATTCGTTGCATGGAAATAAAGTGACATATAAAGTCGAACCATTTAATCTAATGCCATCTTTCGCATTTAAAATTGCATTAAATTCAGCATGACAAACGTAGAGATATTTCGAATCTAAACCTTCATTTTTATTCCAGGATAATTTATCTTCATCTAAAGTTTTTGGCATACCATTATAGCCGATAGAAACGACTTTATGATCGTCATCGACGATGCAAGCCCCTACTTTAGAATTAGGGTCTTTACTGCGTAAACTAGAAAGTAACGCTAAACCCATAAAATATTCTTCCCAATTTAAGTAATTATTTTCCATAATGTTTTCACCTAGTTCCTAACACGACTGCGAAGATAATAGCAAAGAAAATAAGCGCGACCACTAAGGAAAAGACTCCCCATTTTAAAAACTTTTTGGAAAAACGATAACGCTTAAGCGTCTCATAGCTTGCTTCGCTTTTAAAATCTAACAATATTTCATTTAGAAGGTTCAAGACCTCGCTCTTAGCGTTTTCATCATCAAGATTTTCGCTCAAACAAATTAGATTGATAAGAGAAGATAAATCATTATTAAAACGTTCATCTATCTTGTTTTTTATCAATTTATTCATTTCATCAACTTCTTTAAGAGAAACACCTTTTGCAAAGCAAAATCTTTCATCCTTCAATAAAATTTCATAAGTTTCATCTTTGAACTTATCGATCTGTTTACGATATCTAGCACTAATATATTCTTTTTCCATAGCCTTAATAATATAGCATTTTATGTTTTAAAAACATAGAAAAAAAGAGCCTAGATTTTTTCTAGACTCTCAATTTTCTTAATTGAATTAATTATTCTTACTCAACGTATTCTTGTAATAAAGCTTTATCTTCTTTACGTTTGAAGTAACCAAGCACCGAAGCGGCAACAAGGATGATGACACTTAAAGCAAGGAAGACGTAAGTGACAATTGCAAGACCAGAGATCGAGTTAGTGACGATAGCGCCAACAAGAATGAAAACGTAACTTGCTAATGCAAATGAAGCACCAGCAATTGCACTACGATAACGCACACCATCCGTGCTCAAGCCAATAAGTGTTCGCGTTGCTGAAGCCATGAAAATTGGCACTATGATTGAATTAAGAGTACCGAAAATAAACGGAACCAAATCAGGCGGAGTTGCACTCGTTACATCTTGTCGCATGAAATATGCAACTGTAGCAGCAAAGTAGGCATCAGTGAACATTAGGAATAAGCCAGCAAGGACAATTGCTGCGCCGACGTAGCCAAAGACTGTTTTAATAATTGTTTGCGTAGATAAAAGATTAGCGTTTTTACGTTCAACTTTACGTAAGATGTTCGCGACAATTCCTAAAATAGTAGCAAGGATTATCAAAATAGCAATAATCATATTAGGCCATAAAGACGCACTGAAGAAGAAATTCCAAGAACTAGCACTAGCAGCAGTAATCATCATGAAATAAAACGCAAATGCTACAGTAGGAGCGAATAACGTTGAGTAGTTACGATATTTATCAAAGCCTTTGACAATATTGAAAATCAACATACCAAAAGCCACGATAGCGTAAATTACACAAACAACCATAGGTAATAAGAACCATACAGCCATACTATAATAAGTAAACATCACTTGAGTGTTAAAGTTTATCAATGCGTCAATGTAAGTCATAAATGCATTATCGAAACCGCCTAAACTATTAACATTAACTACAAGAATTGGCAAAACACCTAAAACCATCGTCGCGACGAGCATTAAAATGATGCTTAAACGCGATAATTTAGTAAAAGGGACGACTAGTGCCTTCTTTTCCTCGTTTTTTTCTTCTTCCACAATAGTGGAAACTTCTTCGATTTCAATAGGAGTTTCTTCTTTTACTTCCGCTTCTTCGATAGCGATAGGAGCGGCGACTTCTTCATCGACGACTGGAGGTTCTTCGACGACTGGTTCTTCGACTGGTTCAGGTTCCGCTACTACTTCTGGCTCTGGTTCTTCTACTAATGATTTACCACAGTAAGCACAGTAAATAGCGTCCTCCACATTATCTTTTTCACAATGTGGGCATTTCACTAATTTTGGTTCTTCTTTTTTCTCTTCTTGAAGTTCTTTTAAGACACCAAGTTTTTGTCCACAGTGCGAACAATAAGCTGCACTGGCGGCGTTCTTACCACCGCAACGAGGACAGATGACAATTTCGATGACACCTTCAACTTTTCTTGCGACGAGCACTTTACCTGCTGGCTTAGCTGCTGGAGCAGGCGTAGGTGCGGGTTTAGCTTCAACTTGAGGTGCGGGTTTTGGTGCTTCTACTTTCGGTTGAACAACTTTTTTAACTGGTTCAGGCGAAAGAAGATCACAACCACAATTGCGGCACTTTGCTTGGGTCTTGCCGACAAAAGCGCCACATTTAGGACATTTTTTCATAAGCTTTCCCTCACTTTTTTAAATTCTAATTTAACTATAATCGCTCCATGTCCTTTCTTCAAGTTATAATTTTGTTTTTTCTCATTTTTTTATACATTCATGTCTTATTTGTTCATTATTTTTGTTCGATGTCACTTAAAATTCATCCTTATCTTCCATGGATTATTTCCGCATTTATCCTTTAATTTAAACAAATTCTTTCATTAGTGTTCTACTTACAAAAATTTATGAAAATAATTGATGAAATTGAATTTCATTTTATATTAAAATGTTAAGTATGAAGTCAAAGGATTGGTTAAACGAGACGATAGGCTACATCATCTACCCCAGTTCATATCTTGACACGAATGGGGATGGTTTAGGTGACTTACAAGGTATCATTCAAAAATTAGATTACCTACAATATTTAGGCATCAACCTTATTTGGATTTGCCCTATCTTTAAATCACCGATGGATGATTATGGCTACGATGTGAGCGACTTTGAACATATCAATCCTTTATTTGGTCAAGATGAAGATTTGATTACTTTATTACATGAAGCACATAAAAGAAATATAAAGATTGTCATCGACTTCGTCTTAAATCACACTTCTAAAGAACATGCGTGGTATAAGAACGCTATCGAAGATAGAAATAATGAGGAATATGGTTATTATATTTTTAAAAAAGGAAAAGAAAATAATCTACCTCCTTCTAATTGGAAAGGTTTCTTCTCTACTTCCACTTGGGAATATGAGCCAAAGTTAGATGAATATTTCTTCCACTGCTTTTCTAATACGATGCCTGATTTAAATTGGAGCAATCCAAAACTTCGTGAAAAGATTTATCAAATCGCTAAAAAATATTTAGATTTAGGTGTGGATGGTTTTAGATTAGATGCAGTCGCTCATCTCGCAAAAGATATGAGCTTTTCTGATGCGATTGGTGAAAAAGATGAAAACGGCTACGTCTTCGATCCTTCTAAATTTTCCAATCGAGAAGAAATATTTGAATATTTGGATTTATTAAATGAAAACGTCTTTTCTAAATACGATATCGTCACCATCGGTGAAGTAGGCGGTTCCATCTCCGCTACACAATCACTTCGTTACAATAACAAAACAAATGGTCCAATTGACTTAGTGTTCAATTTTGATACCGCTTGGTGTAATGGTGCCTATGATTCAATTGAAAAAACTGACGAAGAAATTAAGACAGATTTAACTTGTTTAAAAAATGGTTTTATGCGTTGGTGGTCAACTTGTTATAAAGATGCGAAAGGCTTAGCGATTTATTGGAACAATCATGATCATCCACGTGTCTTATCGCAATATGGAAGTATTAAATATCGTAAGGAAAGTGCGAAAGCTTTAATCACGACTTTACTTTTCATGTATGGTGTGCCTTTTATTCACTACGGCGATGAAATCGGTATGTCCAATACTCTATACACCAATTTAGATGATTTTAAAGATGTTTCCGCTCAAAATTTCATCGAAGAAAACAAACATAAATTTAGCGAAGAAAAGATGATTCATTTCTTAAACCGCACCGCTAGAGTCTCAGGTCGCACTCCGATGCAATGGGATGATAGCGAAAATGCTGGCTTTTCTAAAGCTACCCCGCACTTAAAAATTAATCCAAATTATAAAGACGTTAACGTCGCTTCCAACTTGAAAGATAAAGATTCAATTTTGCATTACTTTAAAGCGGCGATGGCTCTAAGAAAAGAAAAGGAAATAGAAACGCTCGTCCACGATGCTTACTTCGCTTACATCGATTATGAAAATGAAGATGTTTTTGCTTATAGTCACGGCAAAGATCAAGAACTCGTACTCATCGCTAACTTTAGACCATATGAAGTAATCTTCACATTCGATAAAACAAATTACGAAATAAAACTTCATAATTACCAAGACGTTAAAGAAGATGATACACTTCGCCCATTCGAAGTATATTTACTTATCAAAAAATTATAAATTTATTAATTTATTTACACTTTTTTCAAATTCACTCTTTAAAAAGAGTGTTTTTTTTCTTGTTTTAAATTAATAATTATTTGTTAAAATAAAGACAAATATATATGCAGAGGAGTTCTATATGAAACCAAAACATTTGAGCTTGTTTGCTACACTTCTTGTAGCATGCGGTTCCCTTCTCGGCACAAGTTTGGCCTACGATTTTGAGGACCAAAATCTTTTTTTTGAAGAAGAAGATATTCCTCATTTCATAGGTGAATTTGAGGCCCAAGACTCCACGATCCCTACAAGTCTAACGATTTATTATCGTATGAACATTCCTGATTATACGACTAAGCGTTTCTGGCTTTGGGCTGGTGGACAAGATGGTGTTGAACTTGAAGCGGACGGAATTCATGAAGACTACGGCATGTACGTCATCATCGATCCGAGCGAATGGCCCGCTCATTCGACTTTCAACTTCATCATCAAAAACGTCGGGACTTGGCAAGGTCAATCTCTCGACACCCCAATCAATTACGCAGATTACACCTTCGCTGAAGATGGTAGTTTAACCGTCTGGTGTCTAGAAGGTGTCGGAGGTGCCGTCGAAGTTTATTCTACTTACGAAGAAACCTTAGGGGCACGTCTTACTAGTTACGAATTCAGCGATTGGAAAACGATTCACGTCGAAGGTGATGGCACAGTCAATTCTTATAAGCTTTACGCCCTCACCGCTTCTTATTATCGTTTGAACGCTGATATGCAACGTACACGCTATGAAAATTTCGTCATCAAAACTGGTCAGCCAGAAGAAACTTCTTACGTTTCAGAAGGAACAGGTCCAGATGGTTCAGACGAAACTGTCTATGCGTGGGATATCGAATTACCGACCACGATTAGACCAAATATCGTCTTCCAACTCGCGGTTATCTTCGATGATAATTTGGAAAGAACACGTGTTTATAATGTGTCGCTAGAACCATTATATAGCACCCCAAGATTCGAAGAATTCTACACTTATGACGGCGATGATTTAGGTGTCACTTATTCACCGAGTCAAACGACCTTTAAATTATGGGCTCCAACCGCCGCTTTAGTGGAACTTCGTCTCTATCGACGCGGCACACCAAGTTACATCGATGATTTGGTGGGTGATAATTATTTATCATATAGCATGTACATTTCCGAAGGTGGCGTTTGGCAAACGACTGTCACCGCGGAAGATGAAGGTGATTTAAATGGTCGATATTACACCTATAACGTCATCAATGTGAACGGCAATAATGAAGTCGTTGATCCATACGCAAGAAGCGCTGGCATCAATGGTGTTCGCGGTATGATTCTTGATTTGGACGCTACCGATCCTGAAGGCTGGGATGAAGTTCCAGAAGTTTGGGATGGCGTCGAAGGTTATGATATCGTTGACCGCCGTGAATTATCGATCTATGAAATTCACATCCGTGACCTTACGATGGATGATACATGGAATGGAAAATCCCCACGTGGTACATTCCCTGCCTTCTACGAAAAGGGAACAACTTACACCCAAGATGGTGTCACTGTTAAAACTGGTTTTGATCACATCGAAGAATTAGGTGTGAACGCTTTACAAATCTTACCATTCTTCGATCAAGATAATGGTGAAATTGAAGTCAAATTCAACTGGGGTTATAACCCGCTTAACTACAACGTCGTCGAAGGTGGTTATTCAAGCGATCCATACAATGGTGAAGTACGTGTCACCGAACTTAAAACTCTTGTGAAAGAATACGCGCAGAACGCTAATCATACACGTATCATCATGGACGTCGTCTACAACCACGTTTCATCCGTCTCATCTAATAACTTAAATAAAATTATGCCTCGTTACTATTTTAGAACGAACGAGGAAGGTTTCTACACTGATGGCGCTGGTTGCGGTAACGAAGTAAAAACTGAAGCGACCATGGCTTCTAAATTCATCGTCGATAGCGTCGTCTATTGGGCCTCTGAATTTAAAATTAAAGGTTTCCGTTTCGACCTCATGGGTTTAATCGATACTGGCACGATGGATAAAGTAAGAAAAGCTTTATACGAAGTTGATCCAGATATCGTCGTCTACGGTGAAGGTTGGACTTCTGGTGGTTACAATGGTGATCCAGGCACTAAAGGTACCGATACTGCTGCTGCTTATAGTGATTTATATCCAACACAAGAAAATCCGAGCACTGTCGGTGGTTTCAACGATGGTGGCCGTAACGCCATCAGAGGCGGTAATGACTTCGGTTATGGAACGAATGTTCCTTATCCTGGTTATGGTTTTATTTCCCAAGGCGCAAGCGATGTCGCTGGTAAGGCTAATGAAGTCGTCCAAATGTTACAAGGCGTCAATTCCTATGGCGGTTACTCTAACGCTGTCCAAACGATAAATTATGCTTCTTGTCACGATAACTACACTGCTTGGGATCAACTAAATTACACATTAAAAGAAACCGATGAACTTACTCCTGGGCCAGAATATGAACCAAATCCAGAAGTTGTCGCAACAGCAAGTGTCGCAGTCCATGCTGCGGTCATGTTCTCACAAGGCGTTGCTTTCATGCAATCCGGTGAAGAAATCTTTAGAAGTAAAGCGCTCGTCATAAACGATGATCCAGATAATCCTGATAACGATGCTATTCCTTATCCTGATTTACCATCTTATCGAGATCCAAATGCGGAAGATTATGAACCAGGTCCAGTATGCACTCCAGAAGTGAGAATGTATGGCAAAATCATCTCTCATAACTCTTATCGTTCAAGCGATCTATGTAATGCTTTCCAATATGATCGTAAGATTTCTATCACCGACTATAATGGCGTTAAGCATAACATGCTTCCTTACTTTGAAAAATTCCAAGAAATGATTCAATTAAGAAAAGATATCATTTCAAAAACTTTAATCGATTTCCCCGATAATACTTCTATTACAAAAGGTTGGCAAACCGAAAGTGGCTCTACTGCTTTTGGCTTCTGCACCGAAAGAACTAGCGGTGGAAATTATTACATTGCCTTCTCTGGAAGAGCGGACAACAATAGTGTTTCTATGTCTATGGATACAAGCACCTTAATGTTCAATTCTAGAATCGATGGCAAAGCCGATTGCGCGAGCATGGAAAGATATCAACTTCTCATGTTTGCCTATGGCTATTAAGGAAAGGAGGAAAGAAAAGATGAAAAAGAAAATGTTTTTTCTCGCCGCCCTCGCTTCACTTTTAGTCGTCGGCTGTGCTCCAGAACCAGATCCCCTTCCCCCAGTTCCAGAAACCCCAGTCCATTTCTACTTCTTTGAAAATAGTGATGAAGAGGATTTAAAGGATCCTTTCTACGAAGTAACTGCAAAGTATGGTGAAAAGATTACTCCCCCTTCCACTAATCCTACATCTAATGATCCTGCCTTCGATATTTTCCTCGGCTGGTCATTTAAACCTTTATTAGGTGATATGTCCGATCTCATCGATTTCGATACTTACACTTGCCCTAATCCAAACGTCGTCGGTCAATTCTTATATATTTATGGCCAATGGGATTCAAGTTACGTTCCACCTATAGTCATTCCACCTGAAGATATGGAATATTATCTCGTAGGTGAAGGCGCCTTCATGAATGGCGGCACACCGTGGGATAAAGATAGCGGTATCTTACTTGATTACCATGAAGATCCAGAAGATGCTGGCATCAACGAATACATGGCTTTACAAGTGACATTCGACGTCGGTGATCAGTTCAAATTCCTCGATGCGAACGGTGAGGATATCGTCATCACTAATTATCGTGATCGTAACCCACAAAGCGATGCACAAAGTGCATTCTTCGTCGGTGATATGACTCATCAAGATAATGTCGTGACCGTCGCATACGCCGGTACTTACGACTTATATCTAAAAGTGAGTACGACCTCTTATGAACTTTGGGTCAGCGCTTTATCTATCGTTAAAGATGGCGATGGTGAATGGGTCGTCGTCGGTGATGGTTCATTCTTAACTGATCCAAGTTTAACTTGGAATGCCGCAGGCGGTGTCCCGATGTTATTAAATGAAGAATCTTCATTCAAGGATGGCGAAGAATTCATGCTACTTAATCAACCATTTGAAGAAGGCGACACCTTCAAGATTTGTTCTTGGGATGGTGCGACTTGGGTCAATAGTGGCTGGGAACTTAGCGAAGGAAGCGCTTTCGCCGCAAATCTTATGCACACTGTCGATGATGGTTATGGTAACTATAACGCTGTCGTAGATGTCGCTGGCAATTACGATATTTATCTTAAGGTTTACGCTGATGCACCGACTACACACTTCTCCATGTGGGTCGCTGCTTCAGCAGCCTAACCTTTAAAATATAATTTTTGGAGGATAAAAATTGATGAAAAAAATCTTACTTCCAATCCTTGGAGCGTTCGCTCTCATTTTAGGGGCGTGCTCCAATCCAGGGCCAGATCCAGTTCCCCCTGGCACAACTTATGAAGTCATCTTCAAAAATTATGATGGCACCACTCTTTATACGACCGAAGTAGAGCATGGCGCTAATGCGATTTATGAAGGTCAAACTCCTAGCAAACCATCCGATGATGATCGTATTAGACATAATTGGACTGGCTGGGATAAAACTCTTTATGAAATTGAAAAAGATACGACGATAACCGCCACATTCTCAACTTCTTATCTAATGCGTTTTTATAAAACCGCTATCTCGGAAGATTTTGATCCAGAAGTTGATACCGCACCAACTTTAGAAGAAGAAGATTTACTTTACGAAGGTTGGATGCTTGAAAGTGATACTTTAAGAGACATCGATGAACTCATTCCTGAAGTTGAAACTTTAATGTTACCCATTAACGATGCTTATGGCTACGCATGGGATAGCTTTGTTTACTTAGATGAAGATAACGAAGTTACTACTCCATCAAATTCAGAGACGATAAGCCGCATTAGTTATCAAGACTTCTATAGCGTCTATAACGAAAGAGAAACACAGTTAGACGATGTCGTTTACGTCGTTAGTTTCTATAACGCGGATGAAGAAAATACTCGCCTTTACGTCGATGGCTTAAGAGAAGGCGAAACTTACGCTGTTTACGGAGGAGAAACTCCAACTTTACCTGATAATGTCGAAGAAAATATTTCTTATACATTTAAAGGTTGGTACGTAGATGGTGATGAAACAGAAACACTCATCGATTTAGCCACTTATAAAATTGAAGATGACGTCGATTTAATCGCAAGTTACACCACGAGTGAAATCGGTGGAGGAGAAACACCTACCACTTACACCGTCACTTTCGCTAATTATGATGATACAGTCTTATTTGTCGATACCGTCGAAGAAGGTGGAACTGCCGTCTACGAAGGCGAAACTCCAACTAGACCAGATGATAGTGAATATACCTATACTTTCAATGGCTGGGATAAAGATATCACAAACGTACAAGAATTTTTCACTACGAAAGCTACTTACGTTTCTTCCCCAATCGAAATTCCACCCACTCCACAAGAAGGTTATAACCTTGTCGTAGGTACGACTTCTCATCCATTTACTTTAAATGAAAATAATGAAATTCCTAATTGTGAAGAATACATGATTTCTACTGGTATCGCTTTAGAAGTTGATGATACTTTTACAATTAAAAACAATGATAATGAAATTGTTTTAGTTACTTCTTATCGTGATCAAGATGCAGTAGAAGATGCCGAAAGTGCATATTACGTCGGTGATTTAAGTCACGATAATGCTGGTACTTCCATTGTTCACGTCGCTGGTTCTTACACTTTCTATCTTAAATTTTGGGATGATGGTGCAATCGAACTTTATTCTCCACGCGTAAGTGAACCAGAACCACCTACACCTACGACTGAAGGAATGTACATCGTTGGTGATGGTTCATTTGTTGAAGAAGGTTTAGATCCTTGGACAGTTGAATCTGGCATCGAATTACAAGCTAACACTGCTGCGAGTGAAACTTACGTCGCTGAATACATGATCACTGATCTAACTTTAGCGGCTGACGATGAATTTAGATTCTACGACGCTACAAACGAAACTTATATTACCGTCGGTGGCTACAATGACTCCGCTACCGCTGGCTCCGCTTTTAGTGTCGGTGATATGCTTAAACCTGGAACCGGTGCAAATGAAACAGAAGATAACATCTTAGTGGTCACTCCGGGTAAATATAGCATTTATCTTCATAACTACGTAGATAATCCAAGTTGGTACGAAGTTTGGATTACACCTATCACTACGCCAGAACCACCTACACCTACGACTGAAGGAATGTACATCGTTGGTGATGGTTCATTTGTTGAAGAAGGTTTAGATCCTTGGACAGTTGAATCTGGTATCAAATTACAAGCTAATCCTAACGCAGCCACAAATTATGTATTTGAATATATGATTACTGGTCTAACTTTAGAAGCTGGTGATCAATTTAGATTCTACGATGTAACGCAAGAAAATTACGTTAACGTAAGTGCTTATTCTAATGGTTCAGCCTTCTCCACTGGTGATTTACTCGCCCCAGGCGCAGCAGGAAATGAATCCAAAGATAACATCTTAGTGGTCACTCCGGGTGAATATGATATCTACATTCATAATTACACCGATAATCCTAATTGGATCGAAGTTTACGCTACTCCAATTACTGAACCCGCTCCTACACCAACTGTTGAAGATGGGGCTTACGTCGTTGGAAGTGGTTCTTTCTTAACTGATCCAACTCTTACTTGGAATGCCGCGGGTGGCGTAAAAATGGAAACTAATCCAAATCCAAGTGGAGATATTGCCACTGAATACACTATTACTATCGATTTTGAAGTTGGTGATACTTGGAAACTTGTAACTGTCACTGAAGGCACCACTAATTGGCACGCTTGGCAAAATGGCGGCACACCAGGTGTTTTCGCTGAAAACATGATGCACGTCACTGAAGATAGTGATAAAAACGTCGTCGTCGACCAAGCCGGCACTTATACTATTTATCTATCATTCTATGCGGATGGGGATTATTCAACTTGGGTTCAAGTTGCGACTCCTACTCCAGTAGAATAAATATATTGTTTTCGTATACATATCTAAAGGAGGATAAATAGATTAAATATGAAACTAAAATTATTAGCAGTATTAGCAGCATCGATTGGCTTACTAACGGGTTGTGATGAGCCTGACCCAGTCCCACCAGGACCAGAAGGTGAATTTACTGTCACTTTCGTCAATTACGATGAAACAGTCTTAGGTACTGATACAGTCAAGGCTGGCGAAACAGCCGTCTACGAAGGTGAAACTCCTACTAGACCAGCTGATAGTGAATATACTTACACTTTCAGTGGTTGGGATAAAGATTTGACGAACGTTCAATCTTCCTTTACCACGACCGCGCAATACACTTCTACTCCAATTGGAGGTGGTGAAGTTCTTGCGGGTTTAAATCTTATGGTTAATAACTCTACTACTTACCCATTAACGTTAAATGAAGGTAATACTGATCCAAACTGTGAAGAATATATGGTAGAAGGTGTCACCTTAGCAAAAGATGATACTTTTATCATCTATGATGCAGATGAAGATGAAACAGTCTTAATTACTTCATATCGTGATCAAGACCCCGCTAAGGATGCTGGAAGTGCATATTACGTCGGTGATTTAACTCACGACGCCGCAGGTACTTCAACTGTCGTCACCGCTGGTACATATTCTATGTATCTTAAATTCTGGCTCGATGGTGCAATCGAACTTTGGGTAGGCGCTATTACGTTACCTGATCCAGCCGAAGATAGTCTTTATATCGTCGGTGAAGGTCCATCTTTCACTGGGGCAACTTGGAACGTTTCTGGTGGCTTTGAAATGGAAGTTAATCCAAATCCTGGCACCGAAGGTAGCCACGAATGGATGATTACGATGAATTTCCAAGTTGGTGATAATTGGAAAGTTTGTAACGAAGATATGTCCAAGTGGATCGATCATAATGGTGAAAGTGAAGTTTTCACCACTGGTTTAATGGCTATTGAAAATACGAACGCTGTCGTACAAACCGCTGGTCGTTATACAGTTTATGGTACACTTTACGCTGATGGCGGAACCTCTTCTTGGGTCGCTGTTGCAGCTTAATATTAATAATTATTAATCTTAATTTAAAAAATCTTTTATATTATCTTTTGAAAGGAGCGGACGCTCATGAAACTTAAATATTTAATGTTAGGTTTAGTGACGCTACTAGTGGTCAGTTGCGATCCACCTGGTCCAACTCCACCACCGCCAGGCTATTATAACGTCACTTTCGCTAACTGGGATGGAGAAACTTTATTCACTGATACCGTCGAAGCTGGCGGAACAGCCGTCTACGAAGGCCCAACCCCAACTAGACCTGACGATGATATCTTTTCCTATACGTTTAAAGGATGGGATAAAGATTTAACTAATGTTCAATCATCATTTACGACGAATGCTTTATATGATGCAGAAGTAGTAGGTGGCATGGATTCTGAAGAATATGAAGATTGGCTCGATTCTTGGTCTGAAGAAGGTCACGTCTACATCCACTACCTCAGAACTAGCGGCACATTTGAAGATTACGATAATTACGCTATTTGGTTCTGGGAAGCAGCCCCTTCTAACCTAGAAGGTACCCTTTGGGGCGCTAACAATCCTAAAGTCACTGCTAATTATCGCGCTATGACTAGTTCATGGATGACCAATATTGGTGGCGAAGGCCAAGATTTAGTGCAATCTGGCCGCATCATGGATATCGATTTAACACGCACTGACATCGTCGGAGGTAGAACTGGTAATCCTCTCAACTTCGAAGGTGCAACACGTGTCGGCTTCTTAATCATGCAAGAAGAATCGATGGGTGGCGGTACGCACTGGGTGAGCGATGGAGGTGCGGATACTTACATCAACGATTTCCAAACCCATTGGAGAGAAAATGGTGCAATGCACATCTTCTGCATCCAAGGTAACGTCGCTAATTACACGTTCTATTACGATAAAGAATACGAAGTTAATCCAACTATCACTGATACAACTGGTCAATACCGTAGTGAATCTAACGTCAATTCAAGTCAAGATAATTTCGGTATGTCACCGACCGCTGAAGCTTTCAAAGGCTTAGGTGTTGGCTATCAAATCTTCGTCGCTAGCTTCGCTGATTCTAACGGCGATGGCTTAGGTGATATTAGAGGTATTATCAATGCCTTACCGTATCTAGATGATTTAGGTGTCCAAGTCTTATGGCTTACACCGATACAATTATCTAATTCATATCATGGTTACGATATCGTCGATTATTATCAAATCGATCCAAAATTTGGTACAATCGAAGATTACCGTGAACTACTTTATAAAGCCCATGAATTAGGTATGAAAGTCTTGATGGACCTCGTCCTTAACCATACTTCGAAAAATAACGTGTGGTTCCAAAATTCACAAAATGCGAGAAAAGGCACAGATCCATACGGTAATGAAATTAACTACCGTGACCTCTACCACTGGAAATATGAAGGTGATCTCGTCCAAAAATATGAAGATGGCAAATACATTCAAATTCCAGTTGAAGACCATCCAGATTGGTATCGCGATGGCGAATCACATTACTATTATTACGGTAAGTTTGGTTCTGGTATGGCTGAACTCAATTACGATTGTCAAGCTACGAGAGACTTAGTCATCAACATGGCTAAATATTGGTTATCCTTCGGTCTCGATGGCTTTAGACTTGACGCCGTCAAACATATTTACATGCGTGATGAAGTCGATGAATACGGAAACGACTTAATTATCTCCGATATCGGTGAAAGAACATATTATGACACCGAACAACTAGAAGAAGTAACTGTCCCATTTGATTATTCAAGTGACATGACTAAGAACGTCAACTTCTGGAAAGAATTTAACGCTCAACTTAAAGCTATCAATCCCGATTGCTTCTTAGTAGGTGAAAACTTAGATGGTTGGGGTCAAAGAATTGCTTACTACTATCAATCGATGGATTCGCAACTTGACTTCTCACTTTATTACCATACGCAAGAATACTTGTATCGTACGACTTCTGGTATGAATGCAAGCTTTGCTGGTACGACGCAAAACACTGAAACCTATTCTAATTACTCTGGAAATGGCTCTAATAACGTGAATGGTGTCCAAGTACCAGAAGGTAATAGACCTGACTTCATCAACTCACCATTTACTTCTAACCATGACGTCGACCGTGCGATCAATAGAGTTAATAACATCTCACATACGCAAGCCATAACTGGTACGGAAACGCAAATTAATCGTGCGAAAGTACACGCGGCAACCATCATGCTCAACCCAGGTATTTCCTTCATCTATTACGGTGATGAACTTGGTATGAGCGGTAACTTGAATGAACATATTGCGCTATATGATTATGCGAACAATGAAGATTTATGGTATCGTCAACCATTTAAGTGGGGTGGCGAATATCAAGACATGACCACTGATTATCAATTTGATCAATATCATGTCACATGGGACGATTATAACGCTACACTCGCCAATAGCGAGCAACAAGCAAGTGATCCAAATTCTATGTTAAATCTTTACAAAACTCTCGCTCAAATTAAACGTCAATATGGCGAATTCTATTCTTACCAAGGTGTGAATGGCGCGATTACTGACTTATATGAATTCATCATCACTGCTGAAGGTGGAACCTTCCACATCTACATTAATGCTGGTATGGATGGACAAACGACGACAGTAAGCGTATCTGGCGCAGAACAAGTTTGGGCCTTAAATGGCGCGAATGAAAATGGACGCTTGACGCCTTATGGCATCATCGTTACTAAATCGTAAAGAAAGGAGTTAAGAACTAACTTATGAAAAAATTATTTATCACATTATTAGCCCTTGGCTCCTTCGCCCTCGGGGCGTGCTCAAATCCTCTTCCTCCAACGATGGATCATATTCAAAATGCGGAAGAAGATGTTACGACTTATCTCGTCCTTTCTGATGAAGGAAGATATGATGGTGAACTAGGAGAAAAAGTTCCCACTTTATTCTTAGAAAACACCATTACTTACGTCGCTAAACCAGGCAGCGCTTTACCTGATAAAACTAGCGTTACTTCCACGCAAGAAAATGTCGAATTTGAAACGTGGCTATCTTACGATGGAAACGGTTCACCAACAAGGCATAGTGAAGTTCCTAGTGAAGATGGGATGATCTTATACGCTTTCTTCAATTACACAGGTGACTTCCCACTTGTGGATGGAGGTGGAGGTGGAGATATTCCACCTACCCCGACAGGCGATAATTATTACATCGTTGGTGAAGGTTCATTCGTCACCGGCACAGAATGGGAACCAGAAGGTGGTATCATAATGGATGTTAATCCTAAACCACTCATTCCAAATTGTGCCGAATATATGGCCTTAGGCGTCGAATTTGAAACAGGCGACTTATGGAAAATTTGTAATGATAAAGAACCGGAACACGATTGGTTCGCCGGCAACTGGGAAACAGGTGAAGGAAGTGCAATTTCTACCGGTGCGATGAAGCAACAAACTGGTGGTTATGGTAACATCGAAGTTGTCACAGCTGGAAGTTATAACATTTATCTTAAGATATATAATAACAATGTGAATGACTTCAGCATTTGGATTGAAGCTGCGAACTAATTATCATTCTTAACAATTATTTAAGAAGAGGAGAACTAAAAACTCTCCTCTTTTTTATCCACTTTAATTAAAATTTATATACTACGTATATAATTATTTTTTTATTGCTATACATTAGTAAAACTAATAAAATAGTTATCAGAAATATGAACACGTTTCTGCGTAACGTTCAAAAAATACGACAATTTTCACTAAATTGTTAATAATTTCTTGAAAGGAGGAACTTTAACGCATGAAAATTAAAAAAATGTTCTTTGCATTTATTGGTGCAGCTGTGGCCGTTGGTGCATTAGCGGGCCTTATGGCGCCAAAAGGAATGGTATCTACCTCCGCTGCTGAAGGTGATGTCGATACTTCTGCTCTTAGCTTCCGTATGTGGGTTAACAGAAATAATTACACTGAAGGAAATGTTACCTCTGTTCGCATTTATAATGAGGAGGGTACGGCTGTTGAACAAACAATTGAAGCAGCAGGCTATGCACAAGTCCAGACCGGTGCTAATTGGTTAGCATACTACGATGTTCCAAAAACAGCGATTGGTAGAAAAATAACTTTCTACATTCGAAATGATGCTGATACTTGGAACACTGAAGCAGCCGAAATCAACACTGGCACGGATGCAGAAGGTAATAATACCTTTGCTCCTTACACCTATTTTACAGGTGATAATGCACAAATTTATTATATTTGGGATAATGGCATACAATTCTCTCGCGGAAGTCTTCAATCTGAATATGGCAAAAATAGCGCTATTGCTGGTGCTTATAAACATGTATTAGAAGGTTATTATACTTGCTCCAGCGATATGGATAATGGCTACGGTAATTGGGCTGAATTCACCAAAACTTGGATTCACAATCCAGAAGCTGCTGAAGGTGGAATTTGGTTTACACCTAATGAAGGTATGGATCAAGTCTTAATTAATGATTTCGAAGGCAAAGATTATGCCACCGGTGAACGTGTCGAAAATTCCACTAACGTTTGGACCAAATATGAAGCAATGAAAGCAAGATATGAAGCATCCACCGCTGAATCTTCACTATTATTTGGTATCTCCTTCGGCAACATGGATAATGGTATTATCATTGCTGTCGTAACTTTATTAAGTGTCGTTTCCGTCTCTGCTATCGTCTTCATTAGCATGAAACGTCGTCACTCCAAAAAGAACTAATTAGTTAAATAATTAAATTTATTCTTTCAGTAGCGGTCTTCTCCGATAAAAGATCGCTACTTTTTTATTATTAATAGTTTGAAAAAAAGAATAAAAAATAATGAGAAAGTAACGATTAACTAAGTGATAATATTGCTTAAACGAGTAATTAATCAGTTAAATTTAAAATACTACTATTATTTCTTCTAAGGACTCTTTTCTTCTTTTTAGCATATCTAAAATAAATAAAGTACCTACCCTTTCTATATTTCAATAAATTAAATAAAATTATTTTACATAAAAGCTTATTACACCTGCGAAAACGATGCTGATAATGGTTTTAATAATATTGAAACATTAAAAACGACATGGCACGTTGAAGGTGCGACTGGTTTAGACAGTGCCACTATTAGCGATTTCGCTAATGGCGATACAGGTTATGCTGGTGATAGAACTAACAAAGTGACCGTTCAAGATAAGATTGCTGCGATGGAAGGTCAACTTGCCCTTACCAATGCTTCTTCTAGCCCAGCTTTCTATTCTGACATTATGAACAATTCGCAAACGGTCATCATCGTCGTCATCGCTTTAAGCGCGATTACTTCGATCGTCGCCCTTGTAATCTATTCTATTAGACGTCGTAAACAAGAAAATAATCGTTAATCGTTCATCTATTAAAAAAGATAACTAACAATTGAGTGCGCAAGCACTCTTTTGTTTATGTTCGATAAATTTATCGATGAATGAATAAAAGTGGCTTAAATCGCTCATTTTGCCTTTTTAAAATGAATATTAGATGTACATCATTAATTAAAAAATTTACTTGAAGGTAAAAAAGATATAATTAGAATAAATAGTGTCATTGATTAATGAATCATACTTCACGTGAATTAATAACGATGTTTCACGTAACATCATTTAGATGAGATGATAATTATAAAAGGTTCACTACTTCAATAAATACAAAATGAAGGGAAATGGTTTTGATTAACATAAAAGAACACTTTTCTACTGCAATTTTTGCTATCAATTTGACCCCAACTTTTCTTTCGGCCCAGCGATTTTAAGAAAAACGAGCAAAAATAAAAAGGCTAAATTGGTTATCCTTTCTAGCCTTTTTACTACGTTAATAATTTCCTATTCTAGCGTGATCTTCGTCAATTTGACGTTCATTCCGTCTAACGATAACGCGTAAACTTCGTGTTCGTTAACGAGCAAATACATCGCTTTGATGCTATGACGGCTAAATAAGGCGAATGCCGCGCGTTCGACGTCGTCACAGTCTATTTTCAGACTGGGCTCGTTCACGCGTACGTAACGCCCGTCACGTTCGACGATGAAATCATTCGCATCTTCGTGATGTAAATTTAAATCGTTTACATCTTGTAGAAGATAGACGTTCACGTCGCGCATAGCGATAAGCAATGTGCCACACGGAAATTTATCTTTATTATAAGACATATTTCACTTCTCCTTTCACTTTATATAATACAAGAAAAAATGAAAAAGAGAGTCTCATCTCGGTATCAAATTACTTGCAATGAAAACTTACTTATTTTCCATCGTTAAAATAAAGGATGCCAAGCGTATGCGCGCCGCAATGGCAAGAGATAGTTCCACCCGCTTTAGTGATGTAGATATTTTTGAAGCCTTTCGCTTTTAATGTCACTTCGATCCAATTGACAATTTCATCATCCGCGGTCGTATAGGTGATGAAGACCATATGATAATCAGGATGGTTAAATTCTTCTAAAGTCGTATCGACATATTTTTTCACTACTTCGTTAAATTTACCTCTAAATTTACGACCGGAAACGCATCTTCCATCTCTTAAGACAATTTGTGGTTTGATGCCTAAAATGTTCGCTCCTAAATAAGAAAGAGCGCTACATCTTCCACCCTTATACAAGAAATTGACTTTTTCTAAGACGAAGGAGGCTTGAACATGGGGGACACGAGCGTTAACTTGTTCGTAGATTTCATCTAACGATTTACCTTCATCTCTTAATTCTGCGGCGTACATGACAAGTAAACCAATACCGGTCGATAAAGATTGGGAATCGATAACTTTAACTTTACCCGCGAATCTTTCCGCAGCCTTCATCGCACTTCCGCACGAACTAGATATTTTTGAACCTAAAGAAATGTGGATGACACCGTCCCCTTCTTTCAATAATTGTTCAAAATATGTCGCATATTCTGCCTCATTAATCGCGGACGTATGAGCGAGATTGCCCGTATCGTCATAATATTTGAAAATGTCTTCTGCGAATAAATCGACACCATCTTTTCCAGTTCTAGAACCGATAATTAATTGGAAGGGAATAATTTTAATATTGTGTTTCTTAATGAGTTCTTGACCTAAGTCTTGACTAGATTCTGATGAGATAATAATTTTCATGTATTAATTTTTCTCCTTTTAAATGTGATGTGTTTTTTCTTATAACAATAATAATACAAAATATTAGTGGCCTTTTTAATTATTTTTTATGAGGTGAGAAGGTATGACGAAGTTTAAAGCCTCTTTTAAGATTTTAATATGCATCTCTTTAATCTTCCCTGGTTCACCATCGATTTGATAAGAAATTTTCTTGTTACCCTTAGCCTTAATATAGACATCTTTTGCTTTTGTATAATGGACATATTTTTCTAATCTTGGTTCATCGAGGTGCAATCCATTTTTATAAACTTTAATCAAAGACATAATCTTCAATCTAGAAACTTTCGACACGAGACAAACATCGATGAAACCATCATCCACTCTCGCTTTAGGCGCGCAGAAATAACCTCCCCCGTAACAAATACCATTCGCTACTGCCATAAGTAAGGCTTTCCCATCGAAAAATAATTTATTATCGACGTAAACTTCGATCGGATAATTCATCCTAAATAAGAAAGCATTGAGCACTGCCATATTGTAAGCGGTTTTACCGCCAGTCAAAGGTAAGCGACGATATTTTTGCATCTGAAATTGGACGGAAGCATCGAAACCGTAAGAGACGATATTGACGCAAGTTAGATTATCTAACATTAAACAATCGATAACTTTCGTCGGAGAAGTCGTAAGCGCCTTTAAATCTTTAAAGTCATCGACTTTACCAAATACTTTGATAAAATCATTCCCACTTCCTAAAGGATAAGCCGCGATCGAAGCGCGTTTAACACCCACTAAAGCGGAAGCGATTTCATTTAACGTTCCATCCCCACCTAAAGAATAAAATCTGATGTCGATATCCGGATGTTCTTTTAGATAATTTTTCGTAAAGGAGGTCGCATCTTTTGGAGCTTTTGTGACGTAGATTTCATAATCTAAAGAAGAAAGATTTTCTTCGATGTAAGAAGTCATCTCTTCCACGCGCGATTTAGGACCAGCTTTCGGATTTAAAATAAAGACATGTTTCATTGGTGAAATCTTTTTTCCTCCTCTTTCAAATCTAAACCTAACGTTCCCCCTGGATTCATAATATTATTTGGATCGAAATATTTCTTCAATACTTCGATCGTGCCGTAGGCTAGTTTACCTAGATAACCTTCGAGCCATGGGCCGAACATCTTACCGATACCGTGATGATGGCTCATCGCCGCTCCACTATTCCTTATCGCATCTAAAATGCCAGTATGATAAGACTTAAAATCATCTAATTCGTTCATCTTAGCGATGAAAATAAAATATAAATTTGCCCCTTGAGGATAGACGTGTGACATATGCGTCATGCACACCGTATCGGGGCGAGATTTACAAAATTTTCTCACTTCTTGATGTACTTTTTCCATGTTCGACCAATTCACGCTGCACTCTAAAGTGTCAGTCATGATACCAAAATCTTGCATACTATCTCTTAAATAGGGGTCGTTAAATCTTCCTTTTTCCCAGGCTTTAGTCACTTTACCTGTCAAAGATAAGCCATGATATTTCCTAGCAATTTTTTTCACTTTCTTATAGACGTTTTTAGCAAATTTCTTTTCCCCTTCAGTGAAGCCTAAAAATAGACATCTTTCATGCGGCTTATAACCAAGTTTTGATAAAGCTTTATTTAAAAGTCCGTGGTCCACTCCATAAAGCATCAACATTTGATCAGTTTCTTCTGCATCGCTTAATCTGAAGACACTAGGGAAACCACATTCACATTGCATAATTTCTTTCGCCATCAAAATCGCTTCATCAAAATTTCTTAACATGAAAGAAAATCTTTTACGATTTTTAGGCATATATCTAAATATTCTTAAAGTGACATGCGTCAAGACGCCGAACGCTCCTTCGCTTCCCATCATGATGTGATTGATCGATGGGCCAGTTGCTTCCCTTGGATAATTTGAAGTTTTAAAATTACCAATTGGGGTCGCATATTCTTGGGCTAAAACTAAATCTTCAATCTTTCCATAATAAGTCGAATTTTGTCCCGCGCCACGGGTGACGACCCAACCACCCACGCTCGAATATTCAAAAGATTGTGGGAAATGACCACAAGTATAAGCTCGCTTGGCCTTAAATTCTTCGATCGCATTATTTAATAAATGTTCAAGTTTAGGGCCACTCATCCCAGCTTCGACTGTAATCGTTTGATCAAATTCGTTGAAGGAAACGACTTTATTAAATCTAAGGCGCATATCTAAAGAGACGCCACCTTTCATCGCTTCGACCCCACGTGTCACGCTCGAACCACCGCCGTAAACGTAAACTGGAATTAAATGTGCATTACAATACGCCACAATATTTTCAATTTCTTCTTTGCTATTAGGATATAAGACGACGTCAGGAATATTTTCGATAATTTTCTTTCTAAGCCTCAATAGATCGAACATCGTCTTACCGTAAGAGACAGAAAGACGTGAATAATCATCGTCTCTTACGAATTCATCACCTAATAATTTTTTAAAGTATTTAATATCTTCATCTTTGATAATTTTTTTAGGAACATCGAAATGTACTTCATCTAAACCGATGTCACCATCGTATTGTTTAAAATCTTCATCGCTCATATGAAAATATGATTTGATCGCTTTATAAAGATTTTCGTTCGGGTGTTTATGAAAATTTTTATCCCCCCAACGGAAGATGCTACGATACGACTTATCGCTATAATCACTTTCGTACCATTTTGGTTCAAAATCTTTGTAAGGCTTAGACATGATTTTACTCTCCTTTCACTTCTTTTGTTAAGATGACATTAACGTCCTTATAATCTAATAGGTTTTCGATGATGACATCCCCTAATTTCATCGGATGATCGATGAGTATTTTATCGATTAATTCCATGGCTTTAAAAATATCTTTTTTCAGTATTTTATTACTTAGACGCACACTTACCACTGGTTGATTTTTAAAAGTTGTTCTCACTAAGGCAGTCAAATTTCTTTTCGGATTTAAAATTTCTTCTTTAGCAAATTTTTCCCCTCTTAAACATTTATTACCTTTCACTTCATCTAGTTGATCATCATAAGTTAAAGCGCAGCCATTCGGGCAGATGATACAAGTTAAATGGTGGATCATATTTTCTTCTTTTCCTCCACTTCTACATGTAATTTATTAAATTCTTTCTTCGTTAACTTAACATTGAGTAAAACCATCTCAGGAGGAAGCAGTTTAATAAATTTCCTTTGGAAAATCACTTCCTCATCCATCTTCAATCTTAAAGTGACATCTTCTAATTCTTTTTTAACTCTAAAAGCTAGATCGAAGTTATCTTCTAAATTGCTAACGTCAATTTTTTGAGGGACGACGTAACTAATAAATTTATCAAATGATAAATCGACATATTTTCTTTCTTTAAAATTTAAGGAAGCAAAGTAAGCCGCGCGTTCACCAGTATAAGAAACATCATCCACTAAATTGTGAACGTGAAGTGCATTCCCTGAAACGAAGACGTGAGGAATGTTCGTCTCATAATTTTGTGAGACGATTGGTCCTTTCGTCAAAGGCGATTTTAAAATATTTAATTTCTTCGACATATCCGCCATCGGGATAAGACCAGCGGAAATGATCAAAGTATCGCAAGGAATGATCTCTTCACTTCCTTCGATCATCTTCATATTTTCATCGACTTTAACGACGCTTACCGCTTCTAGTTTCTTTCTTCCATGCACTTTAGAAACAGTCATGCTTAAATGTAAAGGAATATCGTAATCTTTTAAACATTGCACAATATTTCTTTCTAATCCACTCGGAGTATTTTTTATCTCGTAAACTCCAAGGACTTTCGCTCCTTCTAAAGTGAGCCTTCTCGCCATAATTAAACCGATGTCACCGCTACCTAAGATGAGACATCTTTTACCCGGAAGTTTACCTAAGATGTTGATGAGATATTGTGCCTCACCTGCGCTATAAACACCTGCTGGATTCGTACCTAAAATAGTAATTTCTTTACTACTTCTTTCCCGACACCCATTCGCTAAGATCAATTTATGAGCAAGTAGATGATGGACACCTTCCATGTCATAAAATTTAATTTCGATATCTTCATTTTCTAACGATTTAAGATAGTAGACGTTCGCATTTAAAGCGACGTCGATATCTTCTTCTAATTTATCTATTTCTTTAGAAGCATATTCTGGTCCCGTCAATTCTTCTTTGTAACGCATTAAGCCAAAACCATCGTGAATACATTGAAGCAAAATACCGCCTAAAGTATCTTTTCTTTCGATAATTAATATATCTTTAAAATATTTTCTTGCTTCCTTAGCCGCACTTAAGCCCGCCGGGCCACCACCGATGATGACGACATCGTACATCTTTTTAATCATCGAAATGACCCCCTATATCTAATAAATTACTTTCTTCGCCTTTAATGCGAACATCTTTTAAATCAATATTTAAACTCTTAGCGATTTCCATCATCACTTCCGGTCGACAAAAACCGCCTTGGCATTTGCCCATTCCCACGCGTACACGCTTTTTAATCGCATCGACCGTCGGAACATCGAAACAACGCCTTATCGCTTCCTTGACACTTCCTAGGCTTATTTCTTCACATCTACAACAAATCTTTCCAAAACTTGAATCACTTTTAATTAATTTTTCTTTTTCTTCATCGTTTAAATCTTTAATTAAAGGGATTCTTTTTCTCGTCTTAATATAATCTTTTTTCGTTTCATGAATATGGAAATATTCTAAACATAAATCTTTGATCGTAAGTCCGATGGAAGGCGCGCTTGTCAAACCTGGCGATTGAATGCCTGCCGCGTGGATTATATTTTGGATAAAATGGCCTCTTTCCACGATGAAATCTTCCTCGTACGTTGGAGCGCGCACACCAGTGAAATAAGTTAAAGTCATGCCTTTGTTTAAAGAAGGCATATAATTTTGATATTTTTTAAATAAGGCATCGTAAATTGTTCTATCGACGCTATAATCGTCTTTATAAGGCGTTTCGATCGCATTCGGGCCAATGAGAGCGTTCTTATCGACGGTAGGAATGACTCCTCCCCCTTTCGAATGCGATTTTTTCCTCGCTTTTAAAGAATCTAACGCGGTCATACCAGAAGTAGATAATAAAGGATAAGAATCTTTGTCTAAAATGATATCTGTTCCTTTCCTTGGATGAATAGAAAAATAATGATCATGAGCAAGTTTTGCGATATCTTCAGCGAAGACACCCGCGGCATTTATCACTAATTTAGCCCTCATTTTACCGCGATTTGTTTTAATTTCACTAATTCTATTATCTTCGATGCTAAATCCTTCAACGCAAGTGTTTAAACTTACTTCTACACCATTTGAGTGTGCATATTCCATAAGAGCAATGCTCATCTCATATGGTGAGACCGCACCGCACTGCGGAAAGAAAAATCCATATTTAAATTTCTTATCTAAATTTGGTTCTTTTTCCCAAAGTTTTTCTTTCTTTAAATAGACGTAACCTGGAATATTATTACTTCTTACTTTATGCGATAAATATAACTTAGCCGCTTGAGCGTAACCCCATTTTGAAAAGACGATCATTTGGCCATCTTCCGCATAATCGAAATCTAATTGTTCGCTCAAAGGTTTAATCATCTTTAAAGAACGTCTTAGGTGATAAAGTTTTAAACTATTTTTTTTTAAATCGATGCCGGGATGAATGCAACCATCGTTTCTTGAAGAAGCTTCTAAAGCAATATCTTCTTCTTTTTCTAAGACGATAACTTTTAAAGGATAGATGGATAATTGCATCGCGACGCTAGATCCTATGACGCCCCCACCGATGATAGCCACATCGTATTCTAATCCTTCTAATTTCTTATCTTTAATCGAAGGCTGATAAATCTTTTCTTCTTCGACATCTAAAGCTTTCAAATTATTGATGACATGTTTAAATAATTTACTCTTCGCTAAATCTAAACAAAGCTTGACCCCGTCGAGATAATGATCGATCTTTCCATCCACTGATAAGAAAAGATTATCGATGATATGAAAACTAACATCCAATTGGTGTTTTTTAATTATTTTTGATACTTTTCTTTTACGAGCAGTCATAGTAACTCGCTCCTTCGTATTTAATTTAACATAAAACAATTATTATTTAAATGTATTAGGTTGATATTTTTAAAATAAAGTTTGCTTCTAATCTTTCCTAGAAGTTATTCATTTATCGTAGAAGTTATCGTAGAAGTAAAATACATCTATCGTAGAAGTTATCGTAGAAGTAATACTAGATTTTTCCTAAAAATATTTTTAAAATATTAATGGTGATAGGAGGAACTTAGTGTTATGACAGTTTCTAAATTTGAGCTAGATATTCCTTTCGAAACAAAAAAGATTGAACTAAAACAATTTTTAAACGATGGTGCGCAAGCGGAAAGTTGGTTGAAAACTATCGCTGGATTCGCTAACGGAGATGGCGGTGACATTTATGTTGGTATAAACGATGCGAAAGAAAGCATCGGCTTAACTAAAGATTTAGTGGATAAGCAAGTGCAATTATTTCATCGCAACGTGAAAACACATCTTTCCCCTCTTCCTAAATATGATTTTTCTTATCATCAGATTGCTTATAATCTATACGTCATTCAAATTCACATCCACCCAAGCCAAGAACTACCGGTCGTCTTATCGATGCACGGTGTGCCTGCTATATATGTACGCGATGAAGGACAAAATCGGGCGGCTAACCGACAAGAAATAGTTAATCTCGTCTTAAGAAGTAATCAAGATAAATTTGACACTAGCGAGACAAATATAAAATATCGCAAGGAAGATTTTACTCGCCTTTTTAAAACTTTCGAAAATATGAATGGTCATCCTCTTAACGATAAAATACTTCATTCCCACCGCTTCTTTGATGAAGAAGGCAATTTAAGAAAAGGAGCGATACTATTCAAAGATGATTATTGTGACAATTTGACTGCGTTAAAAGTGACGAAATGGTTCGGCTTTAGTAAAGGAGTTAATACTTTTCAAAAATTGCTCGACATTAAAGAAAATATTCTTGAAAGCATCGACAAAGTGATGGAGACGATAAGAAACCATATTTCTTACATTGAAATAAAATTGGATGAAGGAAGAAAATCTGAACCAGATTATCCAATTCGTTCTATTTTTGAAGGTGTCGTTAACGCTTTCGCACATAAAAATTATTATTATGAAGATGCGATAATTGAAATAGATTTATTTTTAGATCGTTTAGAAATTACTTCGCCTGGCGGGATGACTAACCACATCTTATTGAATGAGGAAAAAGATATTGCGAATATCTTACCGACGAGAAGAAATGAAATTATTTGTGAAATTTTAAACATTACTAAATACATGGAAAAAGAAGGTTCTGGTTTCGATAAAATAAGTCAAGATTACGCCTATATGCCTAAAGAGAAAAAACCCTTCGTCACTAGCAAAGAAAATTATTTTACACTTACCTTACCTAACATCCACTTCACTCAGCCACTAACGAATGAAGAAGATAATCCGCATATAACATGTTTTAACTATAATTTACTAACGAAAAAACAAAGAGATATCCTGTCTTATTGTTACTTCAAACCTAGAACAATTGAAGAGATTGCTTCCTACTTGAAAGTAAGCGTTTCTACTCATTTAAGAAAAAATATTCTTTACCCTCTCGTCGATAGCGATTTGCTCATTCGTAACGAAAGTTTAAAAGCTGATTTATATTATACTAATCACGATTTAGTTAAACTTGCCTAATCTTTCCTAGAAGTTATTCATTTATCGTAGAAGTTATCGTAGAAGTAAATTAAAAAATCATAGAACTACTCTAACTTTTTTAACTAGAAGTAAAATGGAACAAAAATTAATGATAGGCGCTTTCATCTAGCGTATAACTAGGCAAGATGACACTTATTGAAATGTAACCTTCTTCGATAGCGAATTGATCATATTTTAAACTTCTTGTATTAACCCCAATATCGCGGTTAAATCTAATCGCATCTTTTTCGATGAGAGGATGATAAATATCTTCTCTACTCGCTAGTCTGGTAAGTAAGATACCTTTCACTTCGTTTCCTCTAGGAAAATTGACGTTAATTGTGCACACTTTATCTAAAAGATGATGTTCATCGATGAAACGCAAAACATCATCAAAATGTTTTTCTACGAGCGAATAATTGTCAAAACAAGAAAAAGCGATGGAAGGAATATGATTGATATTTGCTTCTAAGGCCGCACCTAAAGTTCCACTATAAAGGGTGTCCTGCGCTAGATTTGGGCCACTATTGATGCCAGAAAAACAAAGATCAAATTTAGTTTTAGATAAAGCAATAGCCACATCAACGCACGTCGCAGGTGTCGCTTCTACTTTATAATGATCTTCGCTTATTTTTTCATAACGAATAGGAGAAAATAAGGTGATGGACATCCCTTTCCCTGACATGTGCTCTTTTGGGGCAAATTTAAAAACGCGACCGCATTTGTTAATTAAACGTTCTAAAACGACGATTCCTTCGCTATCGTAGCCATCATCGTTGACGAGCAAAATATTTTTCATGCATCCTTCTTTTTAATGACTAAATATAAGGCGTAGCCTAAAGCGATTAAACCACTTAATAAGATGAAACTAGCGAAAATAGTCGATGCGACCGCGTGACCATATAAACTAAGACGAGAGATGACGCCTTCTAGCAAAGCAAAGTAAGGAGATAAATAAAATAAGATAGCTAAAGCTATTTGAGCGATGCTAAGACCAAGTAAATAAAATCTTGAATCTATTTTAGAACGATATAATAAACATAGAACGATTAAAATAAGAGCAAGAATAAACAAGATAATTAAAGAGACGACAGGTTTACCTAATAAATTAGAATTTCCAAACATCAAATCGAAGTAAGTAAAACTTGAAAGATGAAAAGCATTTAAAAACATCAATAAAACGCTTAATGTCAATAAAGCTGCACAAGATAAACCAAGTAAAGAAGTTTCTTTAATACGGTAATGATGAACACTAGATTTTTTAGATATTTTTTTCGCCATGTCTTTATTTTATTTAGTTTAATTATTTTGTCAATAATCTATCTTTAAGATAGAAAAAAGGTATAAGTTCCAAGTGATAATGTCTTAAGTAGTTACGAGGGAAAATGTCCTAAATGTATAATCTAATAACGGAGGTTATACACATATGAGAAAGGTGATA
>CASDXP010000006.1 GCA_949285455.1 uncultured bacterium | reverse complement strand
TTTTGTCAAAGAAATGACAAGGTAAATGCAACACATTTCTTAAAATGATAGAAAAGGACTAATAATTATTTTTCGTTGCAATGAGTTTGTCACCTAACAGTACGCACATAAATGTAGTGTGCGAAAGTAAATTTCGTGTTGCAATACAATTTAATTTTTTATAATATAAATAACGCCGACCGCCGACTTAGCTCAACCTGGCAGAGCAACTGAATCGTAATCAGTAGGTTGTAGGTTCAATTCCTATAGTCGGCACCAAACCCAGAATGTATGGATGTTTAGCTCAGCTGGGAGAGCATCTGTTTGACGTACAGAAGGTCGGGGGTTCGATCCCCTCAGCATCCACCAAATAGAATAGTAAGGCCGAAGTTAACTTCGGCTTTTTTATTAAAAATTCTTGAAATTTAATGTCTCATGTTTATGATAAATTATTGAAAGGAGTTAATCTTTAGATGAAAATACTTGGTTCAATTATTGTTTCAGCGATAGCGATTGCTGGTAGTGTCTTAGGTTTAATTACCGCTGGTTCAGTTGGTTTATTAGATGTGACATCGACTGCTTATAATCTTTTCTTCAACTTTGAAAATTTTGGTTTAGGTAATATTAGTTATATTATTACTACAGTCATTTTCTACATCCTAATTATCGCTTTTGCTAGTTCTACCATTTCCGCATTAGTGAGATTAATTAGCGGTGGAAAGATTTCTTCCATCTTAAATTTTGGTGCAGTGGTGTTAGGTTTAGTTATCGTCTTAACAGTTTATCCAACCTACGCTATTGCGGCTTTGATGGGAGCGGGCACTGATAGTGGCTTTCTAACGAGCATCATCTTCGCTGGTGTCGGTGTCGTCTTCGCTTTTATCGCTTTTGATTTAATGCCGAAAAGGGATAGAGAATAATATTTATTACAACAAATTTATTATGAACAAGGAATATCTAGTTAACTAGATATTTTTTGTTTGAAAAAGATAATTTATTTATAAAAGCATTGTTTAATGTAAAGATTTAACAATTTTTAATTTAACTTTTCATGTATTAAACATATAATTAATAGCAGTTAGGGAGGGAAACTTTTATGAATAAAAAAGTTCTTGCTGGGACCGTTTTAGCAATTATTTCTATTGTTATGTCCCTTATTTCTATAATCGTCTGCGCTTCAATTGGCTATATTCAAATTGCCACTCAAACAGCGGGACAATTATTTAATTTCGCTGCTGTATTTAGCGGCAGTAACTTAATGACGATGATTCTTGCTATTGTCTATTATCTATTTGTCATCGCTGGCGTCATCTTACTTATCATTTCACTCGTTCGTTCGATTAAAAATAAGATTGGACTTAGTTGGCTCAACGTTGCAGCGAGCGTAGTTTTAATTGTTGCAACTTTCTTAAGCTTTCCACTTTTCATCGCTTTAACGAGTTCGATACACCCTCTTCTTTTAGTTATTACCGCAACTTATGAAATTGGTTTCATCTTACTTTGCGTCGCTATCGGAGTGATGCCGAAAAGACCACTTGAAGTTGAAACAGTTGCGAATAAAGAAGAAAAAGTGGTCGATGAATTAGATAAAGTTGCTGATAATGTCGCGGAAGAACCAACGACTGAAATAGAAGAAGTTGCTGTTCCCGTTAGCGAAGAAGCACCAGCGGAAGTCGTCGATGAAGAACCCGCAAAAGAAGAATCTGCGGAAGAAGTTAACGAAGAAAAACCCGCTGAAGAAAAGAAACCAGCTTCCAAATCTAGTACACCAAAACGTATTTATCATATTTCCGAAAGAAAAGAACTTAATAAGTGGCAAATTAAATTTGCCGGTGGAACAAAAGCATTAAAGATGTTTAATACACAAGCGGAAGCTATTGCTTATGCCAAAGAATTAATTGCTAAAAATGGTGGATCATATCGCGTTCATTCACGTGCTGGTAAGATGAGAAAAGCGTAATAATCGAACAATTTTTGTTAAATTATTTTGATAGGGAGATTTATTCTCCCTTTTCTAATACTTTATATTTAAACTTAATATTGTTATACTTTAAGCACGCATCTGTAGTTCAATGGTAGAACTCTAGCTTCCCAAGCTAGCTACGCGGGTTCGATTCCCGTCAGGTGCTCCGCTTAATTTATATATGAAGTTAGAGGCATATAGATGAAACGTCCATTTTTAAAAACGAGGCAAAGAATATATCTTCCATTTAAGAGATTCTTTGACATATTTTTTTCTCTATTGATTATCATTCTTTTTTGTTGGCTTTATTTAATAATCGCAATATTGGTAAAATGCAGTTCTAAGGGGCCTGTTTTATTTAAGCAAAAGAGATTTGGCAAATATAAAAAGCAATTTAATATCTATAAATTTAGAACCATGTATATTGACGCGCCTGCAGATGCACCAACGCACATGCTTCACGACCCAGATAAATATATTACTAAAGTTGGAAAATTTTTAAGAAAAACATCTCTCGATGAAATCCCACAAGCCTTCAACATTCTATTTGGACAAATGTCTTTTATAGGACCTAGACCACACTTGTGGAACCAAGAAGACATCATAGAAGAAAGGGATAAGTATCATGCAAATGATATTGTTCCAGGCTTATCTGGCTATGCTCAATGTCATGGAAGAGATACACTTCCCATTCCTGAAAAAGCTAAATTAGATGGATATTATGTCGAACACTTTGGATTGTGGCTAGATACTAAGATTGCTTTCATCACTTTTTTTCAAGTACTAATAGGGAAAGATGAAGTCGAGGGTGATGCCTCATTAAAATCGGAAAATTCTGATGAAAAAGAACGTTAAATTATGTTATAATTTTAATAATTAGATAGGAGAACAAATGTGTTAGATTTCAAAGGTAAAATATTATTAGTGACTGGTGGTACAGGTTCATTTGGTCACGCAGTCGTGGAAAGATTTTTAAAGACAGATATTAAAGAAATAAGAATCTTATCACGCGATGAGAAGAAACAAGATGATATGCGTAAGCATTACGCGAATGATAAACTTAAATTTTACATTGGTGATGTCCGTGATTTAAGTTCTATTAGAGGAGCGTTTAGAGGCGTTGATTACGTCTTTTCTGCCGCAGCATTAAAACAAGTCCCATCTTGCGAATTTTATCCGATGGAAGCTTGTAAGACTAACGTTATCGGAAGCGATAATGTGATTACTGCGTGCGTGGAAAATCATGTGAAGAAGGCTATTTTCTTATCGACTGATAAGGCGGCTTACCCCATTAACGCGATGGGTATTTCAAAAGCATTGATGGAAAAAAATGTCATCGCTAGAAGTAGACAAATGTTAAAAGAAGACCCCGTATTATGTTTGACAAGGTACGGTAATGTGATGGCTTCTAGAGGAAGCGTTATTCCATATTTCTTAGAACAAATTTCCGAAGGAAAACCAATTACTATCACCAATCCTGATATGACACGTTTCATGATGACGCTTGAAGATGCGGTCGATTTAGTGCTCTATGCTTTCGAACATGGTGAACAAGGTGATTTATTTGTTCAAAAAGCTCCAGCTGCAACGATTGATACTCTAGCGAAAGCTATTATTGAACTAACTGGTTCTAAAACTGGTGTTGCTTACATTGGTACGCGTCATGGGGAAAAATTGTATGAAACCTTAGTGACTTCTGAAGAGATGGCTAAGGCTATTTCTTTACCAGGTTTCTATCGTATTCCCGCTGATAATAGAGATTTAAATTATGATAAATATGTCGAAAAAGGTAATCATGCTTTAGAAAATGTTGAATCCTACAATTCACATAATACGGAAAGACTTGATGTCGAAGGCATGAAAAAACAATTACTAAGGTTGGATTTATTTAAGAAATGAAAGTTTTAATTACAGGCGTTAACGGGTTCATTGGAAAAAATTTGATGGCTTTCTTATTAGAAAGAGGCCACGAAGTTTTAGGATTAGATAAAGATGATGAACCTTATGCCTGGAAAGAAAATATTTTAAAGGCGGATTACATCGTCCATCTCGCCGGCGTCAATCGTCCGCTTTCCAAAGAAGAATTTACTGATGGAAATGTTAATAGCATTGTAAGAGTGGTCAATATTTTAAAAGAAAACGATAAAATTACTCCTATTATTCTTTCTAGTTCCATTCAAGCGATTTACGATAATCCTTACGGTAAGTCGAAGAAAGCTGCGGAAGATTATTTATTTAATTATCAAAGAGTAAGTGGGAATCCAGTTTATGTTTTTCGCTTTCAAAATGTTTTCGGTAAATGGTCTAGGCCTAATTATAATTCGATGATAGCAACTTTCTGCTATAACATCTCTCATAATTTAGATATTCAAATCAATGAAAGTGCACCTAAAATTTCTTTTGTTTACATCGATGATCTTTGCCTTGCTTTATGCGATTTAATCGAAGGAAAAACTAGAAGAGATTGCAAAGAAATTCAATATATTAATACGGATGATAATTACACGCCTAAAGAAATTGCCGATATACTTTATTCGTTTAAAGCAAGTAGAAACAATCTACATATTGTTAATCAAGGTAATAGTTTTATAAAGAAACTATATGCGACATATTTATCTTTCTTAGATAAAGATGATTTTGCTTACGATTTAATAAGTCATTGCGATAGTAGGGGTAGTTTCACCGAAATATTAAAAAGTGAAGATAGAGGACAATTTTCATTAAATATGATCGAACCTGGTATTACTAAAGGTAATCATTATCATCATACGAAAAATGAAAAATTTTTAGTTATTAAAGGAACTTGCGATATTAAATTTAGAAGAATTGATAGCGATGAAGTTATTACCTATCGCGTAAGCGGGGATAAGCTTCGCGTCGTCGATATTCCGCCTGGATACACGCATAATATTAAAAATATTGGAGAAGAAAAAGCTTACGTCTTTATGTGGGCGAACGAATTATTTGATAAAGAGCATCCAGATACTTTTGCATTGGAGGTCTAATTTATGGAAAAGAAATTGAAAGTGATGACAATTTTAGGCACGAGACCTGAAATTATTCGTCTCGCTATGACGATAAGAGCACTAGATAAATATTTCGACCACGTTTTAGTGCATACTGGACAAAATTACGATTATGAATTAAATGAAATTTTCTTCAATCAATTAGAACTTCGTAAGCCTGATTATTATTTGAGCGCAGTCGGTAAAGATTTAGGGGAAACGATGGGTTTAATTATCGCAAAATCTTATGAAGTTATTAAGAAAGAAAAGCCTGATGCTTTATTAGTATTAGGTGACACTAATAGCGCTCTTTCCGCTATCGCAGCAAAAAGACTTAAAGTACCTATCTTCCATATGGAAGCGGGCAATAGATGTTGGGATTGGAATGTTCCTGAAATGGTCAATCGCACAATCGTCGATCATATTTCTGATATCAACCTTCCTTATACGGAAAATTCGAGAAGATATTTGCTTAGCGAAGGGATGGATGGCAAAACTATTTTTGTGACAGGTTCACCGATGTATGAAGTATTAAATTATCACAAAGATAAGATTGAAACTTCAAGAGCTATGCAATATTTGAATTTGAAGAAGAATAATTACATTCTTGTCAGCGCACATCGTGAAGAGAATATCGATAATGAAAAACATTTCATGTCCTTGATGAACGCTATCAATGCGGTTGCAGAACATTATAAGATGCCTGTCATTTATTCATGTCATCCAAGAAGTAGACATATTATCGAACAAAGACATTTTAAATTTCACCCCTTAGTGCAAGAACTTAAACCGTTTGGTTTATTTGATTATTGTTCTCTACAAAAAAATGCTTTTGTCGTCCTTTCTGATTCTGGTACTTTAACGGAAGAAAGCGCCATGCTTGGTTTTAAAGCTGTCTTGATTAGAACATCGACTGAAAGACCTGAAGGTTTAGACCAAGGAAGTATTATTTTAGGACAAATTGATGAAAAGCATATTTTAAACGCCATCGATATCGCTGTGAAAGCACCTCTTACGACGAATTTAGTGAGCGAATATCGTGTCGATAATGTTTCTGAGCGTGTCGCTAAAATCATTTTAAGTTATACCCCAATCGTAAGACTTACGATGCATTACGACGAATAGTTATAATTATATGTCACATCTTTTCTTCGATAAATTTCACCCTAATCCACGCTTACAAAGGAAGAAATTTCTTCTTCTTGATGGCATTTTTAATTACGAAATAAAAGATGATGATAAAATTTATGAAACGTTAGAAAAAGAAATTGATATTCCTAATTCTATCGAAGAAGAATTATTACCTTCTAAATATTTGCATTTGAAAAGAACATTTGTATTAGATGAAGATTTTTTAAATGAAGAAGAAGTGACATTACATCTTTTAAAAGTTGATCAAATTGCGAAAGTTTATCTTAATGATATTTTAGTAATGGAAACCGCTCTACCTTTGTTAGAAATAAAATCTAACGTCAAAAAATATTTAAAAGTAGGGGAAAATGAAATTTATTTTATAATTCAAGATGATAACCTCACGAGCGTCTTTGCGAAAGGCAAACAAAATTACGATGGTTTAAAGAAAAATATTCCACCCCTATCAGGTCTTTTAGATAGCATTTATTTAGAGGCTCATCCATCCATTTATCTTTTAGATTATACGCTCGATTACGATTATTTAAACCAACGTTTAAAAATCCATCTTCGTCCGGAAGGGTTAAAAGAAAAGAAAATTATTGAAATATATGATGATAACAATTTAAAAATTATTGAAGAATTTCAAAAAGATGAGATTGATATCGATGTTTCTTCTTTAGAAGAATATAGTTATAAGCGTCCGAAAATTTACGATTTGATTATCCGTGTGAAGGATGATGAAGTGCGTTCTTATTTTGGCTTGAGAAGATTAGAAATTAAGTATGATGAAGATAATTATCCTTTGCTTTTAGAAAATGGTCGCATCACCTTTTTAAGAGGTTTCATCGATTTTGGTTACTTTGATAAATCTTCAATTGTTTATCGCGATTTAGATCGACTTTACCATTACTATAAATGTTTAAGAGATAATGGTTTCCATCTCATCTATTTTGAAGATGTCTTACCATCCTATAAAGTTTTATCTTTATTAGATCATCTTGGCATTTATTATCTTTTGCCCATCATCTCTAGCGGGAATGATAAGAAACTTTGGGTGAAATTTAATGAACTTGTCAACGATGAAACTTATTTAGTTGATCGTTCTTTGCGCTTTGGAAGAAATAAAAATGAAAGTTATACGCAATTAAAGTTCGAATTAGTGAACAATATTGATGCGCATCAAAATTTCACTGGCTTATTAGCCTACGTCCTATTCAATGAAGGAATCGGTCAAATTAACTCTAAAGTTTTAAGTAAATACGTGAAAGAAACTTACCCACATCTACTCATCATCTCAGCCTTCCATCGTTACGATTTAGGAGCAGGGGATATAATGGCTAAGGCACCTCGTTATCGCTTAAATAAAATACGTAACGATAAACTACGTCTTTTATTACTTTCCCTTCATAAAATGAAGTTTGATAATAAACTAGCGAAGAAAATTAATAAACTTATCAAAGATGAAAAATTATCAATCTTACTATATTCATATTTATGGAATTATAAAAAGATCGAAGGTGTATTTTTAGATTTTTCTAATGAAAAAGATAAACTTAGTAAAATAAAAGAATTTGACGCTTTATTAGATTGGGAGGAATTAAATTCATGCAAGATATCCTAGCGATTTATCCCGGTTCATTCGATCCTGTCTCGAATGGTCATCTAGATATTATTGAACGTGCTTCTAAAATTTTTTCTCGTCTCATCGTCTTAGTGTCATTAAATCCACATAAAAAATATTTATTTAGTGAAGAAGAAAGAGTGGATATGTTAAAAGTGGCGACGAAACATCTCGTTAATGTTGAAGTCGTTTCCTCTAATTTATTAGTCATCGATTTTGCGAAAGCAAAAGGAGCGAAAGTTATCGTTCGAGGAATAAGAAATCAAGAAGATTTTATCAATGAACAAAATCTTTATGCTTTTAATCATACTTTAGATAAAGATATAGACACTATCGCATTATTCCCTAGTGCGAATACGTTATTTATTTCTTCAAGTGGTATCAAAGAATTAGCGTTATTTCATGATGATATTAAAGACTTCGTGCCAGTAAGTCTTGCAGATTTTATCGTTAAAACAATTAGAGAAAGATTTAAATAAATTTTATTTTATCAATCCTTTAATTTTTAGATAAGTTAACAATTTTTTACATGCTTTGCCACGATGAGAAATGGCATCTTTTTCTTCATTTTTTAAACTAGCAACGCAGAGACTTTTTTCTTTTGAGATAAATATTGGATCGTAACCAAAACCACGTTCATAAGTAGCGTTTTTAGCAATAAATCCTGGCATTTTGCCATCAAAATAACGTAAATCTCCTTCATTTAAAGAAAAGCACAAGGCGCATTTAAAAGTTGCATCTCGCTTCAATGCAAAATTATTTTCGTAAAGTTTAATGATGCTTTCATTCGCTTCTTTTTGATCTTTAAATTGACTAGCGTACCTTGAAGTATGTAAGCCTAATAAGTTTGGAAAAGCTTCTAATTCTAAGCCTGAATCGTCCGCAAGAATTGGTAAGGAAGTTAATTTTCTTAAGGCTAAAAGTTTAATTTGGGCATTTTTAAAATAACTATCCCCATTTTCATCGACGTCAAGAGGAGGCATGTTTAAATCACTCATGCCATAAAGCGTGATGCCATGTGGGGCTAAGATGCGACGAAATTCTTCTAACTTGTGATTGTTAGAAGTAGCGAGTAAGATTTCTAAATTCATCTTTATTTAGCTTTTCTTAATTTACCAGCTTTCGAATGTACGCGGATAGAACCATCTTGATTACCAGCGACGGTTTTAGCGTAAGCGATGGCTTCTGCTTGCGTCCTAAAAATTTTTAAAGCTTTTTCAGCTTTGACATTTTTTACTTGCCAGCGACCATCTTCTCTTTTTGAAACGTGATATTGCTTTAAGATTTTTGCATCCGTTTCTTCTTTAGTTGGCTTTGTAACTTTTTTAGGTTCTTCCTTTTTGGGATTTGAAACTTTGGTAGGTTTTTCTACCTTCTTCGTCATTTTTTTCGTTGCGGCCATAATTAATTCCTCCAATTTGTTTATATTTTAACATTTCTTTACTTTAAAGTTTAAAAATATCGATGAATTTTCTTCTATTTCATAGCAAAGAAATATTTTTGTCTTATAATATAAATGTTACTTTCAAAAAGATGTTGAAAGTAAAATATGTGGTCAATAAAATAAAAAACCTAGCCAACTCGACTAGGATGATCGCTAAGTGGAGCAGGTGACGGGAATCGAACCCGCATAACTACCTTGGCAAGGTAGTGTTCTACCACTGAACTACACCTGCAGCGGACTATATTATAGCAAACTAAAATTAATTAGCAAAGGAAATTAAACAAATATGAAAAATTATCGTGATTTAGCTGCACTTATCTTCCCAGATGTAACTTCGACAATCGAAGATTTAGAAAAGAGATATCCTTTACGAAATGTCGAAGGCGAAGTGACGAGGTTCGCACCTTCTCCTACTGGCTTTTTACATACGGGTTCACTTTTTACTTCCTTAGTGTCTCGTCTAGTGGCTTCTAGCTCAAATGGTATTTTTTATCTTCGTTTAGAAGATACGGATACGAAAAGAGAAGTACCAGGTGCGAAAGAAACGCTGGTGGAAGGTTTAAAAACCTTCTTGGTAACACCAGATGAAGGTTTTGATTTTCCTAAAGAAAAAGGTAATTATGGCCCTTATTTACAATCGCAAAGAAAAGATATTTATCGTATCGTTTTAAAAGAACTAGTCGCAAGAGGTGATGTCTATCCTTGTTTTTGTACTTCAGATGATCTAAATAAATTAAGAGAATTTCAAGAAAGAAACAAGATGGTGCCAGGCTATTATGGTGAATTTGCTAAATGTCGAAATTTAAGCGTCGATGAAGCTTATGAAAGAATAAGTAAAGGGGAAAATTACGTCTTGAGATTTAAATCGCATGGCGACCATGAAAATAAGATTGATTGTGAAGATTTGATTCGTGGGCACATCAATATTGCTGAAAATGATTTAGATGTCGTCGTCTTGAAAAGTGATGGTTTACCAACTTATCATTTTGCTCATGTGTGCGACGACCATTTCATGCGCACATCGATCGTCATTCGTGGGGAAGAGTGGATTTCTTCTTTGCCTCTTCATATCGAGATGTTTAAGCGTTTAAATTTCCCGTTAGTGAAATATGCGCATCTTCCTTTAATCATGAAGATGGATGAAGGGAAGAAAAGAAAATTTTCGAAACGCAAAGATCCAGAAGCAAATGTTTCTTACTTCTTAGAAAATGGATATCCACCTGTCTCACTCATCGTTTATTTGATGACGATCGTCAATTCGAATTTCGAAGAATGGCTAGTAGGAAAAAATGTTCTTGATTATCCTAAATTTAAATTTTCTTTCGATAAGATGTCTCTCGATGGAGCGCTTTTCGATTTGAAGAAATTAGATTATTACTCTAAAGAAGTTATCGCTTCCTTTGATTTAGAAACATTGTTTAACAACGTGAAAGAATATGCAAAAGTTTACGAACCTAGTTTATATGAGCTTATCTTGCGCGATGAAAATTACTTCAAACGTATCTTAAATATCGAAAGAGATGGTGATCATCCGCGTAAGGATTATGCGAAATATAAGGATATTTATCCGAGCATTAAATTTTTCTACCGTGACTTATATGAAGATATTATCTCAAGTAGCGGTATCGCATTTAATCCTAAATTTGAAAAAGATTTAATTGAGACGATTTTAGAGGAATCGTTAAGTTTACTCGATAGCGAAAATGAACAAGTGTGGTTCGCTGGCTTAAAAGAAATTGCTCAAAAGCACCATTTCGCAAGCGATAATAAAACTTATAAAGCAAATCCTAATGATTACGTCGGTCAAGTAGGGGATGTAGCGGAGATGCTTAGAATCGCTATCGCGGGTTCGAGACGCAGTCCAAATCTTTTTACTTCCATGCAAATATTAGGCGTAGAAGAAATACGATATAGAATTAAATTTATAGAAAATAATTTATTAAAATAAATTAAAAGACGATATCTGACCAAGTGATGTCGACATTTTCTAATTCGTTAGCGAATTGGATGACACCTTCTTCAGTTTTGCCTAAATCCAAATTGATATCGAAATTAATTTCATCATCTTGCAGTCTTCGATAAATTTCTTCGTATTGGGCGATGGTGAAATTTTTAAATTTAAAAGATGTTTCATTAGTGGGTAAGCCAACAGCGTTTTCATCCACTGAATAGATGATATGTTTCCCGCCTTTAAAATTACCATTATAAAAAGCTTCAAGTTGTAAATAGACGGCTCGAGCAATATCTTTCATAGCTGAAGTTAAAACGTAATCAGATAAATAAGATTGATCGACGTCCACCCCGACGACACTTGGCTTAGTTAAATTTAGATGTTCGCTCGCCTCAATCGCACTTTCGGTAATAGAACCACCGCAGGTGAAGATAGCTTCCATTCCTACTTCGTACCATTGGCTTAATATCTCGCTCAATCGATCATTAGCCTCGAATGTATAGCAATAGCCATAATAAACTTGGACAACTTCTTCATTTGCTAAAAGACTCGATTTTTCTTTCCAAGCGTCGCTTATGCCTTTGACGTAGCCTAGACCAAAGCGGACGATAGGATCGAGAATAATTTCATTACCGCTTCCATCTTTTTGGCCGCCTCCGACGAAGCCGACGGTGGAAAGTCCTTCCATGCCTAAGGCATAGCCAGCAAGGTAGCCACTTTCTTCTTCGTTAAATGAGACGCTTACGCAATTAGAAACGTTTTCTAATGTATCGTCTAGTAAGACGAAACTAATATTTTGATATTTATTTGCCGCTATTTGGATGCTGGAAGTAAAAGAATAACCAGCACATATGATAATTTTTGCGCCTTTTTTGGCGGCCGTATCGAAAGTGGAAAGATAACCTGTCTCATCTTCGCTAGGTGGAACAAAGTAGTTATAAGAAATGTCTTTTGGTTCGCAATAATCTTTAATAGCAGTGTAAGCGGCTTCATTAAAACTATGATCACTTACTGCTTGTGAATTCGCGTTGCTTAAGATGAGAGCGACTTCGTAGGTATTTTTATCTTGCCCACAACTTGTCGTAAGTGCGATCAATAAAGGAAAAATAAGTAGTGTTTTTTTGCTCATATTTATTATATTAACATAGTTAAATTAGATTTCCCTAATGCAAAGAAAACGAAAATTGTTATAATATTAAATCGTGGCCCGTTGGAGAAGCGGTCTAACTCATATCCCTCTCAAGGATACATTCATGGGTTCAAACCCCATACGGGTCACCAATATCGCATAGATTATGCCTGATACTTTAGCGCTGTTCAGGCTTTTTTATACAAATAAGAATTGATTATTCAAAAAAGACTATCAGTTCAATAGGAACAAAATAGATTTCCTTTTTATTTAAATGAATTAATATAAACTTTTGTTTCGCTATTTTTAGATGAATTTAATCAATTTGAAATGCATTATAATTTTTTATTAGTGATTCTTAAGATTTAAAATCATAGAAGCCTTCGTGTGACGTGCACGCAAAAATAGCCTCTTGATTTGCATCATATATCGCAGGATTTTCATAACTAAAACATCTCGAAAAACTATCAATTTTTACTTTATTAATAAGAGTGTTTTTAAGAGTTTCATCTAGATGAAAATAAGCTTTTAAATAACAAGCGCTATCACGTAAAGATTTGATGCCTGAAATTGTAATTTTAATAAATTTATCTTCTGCTTCAAGACCATTAATTAATTGCTTTACTATTGTAGTATTAGTTAAGATGTAATCGATCATCTCTTCTTCGATATGAGGATAATTTTCTAAAAAGAATTTGTCGATTAGTGTTCTTATCTCTTCACTTTCTTTTTCAAAGCCTTTTTGATAAGAACTTTTTTATCATTTATCGCATCTAAAAAAGGACGGAAGTAACCAGGATGAATTTTTTCATAATCTAATTTATATTTAGCTTCTAATGTATGTCTAAATTTTACTTTTTCTTCGCAGTATTTAATGTAATAAGAATTCTCTTTTAAGATATATTCCATGCTATGAGACAATTCAAAAGAGATGAACTTACCTTCATAATTTAGATGGTTAAAAATTGTTTCGTAACTTACCTCATAAGGTTCAAATTCATCGTCCATGGCAATTATCTTATCACTATTATCACTATATTGTTATAAAATTAAGTCGAAGGAGAAACTTATCTATGCTTGTCATTTTAGAAATTAACGTCGAACAAATTATCAATTATATTTCTATCGTCGTCGCTGTCTTATCATTATTCGTTTCCATTTTAGTGTTTTATCTCACTCAAAAATCTAGTGGTTATCTAGAAGTCGATAGGCAATATCAATCTTTGCTTGCAATGGCCATTACTAATCCAAAATTAAGAGACGTAAGGTATACGAAAAAATATAAAGATTACAAAGATAAGGATCCTGAATTTTATCATGCTTACTCAGCCTATGCTTACATGATATGGAATTTTATTGAAACGATCTCGGACGTTTCAAAAACGAAGAGATTATTTTCTAAAATTGATGACGTGTGGTTTCCAACAATTATCGAAGAAAATAGGCTTCATTATTCATGGTTCGTCGACAACGAAAGACTATTTAGAAAAAGTTTTGTTCATTTCATCAAAGAAAAAATTAATAATGTCATCTTCGTTCCAGGTGACATAAGCGATTTGGAATTAGTCTATCCTCATTACGTTTTAGATTTTCCTATAGAAGAAAGGAAAGATAAAAATCGTCTAACTGAGTTAATGAAAGCGGGACAATATAAACTCTTTTTAATCTCATTTCCTAATATGAAACACATCAACGTCGATAAGCTTGACTTCATTGGCTACATTTTCTCTCGTATCGATAACACGAATAAGCTTGTTTTTATCGACTATATTGCCATTTGCGATAATTATCGTTCTTGCGGATATGGAAGCATTGCTTTGAATAACATTAAGAAAAAATATCCGCGTTATGCGCTTATTTTTGAGATTGAACAAAGTCATGGCGAATATAATTCTATCGCTGAAAGAAGGAAAATTTTCTACGAAAGAAATGGTGCCTTAACGCTTAATAAAGACTACGTTTTTCCCACTCCTGATGGGGATGGATTAAAGATGGATTTGATGATTATTCCAGGAGATGAATACAAGTATAATAAATCTAATGTTATCACTTTTGTCGAAGATACGATTCGTTATATTCATTCCGAATATTCTATGGACAGATTAAATAAAATTATGTCCAATTACGTTACTCATTTTCCAGAAAATTTAAAACGTATTGGTTATGCTTTAACTAATTTAAATGCAAATAAATTTTTAGAATTAAAAGATCAATTAATCGAAGTCGAGCCAGCTTTAGCAAGTAGAGATATTGATCTTATCGCTAAATTGATCAAGGACAATAAATATCAATTCATCATCATCCACGAGAAAGGTAAGAGAACACCGCTAGGATTATGCTCTTTTTATGAGACGAGTAATAAAGGCGTTTTCATCGATTATTTAACGATCAAAGAATCGCATAAATCTGCTGGTCTTGGAAGTCATCTATACGTTTTTTTATCTAACAATTTTAAATCCAATAATTTTAAAGGTATTTACTTTCAAACTATCAAGCCTAAAGCGGGTGATGAAAGATTAGAATCTACATTAAAATTTGTAAAAAAGGTCAATGCCTCACAAATTTATATTGATTATCATTCACCATTAGAATTAAAAACTAAAGAACAATATGCTCTATGGTTCATTTCTTTAAGCGAAGATAATATCGATAAAAAATGGATGCAAAATACATTGAAAGAAGCTTTGTTAACAATTTATAACTCTAATGAAGAAAACGAAGCCTTAGTGAATTCTTATTTATCCACAATTACTGATTTTGTTAAATATTAATGTAAAAGTTTAAAACATTTTCTAATCCATCAATTATTTATACTTTCTTTCTTTCGAATTGTTTATAATTTTAGCCATAGGCTATTTATTTAAAAAAATAGCAACTTCCTTATATAAAATTAGGAGGAAAAAAGATGCCCCAGTTAGTGTTAAAAGATATTACAAAAGTTTATGGAAGCGATAAAGAATCGCAAGTTATCGCCCTAGATAAAGCGAGTTTTGAAATCGAGCAAGGTGAATTTGTCGTCATCTTAGGTGAGTCTGGCGCAGGAAAATCGACATTGCTTAACATAATTGGCGGTATGGACTACGCTACGAGTGGGATTTATAGAGTCGATGATGTTGAAGTTAGTAAACTTAATCAAAAGAAATTAGGCATTTTTAGAAGAGAGAAAATTGGTTTTGTTTTTCAATTTTATAATCTCATGCCTAATCTTACAGCATTAGAAAATGTGAAGATTGCCCAAAGTATCGTTAAAAATGGACTTGAAGCTGAAGAAGTTCTAAAAGAAGTTGGTTTAAAAGATAGAGCTAATAATTTTCCTAGCCAACTTAGTGGCGGCGAACAACAAAGAGTCGCTATTGCTCGGGCGATCGTCAAAAATCCAGCATTACTATTATGCGATGAACCAACCGGTGCGCTCGATTCTAAAACTGGTGTGTTAATTTTAAAATTACTCTACGATTTTTCAAAGCAATCTAAAAAGACTGTCATCATCGTCACACATAATTCTAAAATTGCCGAATTAGCGGACCGTCTTATTCGTATCGCAGATGGAAAAATAGTCTTGAACGAAGTGAGAAATAATAAAACTAAATTCGAAGATATTGTATGGTAAGTTTATCGAATATTTTATTTAAAAAAACGAGAAGAGAATTAGTTAAAAACTTTTTACAGTATTTAGCTATCATTTTTATTACCGCTTTAGCGGTAACGCTATTTAGTGGCTTATCATCCAATGCTTCTCTTTTAGAAAGAAGAGTCGAAGAAATATATGAATTAGGTAATGTTGCTGATATTTGGACGCAAGTGGATATTGTCAGCGTTAGCGATCGAAATGAAATAACATCGTTAGCTGGTCCTAATTCCAAAACTGAAGAAAGATTGATTCTTCCAAGTTTTGTTGAAAAGCGTAATACGAATGCTATCGTTGTCGATTATATGCCTAATATTAATAAACCATATGAGTTGAGTGAAAATTATCTAGATGAAGATGGTAATTTCTTTTTATTAGATGAGACGACTGTTAGTGGCTTAAATGAGCTGGGGGCGGCTTTAGAAATAGGTGGCCCTGTATCTGTTAGCGTTTCTACTGCCAATTTAGAAAGTATCTTTGCTTCGCTAGGTAGAACATTTTTCTCGCTTGAATACGAAGATTTTTTATCTTATTTAGATGAACATTTAATTGACCCCTCTAAAAGCAATATATTACGTGGACAATTTTTAAATTTTACTTTTACTTTAACTGGAACGATGAAGCATCCAGAAAATATTGAAAATGGAGAGTTTTTCTCTGCTTATTATATGATGAATTACTCTTTATTTTCTAATACGTTACACGAATTATTTTATTCTACTTTCGACAGTGAAATTATGAACGTTCTATCGCCTTTATTAAAGAGTTTTCACATGATGAACCAGTATGTGACGATTGTCGATGATAACCTTGATACTTCCACGGTAAAAAATGACATTATGAATCATTTTCAAAACGTATCTAATCATACTTTGTTAGCGTGTATGGAAAGAAATAATGTTCCGAGTGTGGCAACAATTGAAAACGATATTGTTCAAGCAAGGCAATTATCTTATGTTTTTCCTTCGATATTTTTTGTCGTAGCAATTTTAGTTGTGTTAACTACAATTACACAAATCATCTTAAAAGAACGTCAGCAAATTGGTACGATGAAGGCATTAGGTATTTCCAACTCACGCATCGTCATGCACTATATGTTTTTAACTATCTTAGTGTGTGCGATAGGAGCGATTTTAGGTATTGTTATTGGTCCTCTTTTAATTCCTTCTATAATGAATCAGAAATATAACATTCTTTATTCATTACCGCCTTCTATTTATATCTTTCCTTATTTTGAAGTTGCTCTTATGCTCCTCGCTTTATTTGCTGTAAGCGCTTTGGTTACTTATTTTGTATGTAGAAAAGATATGCAACTAACCCCTTCGCAATCGATGCGACCTAAAGTCATTAAGCCAAAAAAACACCAATTTGGCACAAAACGAGCGCAAAATTCCAATAAATTTGGTATAAAGATGGCTATAAGAAACATTCAAAATAATATAGGTAATGCTTTGATGGTCATCATAGGTGTAGCTGGCTGCACAGCTTTACTTGTCACCGGTTTTGGTATTGAAGATACATTAAATCACGGAATAGATAATGATATGAACATTTTCTATAACTGCGATGGCATGATTACTTATCAAGCTGGAGTAAGTAATGGCAAAGAACAGTTATTAAATGTTGATGGAATTGAATCAATTGAAGATTACGCTATGTCTCCCGCTACGCTAAGTTTTGAAGATAATAATTACACAACTTATTGCTACGCTATTCAAAAGGATCATCAATATTTTAAAATTGAATTCCCTACTAATACAGTCGCCATTACTACTAAGATTGCAAATGAAAATAATTTGAATGTAGGTGATAGTTTTACTTTTACAGTGCTAGGAAAACAATACGAGGCTAAAGTAGGAGCATTATTTGAAGCATTTTACGTTCATGGTATTTATGTAAATTATGAAGATACGATGTATGCTAATCTTGGTTCTTCTATGTCTAATGCTTGGATTAAAGTTGCCTCAGGTTACGATGTTAATAGTGTCATCAAAAGTTTAGAAAATGAGCAATATTCATCGATAGTTTCACGAGTTCAAACATACGATGATTTAAAAACGACTATTACCAATATTTTGTCTTCTATTTTAGTTATGACAAATACGGTGAAAGTTTTCGCTATTTTATTAGCGATCATCGTTTTATATAATCTTGCCATTTTAAATTATCGTGAGCGTATGAGAGATATTGCTACTTTAAAAGTTTTAGGCTTTTCTAGATTTGAAATTGCTAAATCTTTAATTATTGAAATTATGGCTTTAACTGTCGTCGGTGTAGCTTTCGGCTTAGCGTTAGGCATGCCGATGGAAATTTTAGTACTTATGACTAATGAAACGCCGGTCGTCGATTTTTTATATGTCGTTTGGCCTTTAACTTATATTATTGCAACTTTAATTACACTCGGTACGGCTCTTATAGTAAACTTATATTTGACGAATATGACAAATAAGATTCCTATGGTCGAATCTTTGAAGTCGGTGGAGTAATGTATGAAAATTTTGTTTAAAAATGCACATATCTTAGATGTTGAAAAAGGTTTAGTTTTTAAAAGCGATTTATTAGTGGAAGATAAACTCATTGTAAAAATTGTTGAATCTATCGAAGAAGAAGTAGATGAAATTATCAATGCTTCAAAATTATTGCTCATGCCGACTTTTAAAAATGGTCATACTCATTCTCCGATGACATTTCTTAGAGGTTTAATCGATAATGTTTCCTTAGAAGACTGGCTCTTTAAACATATTATCCCGCGCGAAAACTTATTAACTGAAGATGATGTCTATAAATTTTCTAAAGTCGCATTATTAGAATATATTCGTAATGGAATCGGTTACGTTAATGATATGTACATTTTTCCTGAAGGATTCATTAGAGCCGCGAAGGAATTAAATTTTCCGTGTTCTATCTCCATGGGAACTGATCAAAAGATCTATCGTGATTGTTTAAAAGATCCAAATCATTTCATCACTTTAAATAAGGAACATGAACGCATAAACTTTATCTTTAATGCTCACAGCGTTTATACAGTGAGTGAAAAGGACTTAAAGGATTTATCAAATATTGCTAATAAGATGCATTCTCCAGTGTTCTTACATTTGAGTGAAACTATTACTGAGGTAGACAATTGTATCAAGAAACATAGTTTAACTCCTATCGGCTATGCAAATGCACTAGGATTATTTAATTATGGCGGCGGAGGCTATCATGTAGTTCATCCTAATGAAGATGATTTATTACTTATGCAAGAACTAGGAATTAAAGTTATTTCTAACCCTGGTTCAAATTTAAAACTAGGTAGTGGTATCGCTCCTTTACGTAAGTATAAAAAATTAGGTATCGAAGTAGGGCTAGGCACTGATGGACCAGCTTCAAATAACGCATTATCTATGTTCTATGAGATGCGTCTAGCGTTCAATTTAGAAAACTTAACTTCTTCTAGTCTAGAAGGCATTGCACCAATCGATGTGATTAGGATGGCTACTACGAATGTGGCGCATATTTTTAACTTGGAAAAATGTGATACTTTAAAAGTTGGCAATTACGCAGATCTCATCGCTATAAAATTAGATTCACCTGATTTATTTCCTAATGAAAAAATTATTTCTCACCTTGTTAACGCCGCGAACGAAAATGATATTTATCTAACGATGATCAATGGTCAAATTTATTATCGCCACGGCAAATTTGCTTCTTTCATCGACGTTAAAAATATTTATAAAGAAGCTTATAAATCATTAAAAAACATTGAAAAAAAGATTAAGAAATTAAAACTTTAGTGGAGAAATGCTGCTAAAAACGCTTTTAATAATGGATCATAATATGTTCTAGCGTTTGCTTTATCCCATGAATAATATGTGCCTTGTACATTAATATATTCTTCGGAAATAACAAGTCCTTGGATGACGTTATTTTCGACATTTTGAGCATAATTTAAATTAGGTAGTCTATCTTCGCTAAAGAAAGAATATTGAACGAAATATTCATCATTTTCATTAAGCGCAATTGTGTCGTTTAAATAGACAAATTGAGAAGCTATTAAACCATTTTTACGATATTGAATTGTAGGAACATATCCTTCATTAAAGCCATATGTTTTGTTATTAATGTTAGATAAACCATATACATTTTTAAAATTTATCCATTGCGATTCATCAAATTCGCCATTCGTAAACCTTATACCTTCGACGTCACAGTCAATCAAATATAAAGTATCAGTTATTTTTGAAGCATTAGTGAGTAAATAATCTTTGAGAGCATAATCATTTAAATATGTACAATCTGGACAAGTTGACCTCGAATACATGATGAGAAATTCTTCCTCATTAGCGATTTTTTCATCGAGCGTTGTCTTATCGATGTAATTAGCGGCAGGTGCGATAGTGTTCTCTAAAATATAATTCGTGAAACTTTCAACATTTAAGAAGATACGTGAATTGGTCTCAGCTTCGTAAACTTGAATGAAAGTTGCCTTGCCTTCATCGTAGATAGCAAAGGAAGGATTGCTATCCGAAATTGGTAAACCAAAAGAATCTTTATTAGTAAATTCGGTATTTTCAATATAGTAAACTAGATGGGGATTATTGCTAACAAAATATTCTAACGTCAACAAAAAGCCACCCAAACACCCACAGTCTGGAGTCATAGCGATGATGAATGATTCTTTTTCATCAACCATATTCTTAAATTCTTCGTACGTTAATTGTGTAGGCGCACTATCAATTAATGAACCATATATTAAATGAACTTTACTAGGATTTATATCGCAACTTGTAAGGCTAGTAAATAGTAGAGTTGGAATTAAGCATAATAGGGATTTTTTCATGTCGAATTTCTCTCCTTTTTCTTACATTATATGCGCACATAAAATATAGTCAATTTTTAATATATTTTTGACTTTAAAAACAAGGGAAAAAAATGTTTGAAAAAACGTTTAAAAAATTAGGAGAAAAAAATGCTAAAAAAATATGAAAAAATTTCAAAAAATTTATTTTCAAAAATATTAGTGTAGCACTAGTGATTTTCAAAAATCTTTCCTCTAGAAAAATGCTTCCAAAAAAAATTTAAAAAAAATACGTTGATTTCCCCCTTAATTTTTATATAATTTTTTTCGTAAATTTTTGCAAGTTTTTAAACGGTGAATTTAAACTTGAAAATTGGGAGGGAAAAGGTATGGAAGAAAAAAGTACCATCATCGAGCTCATCAACGTCACAAAATCATTCGGTAGCACGGATGCGGTGAGCGATTTCTCATTGAAGATTAAAAAAGGTGAATTTGTCACATTGCTTGGACCATCAGGCTGCGGTAAATCGACAACTTTACGTATGATCGCTGGTTTTGACGCTCCGACGTCTGGCCAAATATTGCTAGGCGGTGAAGATATCACTAAACTTCCACCCTATAAAAGGCCGATTAATACAGTCTTTCAACGTTATGCACTTTTTCCGCATTTGGATGTTTATGATAACATCGCTTTTGGACTTAAGTTTAAAAAGGTGCCTGATGTGAAAGTAAAAAGAAATGGTGAGAAAAAGGAAATTATGCGCCATCTCACGCGCAAAGAAATAGATGATAAAGTTACGCGTACTTTACGCATGGTTGATTTGGAAGAATTAGAAGATAGAGATATTTCTACTCTTTCTGGTGGTCAACAACAAAGAGTAGCCATTGCAAGAGCTATAGTGAATGAACCTGAAATCCTACTTTTAGATGAACCTTTAGGAGCGCTTGATTTAAAAATGCGAAAAGATATGCAAATTGAACTGAAAGAAATGCATAAAAAAATTGGTATAACATTCATCTATGTCACTCACGATCAAGAAGAAGCTTTAACTATGTCTGATACGATAGTTGTTATGAATAATGGAGCGATTCAACAGGTCGGCAATCCTATCGATATTTATAATGAACCTAATAATGCTTTCGTCGCCAATTTCATTGGAGAATCAAATATTTATAATGCGACGATGGTTTCTAAATTACATGTGAGATTTTTAAATCATGTCTTCGAATGTGTCGATGATTTCCCTATCAATGAAAAAGTGGATGTCGTCATCCGTCCAGAAGATGTCGTTTTAAAAAGAGCTAGCAAACAAGATGAAGAAGATTATAAGAACAAGAAAAAAGATGCACCTTTAATCGGATACGTACAATCTAGATTGTTTAAAGGTATTCATTATCAATATGTCATCAAAGTTGGCAAAAATGAATTAGTGGTGCAGGATACAAAAGAATTCCCAACCGATTCTTATGTAAAAATCGATATCGAACCTGAACTTATTCACATTATGAAAAAAGATTTAACATCGAATTTATTTTACGATGCATGGATCGATAAACAAAATCGACTCGTCATTTCCGATATTGTTTTCGATTGTGATGTCACACAATTATTACCTGATTCTAAACTTGATGATGAAGGTTATCTTATCGATACAAAAACGAATAAAAAATATGATTTAAAAGATGCGGATGTCATCGCAGAAATTGGCCTCAATGCTATCGAAATGTCCGACTCACATGAAGATTGCGATGTGACGGGTGAAATTATTTCCCTTATTTATAAGGGCGACCACTATCAAGCACTTATCCGCACGGAAGAAGAGGAAGAGTTTATCGTCGATACAGAATACGATTGGAATGAAGGCGATATCGTCGGTTTAAAAATTCCCTCTAATAAAATTAAACTAACGCTAAAAGGAGATATTTCGGCTTATGAAGTTTAGGTTTCAACGTAAATATCTTTGCATCCCTTATCTTGCATTCTTAATTCTTTTCGTCATCATTCCAATTTTCATAATCATCTATTATGCTTTCACTGATGCGAATGGCTTCTTTTCGATGAATGCTTTCGTCGACTTTTTTACTTCACCTGTCAAAGTTAACGTCTTATTAGTGTCCATCTTCATCGGTATTCAAACGACGTTAATTTGCTTACTTATTGGTTATCCTCTTAGCTATTTCCTCGCTAATAAGAAATTTAATAAAAACGTTGTTTTAGTGATGTTATTTGTCATGCCAATGTGGATCAACTTCGTCTTAAGAACTGGGGCGACACGTGATGTTTTATTTTGGCTCGGCATCAATGGCGGAAGATATCCTTATCTTGCTACTATGATAGGGATGGTTTATAACTTCTTACCATTCGTCATCTTACCTTTGTATACGACAATGCTAAAAATTGATCAATCGCAAGTAGAAGCAGCCTTAGACTTAGGCGCTTCGCCTATGCGTGCGTTTTTCAAAGCTGTCGTTCCTCAAACGACGCCAGGCATCGTCTCGGCTGCTATGATGGTCTTTATGCCAACGATGTCAAGTTACGTCATCTCCGATACTTTATCAGAAGGTAAAATTTCTTTATTTGGAAATACAATTTATCTCAATTTCTCTAACTCACAATGGAACACTGGTTCTTTTATGGCTCTCATCATGCTAGTCATTATTGGCATCTTGATGTTTGTAACAAGAAACGCTAATGTCAAAGCAGAAGATAGAGCGAGGGGGACAGGTTTATGGTAAAGAAAATTTTTGCTCAAATTTATATCTGGCTCATTTTGCTTATTATGTACATCCCCATCTTAGTGCTCATCGCTTTTTCTTTCACAACTTCAGAAAATGTTGGGGTTTGGACGGGATTTTCTTTTGATTTATATCCATCTTTATTCCAAGATAGCGAGATAATGGCCGCTTTAGGTAATACCTTAATTATCGCCTTTATCTCCAGTGCAGTTTCAGTCTTACTTGGTACAAGTGGGGCAATAGGAGCGTTCTATTCGAAAAGAAGAGCGATGAAAGTTGTCGATTCGATCAACCAAATTCCTGTCGTCAATGCTGAAATTGTCATGGCTTTAAGTTTGACGGTTATGTTCGTTTTCTTAGGAAGCTACATTTTTAGAGGGGCAAATTTATTTAGCTTCTGGACTTTACTTATTGGACACGTCGTCTTAAGTGCACCTTTTGTCTACTTATCAGTTAAACCTAAATTACAGCAGATGGATCCAAATCTATATGAAGCCGCCTTAGATTTAGGAGCGACACCAAGAAGTGCTCTATATCGTGTTGTCGTTCCAGAAATTTTACCTGGTATACTAAGTGGTTTCTTACTCGCCTTTACTTTATCGCTTGATGATTTTATCATCACTGCCTTTACGCGTGGACCAGGATTACTAAATGGTCAAGGGACGATTGAAACGCTTTCGACACTCGTCCAAGCTAAGATTAAAAAAGGTCCTATTCCACCTGAGATGCGAGCGCTTACGACGATTATCTTCTTAGTCGTTCTCGCTATCGTCGTCGGTGTCACTTTATTTAGATATTTCAAAACTAAGAAGAGTGTTTCTAAACATCGTAGGGGGTTTGCGAGATGAAAAAGTCATTGTTTATTTTAGCCTGTCTACTACCTTTATCGAGTGGTCTACTTGCTTGTTCATCTAATGGCGGAAATGAAGGTAGCGCCGGTGAACAAGAAGTTCTAAGAGTGCTCAACTGGGAAGATTACATCTATTTAAATGATGGGGAAGATTATCCCGAACCTGATCTAACCGAACAATTTGAAAATTATATGGCCGAACAAGGTCGTAACGTCATGGTCATATACGATACATTCGATACGAATGAAACGATGTTAAATTCTTTGCGTACAGGTCGCGTTACTTACGATTTGATATGCCCAAGCGATTACATGATTCAAAGGTTGCTTGCAAGCGACATGCTCGAACCTTTCGATAAGGAATGGTTAGAAACTTCCAATTATAAAAAATATGTTTCTCCTTATTTAGATGACATGTTCTGTGCGATCGAAGCGACTAATACTGTCACAAATGAAACCTATTCTATTGGCGATTACGCTATTGGGTATATGTGGGGAACATTAGGCATCATTTTTAACCCAACCTTTGGTGCTTATGAAAATTTAGATGCAAGAAATGATTTCTCCGAATGGTCAACTTTATGGGATGAAAGATACAAAGGCACTTTTTCTATCAAAGATTCGATGCGCGATACTTATGCAGCTGGCATCATGGAAACATATAAGGATGAATTAGTGACTTTGTTAAATAATTATCAAAGCGGTGAAATTGATGCAAAAAAATATAATGAAGAACTCACTATCATCTTCAACAGATGTAGCGATGAAGAAATAAATGAAGTGAAAGAATATCTCTTAAGACTCAAAGATAATAGTTTTGGTTTTGAAGTCGATAGCGGTAAAGAAGATATTAAAACGAATAAAATTGGGGCTAACATTGCTTGGAGTGGAGACGCCGTCTACTCGATGGATGGTGCGGAAGATGAGCAAGGCATTGAACTTTATTATTCTGTTCCGACAACTGGTTCAAATATTTGGTTCGATGGTTGGTGCATGCCTAAATCTAATTCTTTAAATAAAGAATTAGCCCAAGAATTCTTAGATTTTATTTCCTTACCAGAAAATGCTTCACAAAATATGGATTACATTGGCTATACCCCCTTTATCTGTGGGGATGATATTCTTAATCTCGTACGTTCTTGGTACGATTTAAGAAGTGACTACGGCCTATTTTACATCGATGAAAACAATACACTTGTGAATGTCGAATATTCTTATTCTCAATATGTAAATTTGAAAGAAACACATGGTGATAGTCTTTATGTCTATTGGCTCAATGAAGATAGTGAAAATGATCCAAGTGTCGAAGATATCATCGCTGATTACAATGCTTTAAATGAAGCTGGAGAAATAACTCCTTTAGAAGATTACATTTCTTTAAGCGATGGCGAATTAGAATTACTTTATCCTGAAGATATCGATGAGGTGGATTTGTCTTATCTTTTCAGCGGTACTTTAACTAGCGAAGATGATGGTGAAGCTATCTTCCTCGTCTACGATTATTTGTATCATCCAGAAGATGGTAGTGAAAATGTCGCAGTCGGTCGACAATTCTTTTGCCAATATCCAGATGAAGAAACGATTACTCGCTGCGCGGTCATGGCGGATTATGGTCCCCAAAATGAAGCGGTGCTCAAAATGTGGGAAGAAGTGAAATCTAATTCTTTACCTGTTTGGGCAATCGTCTTACTCGTCTTAGAAATTTTAGTGGGAGTAGGGGCAATCTTGTATTTTGTCATCTCGAAACAAGTTAATAAGCGATATCGTAGAAACCGTCGCGCGCAAGCGTAAATAACTTTCTTAAATCAATTGTTGAGACTAAATTAGTAAAATGCTATAATTAAGCCCGCATTGGTGGTTCCTTAGCCAAGTTGGTAAGGCAATTGACTGCAACTCAATGACCATCGGTTCAAATCCGTTAGGAACCTCCAATCAGTGCTTGATTATTTTTTAAATAATAATACAATAATTAAGCGTATGCGCCTGTAGCTCAACTGGATAGAGTGTCAGACTACGAATCTGGAGGTTGCGAGTTCGATTCTTGCCAGGCGCGCCAAAAGTCATGTCGGGATGTAGCGTAGCTTGGCTATCGCGTCTGCTTTGGGAGCAGAAGGCCGCTGGTTCGAATCCAGTCATCCCGACCATTTATTAAAAAGATGTGGATTTGGGGCTGTGGCTCAGCTGGGAGAGCGCCTGATTTGCATTCAGGAGGTCGAGGGTTCGATCCCCTTCAGCTCCACCAAAAACGAAAATATGGCTGCGTAGCTCAGCTGGCTAGAGCAATCGGTTCATACCCGGTCGGTCGAGGGTTCGAATCCCCCCGCAGCTACCATTTTTTATTAAAGGGACCGTTAGCTCAATTGGTTAGAGCTACCCGCTCATAACGGGTTGGTTCTGGGTTCAAGTCCTAGACGGTCCACCAAATGCATATTTTATCTAAGATATGAATATATAGATGTAATGTTGGAAGGTTGGCCGAGTGGTCGATGGCACCTGTCTTGAAAACAGGAGATGCGCAAGTATCCGTGGGTTCGAATCCCTCACCTTCCGCCATTTTTATTATTTAAACTCGTTTAGGGCTTGATTTTTCTTTTTTGTCATAAGACAATTTAGGTATGGAAAAATTAAAAATTAATATGTATGCAGGTGGTCTCAAGATTGAAGGCCAAGGTGTCGGAGCGAATTTTTTTGAACAAGTTGATCTCGTAAAAAAAATACCTTCTTTAGAAGTAAGCATTAATGGTAAGCATCCCAAACGTTATGACATCAACCATTTTCATACAGTTAACCCTCATCTTTATTTCAAGTTTAGAAAGAAGAAAATAAACGTTTGTTACGTTCATTTCATTCCAGAAAAAGATGATGGTTCCTTAAAGATGCCGAAGTGGATGTTTGGACCATATCGCTGGTACGTCTTAAAATTTTATAAGAAAGCGGATGAAGTTATCGTCGTGAATCCTTATTTTATTAAAGACTTAATTAATATTGGTATTCCTAAAGACAAAATTACTTATATTCCCAATTTTGTTAGCGATGAAAAATTTCACCCTTTAGAAAAAGAAAAAGTTATCAAAATCAAAGAAGAATTTAAAATCCCCTTAGATAAATTTATCGTCTTAGGAGTAGGACAAACTCAAACGCGTAAAGGCGTTTTAGATTTTTATGAAGTAGCGAAGGCTAATCCGCATTTACATTTCGTTTGGGCGGGAGGCTTTTCCTTTGGAAAAATTACTTCAGGCTACGAAGAAATTAAAAAGATTATGGATAATCCGCCTGCTAATTTACAATTTCTTGGCATCGTTCCAAGAGCGAGGATGAACGATATTTTTAATACTTCTGACATGTTATTTTTGCCCTCTTATCAAGAATTATTTCCGATGACGTTACTTGAATGCATCAACGTAGAAAAGCCTTTCTTAGTTAGAGATTTAGATTTATATAAAGACATCTTTTTATCGTCTTATCTAGTTGGTCATAATAATGAAGAGTTTTCGAGTTTAATAAATAAAATAAAAGATGATGCCAAATTTAAAGACTTGGTGAAGTCTTATTCTCTTGCTATTAGAGATTTTTATAGTCGTGAACACGTCTCTAAATTATGGGAAGAATATTATCATCGTATCTACGATAAGTATCCAAATAAACATTGATAATATATTTTGCTTTTTGGTGCTAAAATAATTTTTACGAGGTAACACAGTATGAATAAATTTATGAAGCTCGCTATTAGCGAAGCAAGAAAAGGTATAAGAAATGGTCATGGAGGACCTTTTGGTGCGGTCGTCGTTAAAGACGGGGAAGTCATCGCAAAAGGACATAATCAAGTTTTAAAAAATAATGATCCTACCTGCCACGGCGAAATGATGGCGATTCGTAAAGCGTGTAAGAAACTTCAAACTTTCGATTTGTCCGGCTGTGAAATTTATACGACGGGTGAACCTTGTCCTATGTGTTTGAGCGCTATTTTGTGGGCAAACATTGAAAAAATTTATTATGGTTGCAATATTATCGATACAGAAAATATTGGCTTTAGAGATGCAAAATTTTATGAATTATCTAAGATGGAAAATCGTGATAAACTTGTCGTTGAATTAGATCGTAAAGCTTGTTTAAAACTTTATAACGAATATAAGCTTATCAAAGATAAGACTATGTATTAATATGGTGAATCTTTTAAGAAAATTATTCATCAAAAATTATCGTGATGTCAAAGATAATAAAGTGAGAACGGCACACGGAAAACTTGGTGCATGGTTCGGTATTTTTAGCAATGCGATTTTATTTTTAGCTAAATTGATTACCGGACTATTTTCTAAAAGTGTTTCCGTCGTGAGCGATTCCATTAATAATTTAAGTGATTTCGCAAATTCCACCATCACTTTGGTGGGCTTTAAAATTTCTTCTAAGCCAGCTGATAAAAAACATCCTTTTGGCCATCAAAGAATGGAATATATTACTGGTTTAATTGTTTCTATCGTCATCATCGCACTAGCAATCATCATGGGTTATCAATCGATTGAAAAGATTATCGCTTTTCATAGTGGAAGTGGAGAAATAGATTTATTATCACCTATCATCGCTATTACGACGTTTGTCGTTTTAGGTGTCGCCATATTTTTTAAAATTCTTCAAGCTTACGTCAATTTTTCTTTAGCCAAAATTATCGATAGTGTCGCTTTGAAAGCGACTGGCGTCGATTCTTTAACTGACGCAGTAGCGACATTATTACTTTTCATCTCCTCTTTACTTTCTTATTATCTAGGCTACGTTTTTTTAGATGGTTACATGGGTTTAATCATCTCTTTATTCATTTGTTATAGTGGTATTAAGATGGTCGTCGCTACATCTTCGCCTTTATTAGGAGAGAGTATCGATAAGGAGCACATTCAAAATATCATCGATGAAATTCTATCTTACGAAGGTGTTTTAGGATTGCATGACATTCTCGCTCATAATTATGGTCCAACGAAACTCTTCATGAGCGTGCATGTAGAAATTGATGCGAGGCTGAAACTTCTCGACGCTCACGAACTTATCGATAACATCGAGATGGACGTTCGTCAAAAATTTAATGTGGAATTAACAATTCATATGGATCCAATCGATGTGAGTAACGAAGAAACTTTAAAACTTAAAGAACGAGTTATCGATATTTTGAAAAGTATCGATGAAAGTTTATCAATCCACGACTTTAGAGTGGTGCATGGCGAAGGGCATACGAACATTTTGTTCGATATTCTCGTTCCATTTAAAGATGACATTAAACAAGATTTAATTCTCGAAACTTTAAACATCAAGATGAATGACGATGAAAAGAAGAAATATCATTTCATCATCAATTTCGATCACCCATTTATTTCTTAATTATGAAAAGTGCTTATTTTGTATATAACAATTTATCAGGTCGAGGCCTAAACGATAAGAAAATTAAATTAATTCAAAAATATTTGAGCAAGACCTACGAACATATTTATTTTGAAATAGCGAATGATATCGCTAGTTTGCGTAGCGTCTTATTACAGGCTGGTAAAAATCATCACGATTTTATTTTTACAGGCGGGGATGGAACATTTAATTTAGTCATCAACGAAGCGATGAAATTAAAAGAAGTTCCAACGCTTGGTTATCTTCCTAGCGGAACGACGAATGATATCGCTAAGAATTTCAAATTGTCACGCCGCTTAAAAAAATCTCTAAAAATTATTAACGCTCAAACGAAGACTAAATTTGATTTATGTCTTGCAAACGATGATAAATATTTTCTTTACGTCGCTGCCCTCGGTGCTTTTGCTGACATCGCTTACGTCACAAAAAGAAAAAACAAGAAAAGATTAGGTAGCATCGCATATTATCGTAAGGCATTTATCGAAGCTTTTAAGCCGAAAAAAATTGAAGTAGAGATAAAGATGAAAGAAGAAGCTTTTAGAGTAAAAGTCCCCTTTGTTTTAGTGTTAAATGGAAGAAGTGTGGCTGGCTTTAAGATTGGAAAAAGTAATGAAGTTTACGATAATAAATTTCACGTTTATCTTACTAGACCAGGATTGTTTAATGGTTTGCTTCATTACTTATTTTTCAAAATTAGAACGTATAAAATTTACACAGATGAAATTGAAATTAAAGTATTGGGTAAAGATGATTTTTGGTGTTTTGACGGGGAAAAATATTCGAATGAGTCGTTAAAAATACGTGCAATTCCTAAGGCTTTAGAAATTTACGCTCATCCAAAAATTATCAAAAAGCAGTGCAAAACTAAAATATAATTTGCAAAAACGCCATTTTTTTGTTGTATGCGCATAAGTATAAATTTATAATATTAACCATAGAGAGGTAAAATTTATGCGAAAAGTTACTATTTTGTTAGCAATTTCTACGTTTGTTGCTACTATCGGTAGTTTTTTATTGAGTATCTTTGCTCTTGGCGCCGATAATTTTATGGCAGGATTCACTAATATGTTCTCTGCTTTAACGACGTTCTTTAATCCTAATACGAGCGTTGCAAACGTTTGGCTCGATCCTGCTATGATTGGCTTCTATGTCATCGTTGGTCTAGTTGGCATCGTCGTCATCCTTTGGTTTATTTTCCTTTGTGTGAAGGGCAAACCTGCTCAATTGTTATCGTGGCTTGCTTTCTTGCTCACGGCTGCGTGGTCAACTATGTTTTATATGATGACCGCTCAAACTAATGGTGGCATCTTAGCGGCTGGTATCAATCTTTACATGTTATTTGCTATCGTTTTACTTGGTATTGCCATTTTCACTGCCTTCTTCTTGTTCATCTTCTCTTGGGTCAACTGCTTTAGAATGCCCTTTGCTGAAAATGTCTCTTATCTCGATGATATTATTCCAGAAGATGAAAAAGTTAAACCAGTGGCGGATAGTTCTATGCGCGATGAAATTCGTGATATCATCGCTTCCGAATTACGCAATTATCGTATGGATAATGAATTGAGAAACACTCAACCACAACCAGCCCCATATGGTGGAGCCGCTATCAATGGACCGTTACTCGTCCAATACATCAATACGACGCAACCAAATCAACCAGTCGTCATGGAACGTCCAGTTCCTGCACCAGCACCAGCACCAGCACCAGTTCCTGAAGTAAAACCCGTCGAAGAAGAAAAACCTGTCTGCAAGTGCGAATGTGCAAAGGAAGAAAAGAAAGAAGAAGAAAAAGTTGCGCCTCAACCGATAATCATTCCCGTTGTCATGCCTTCTAAAAATGATTACGTTCCACCCAAAGAACAAGTGATCGTTCCTATTATCTTAGAAGAAAAATACATCGATGAAGATGGAAACATTTTAGAAGAAGTACCAGTTAAGGAAGAACCCGCTCCAGTCGTCGAAGATAAGGTTGAAGAAGTTGAAGTTCCAGTCGTCGATGAAGTAAAGGAAGAAGAAGTTCCTGCACCAGTCGTCGTCGAAGAAGCAGTTGCTGAAGAAAGCAAAAACCCTATCATTCGTATTCCTTTCCAAGAAAGAATGAAGACAGCGGATAAATCAATTCGTGACAATTATAATGAACTTAAGAATTACATTCTTAGTTATGGTGTTAAATCTCGTATTTCTAATTCTGGCGATACGTTTAGATTACATACGAAAACTTATGTTAAACTCACGATCGCAGGCAAAGGATTAAAACTCTATTACGCTCTTGATCCTAAAGATTATGAAAATACGACTATCCCTGTTTTAGATGCTGGTCATAAAGGCATCTACGCTGAAATTCCACTCGTCTTCAAAGTTAAATCCGATCTATCCATCAAACGTGCAAAACAACTTGTCGATGATGCGATGGCAAAAGATAATTTAGTCCAAGGTACAGTGGAAGATATTGATTGGGCAAAAGAATTCGATAATTAATTAGATTTCTTATTCACATTTGTTAAAAGGCGGTCCATCCGCCTTTTTTAGTGAAATGTAGTAAAGTTTATAATAAAATATAGCCATGGCTTTATTTAACAAAGACCAAAAACTTGTGGAAAGAAAAGAAGGCGTACCTGGTTATAATCGAAAGAATAAGACAGATCGTAAAATTGCTCGTTACGTTATTCTAGGACTTATAATTCTTGCTGTTTTAATAACTATTTTCGTCTTAATTTATTACTGGGATAAAATATTTTAAATATGAAAATTGAACGTTGGATTTTAGAAAATATTCCTTCCTTAAATAACAAAACTTACATCGTGACTGGGGCAAATTCTGGTGTCGGTTATTATATTGCTTTTAATTTAGCAAAATTAGGAGCAAAAGTTTATTTAGCTTGTCGCAATGAAAAAAGAGCGAAAGAAGCGATAGCAAAAATGAAAGAAGAGGATTCTTCTTTAGATTTAATTTATCTAAATTATGATCAAAGCGATAAAGCAAGCATTGAAAAATTCGCGAATTACATTATCGAGCATCAAACCAGGTTTGATGGATTAGTGTTAAATGCTGCTATTTATCATCCTAAGGAAAAAAGAAAGATGACGAAAGATGGTTTTCCTCAAATTATGATGACGAACTATTTAGGCGTCTTTCATCTTTTAGAAGTGTTAGGACCTTATCTTACTACTTTAAAAGAGTATAAAATTGTCGCTATTGGTTCACTTGAAGCTAAGAATTGGAAAAATAACACTTTACCACGTACTTTAAAACAAGAATATAAGAGTCGAACTTATCGCTATAATGTTTCAAAGATGATGTTGACAAAACTTATGATTTATTTTGCTTCTAATAGCGATACATCTCATCATTATGCTGTCGTTGAACCAGGCATTACTCAAACTGATATTACCAAAAATATGCCACGTTTAATCTCATCGTTAGGTAAATATTTTCTAAAATTATTTTTCCATTCGCCTAATAAAGCTTCACTAGGAGCTTTATTAGCTTTAGTGGACACAACTGATGAGCAACTTAATTATTACGTCCCGCGAGGTTTATTTTCTTTCTCTGGTTTTCCAAAGAAGCGAAATTTTAAAAAGAAACACAAACGAGATGTCGATTATGCTTACATCGTCACCCGTCAGGTCCTTTACGATGAATAAGACGAAAGTTTATTTAATTGATGCTTACCTCGATAATGATAACACTCAATCTCTACATGAATTAAGATTGAATGATACGATGTCTTTGATTCGCACTTTGGGATACGAACTCGAAGAATATCATCCCTTTCGTTTAAATAAAATTGAAAATGCAACTTATTTAAATAAAGGTGCATTAGATATCGTCAAAGATGAAATTGACGTTATCGGGGATGATAATCTCAAGGTGGTGTTAACTTTTGACGCGAGTGCTTCACAAATTAAAAATTTAACTAATTATCTTGGAAGAGAAGTTATCGACCGTGTCGAATTAATCGTCTCCATCTTTTCAATGCATGCGAAATCAAAAGAAGCTAAAATTCAAGTCGAATTAGCTAAAATTTCTTATCGCCTGAGTTCATTAGTGCAAAGTGATTTAGATTATGAACAAGATACTTCTTCTGGAAGAGGTTACACTGCAACGCGTGGTGTAGGGGAAAAGCAAATTGCTCTCGATCGAAGGTTACTTGCTCAAAAAAGAGATAATTTACTTCGCCAATTAAGACAAATCAAATCTAATAGAGAAGCGAGAAGAAGAAAAAGAATTGATTCTATTTATCCTATCGTTTCTTTAGTGGGTTATACGAATGCTGGAAAATCTTCTTTGATGAATGCTTTATTGAAATTATCAAAAAAAGAAAAGAAAAATGTCACTGTTGAAAATAAATTATTTACGACACTTGATACTTCTACAAGGCTTATTGAAATAAAAGGCTTTCCTTCTTTTATTCTCATAGACACAGTTGGCATCGTGGAAAGTCTACCTATCGAATTGGTAAAAGCTTTTAGATCGACTTATGAAGAAGCTTTAAATTCTCATCTTTTAATTAATGTCTTAGATATATCATCACATTTTTATGAAGAACAAAAAATTAGTGCAGAAAAGATGATTAAAGAACTTCACATCGAACATTTGCCATTGATTCATTGCTATAACAAAATTGATCAATTTTACGGTAATTTTCCTCTAGATAGTGGGGAAAATGACATTTTTATCTCAACTTTTAATGAAGAAGATATCTTCGCTTTATTAAGACTCATTAGCGCTAATATTACCAAAGATTATCCTTTCGTTAGTTTACTTTTGCCTTATCATATTCCATATTATAAATTTGAAAGATTTGCAGAAGTTAAAAAAGCTATCATGCGAGAAAATGGCATCTACATTGAAGCGAAACTAAATCCTGCTTTAGTGCATGTATTTAAATCTTACTTATTGTCTTTAGATGGTCACGATATAAATTGATTATTTCTTCTGCCATCTCTATGATATTTTTATGATTTGAGTCGATGAAGTATTGACAAGCCTTGACTTTATCGAAATTAAAATCATCCTTATCACAAACGATGCGTGCTTCTGCGTCAGCGCGTTTGTCGCCTCTTGCAAGCATGCGTTCTAGGCGAATTTCATCATCTGCCTTCAAAAAGAAGGAAACGATACGATCATCTTTTAAAGAAAGGAAGGCCTTCAAGCCATTAGGATCGACGATGAGAACTTTATCATCGCTTACCTCATCACGTGATGTACCATAATAATTATTATTGTAATTTGTAACTTCAATAAAATAATTCTGATTTTTCAATGCTAAAAATGTCTGTTTATCGACGAAATGATAATCGACGCCATCAACCTCATTCGTGCGCATCGAGCGCGTCGTATGAGTCACGACTTTTCTAATACCGTAATGTTGTTTTAAATATTTAGCGACTTCCGTCTTTCCACTAGCGGAGGCACCGACAAGAATTATCATAATTTAATTATAACAAAATGTTGGTAAAAAATTGATAGTAAACTAAGCAAAGCTTAGAAATATATCAAAAAAAAATTTAGGGTCACTCGTCCCTATTTTGCGTGTATTAATCCATTGAAAGGTAGGAAAGACTTATGGGTCGTCAGACGAATGAAACAAAGATTTCTAGTTATTTAAAAAATCTTGCTATCACTTATTTATCAATCAAATCTGGTTGTCGTAATGATAAACTCATTCTAAGCGATAATTGCGATGAAGAGTTTGAAGATGAAGAAGCATGCATCAAATGGGTGGAAAATGCTTTCGCTAAATTAGATAGTCTTGACCGTGAATTCATCAATAATGAATATTTCTTTAATGCGAAACCTTATTGGTGGGAAAAGACTTATAGTAGAGCGACATTTTTCCGTCTCAAAAAGCTTGCATCACGTAGATTTTATGATGCGTTGATGGGAACTAGATAATAAGGAACATTTCATGATAAGAGAAGTAGGTGTCTGTCTTTTAGCATTGGCCTTGCCATTTAATCAGCAACAGGCTTTTGGGATTAAAAACGAAATAACTTTTGATTTACGAATTCAAACCTTTGAGCTTCTACCTGCTAAATATGGCAATGATACGACACTTACTCTCTCTTTTGAAGTTGATGAATTTGGAGTTTATGTACTTTCGCTTTATTGCACAGACTCTTACGATAAAAACTCAATAGAAGGCGTAGATCCATTAGTAAGGCTTGTCGAACTAATAGGAAATGGGAATGAATTATTAGTATGGGATGCTTCATTTATCTTAAAATGGCAAGACTTTTATGGTAAATACGATTTACCAATATTGCATGTTGTCATTACAAAAGCTCATATTTTGGATGGCGTAAGTCGACATTTTATGGCCAAATTTCCTGAAAAAGATATTTTTGATGTCGAAGCAAAAGATGGTGAATATCGTAGTAGTTACAACGTAGCGTTTACAGATCATCATGGTGTTTATAAAGGTCGTGATGTCGTTACATTACATAATTTTAGTGAAAAGAAAAATGTAACACGTGGTCACTATTTTACCTTACAAGATATAACTGTCGATTATGAAAGATCATACGATGGTTACAATGTCGATTTTTATGAAATTGGCTTAGGAACATTATCTTTTCTAGATTATGATGGCGCTTATACGTATATAACTGCGAAATCGCATGAATATCCTAGAGAAAGAATTATTCCAGTTAAGCTTATTTTTTATAGTCGTGAAGGGGAAGTATTCTCTTACAAGATTCGCTTCGACGAATTATATTACAATGCAAAAACGAATACGATGTCTTCAATTAAATATGCTGGTTATGAAAAGAACGAAAGATATTTTTACATCCCCACAAATAATTTAGACACAATTTGTTCAACACAATTTACTTTGAGATTTACACTCAATCTTCCTAACGAATTTACTTTCACTTATAAATTTTATCTAGATGAAACAAATTCAATATTTGGAAGTTGCTATGATTCATATTTTTGTCAAATTGTGGAACATGCAGATGAAAGCCAAGTGGATGAAACGAAAGTGGAGGTAACTTATTAATGCCAAATATTATTATCTCTATTTTCTTACTTATCTGCTCATTCGAATTATTTGTTGGAACTTTTCAAATGAATGGTATCCAAAGAAATTTTTATTCTTTAAATCGTGGTGTTTTAGAGCAAGCTGTAGTGATTGAAACTGATGAAAGTGGAGGTAATTACATCGTCAATTACGACGTTTATAAAGTAAAGGAAGTAGTTCTAGATTTTTTAACTTATACATTAGAAAGTTATACGAAAAGTTTTGAAGTGGGTTTCTATTTTTATTTCGCTAGTTCTAACACTACTTGTCGCTTAGATAAATGTGATGCTGTAAGAATTTCAATTCACGCACCAGTAACCTTATTTCTAAGTTACGATAACGCTTTAACTTTTGAACTCGTAGAGGGAGTCTAACATGAGTGAAAATAGAGCGCTAACATATTTAAAAAATTCTTTTCTTGCATCGCTTTTAGATGATGAAAATATTACCGATATCACTTATAACGGAGAAGCTATTTTTATTCAGAACAAATTGGAGGGATGGAAAAAAGTTAATTTAGAAATCGAAGAAAATAGCGTGAATGATTTTATAAGGCAAATTGCAAATTTAACTGAAAAATTATTTAGTTACGCTCATCCTATTTTAGATGTAAGTATCGATCGCTATCGACTCAACGCACTTCATCCATCTATCGCAAGAAAAAGAAGAGAGAAGATAACTAATTTTTCCATCCGTGTTAGTCATCCTGGTTTAGTTATACAAAATAACGGTGAATTTCTGCCAAAATCTCTCGTTTGGTTAATTAAATCGATCTTAGCAAGTCACTTATCAATCATCATTTCAGGGAGGGCGGGATCAGGCAAAACTGAATTTCAAAAATTTGTCTTATCTTTAATTGATCAAAAAGAAAGAGTCATCATCATAGATAATATTTTGGAATTAGATGACGAATGTTTAAATGAAAATGGTGCCGATTTTTCCTTATGGCAATTAAACGAAGAACATCCATCTATAGACTTCAAATCATTGATAAAAAATGCTTTACGTGCCAGCCCAACATTCATTGTCATAGCGGAGGCTAGAGGAGAAGAAATGTACGATGTTCTTTCTAGTGCCATGAGCGGTCATCCGCTTATAACGACTATTCATTCTTTAGATGCAAAAAGTGTAAGTAGTCGTATGGCGAGGATGTGTGCTAATGAAAATTTAAAGCTTGATAACGGAGACCTAAAAGAAGATATTAATCATCATTTTCGTTTCTATTTCTACGTCGAGCAGATCTATCAAAATGGAGTTTATAAAAGACGGTTAAAACAAGTGGTTGAAGTTGATGAAAAAGGGCGAAATCATGAAATTTATCAATTTGGTAAATGTATAAATAGATTAGTGGAAGAAAACGAAAAATTGCTATTAGAAAACGAAATATCTAAAACGTATTATGAACAATTTTTAAAGGAGATAAGTGATGAAAAATAAGAGTAATAATTTATTAATTTATCTACTTTTAGGTATCGTTTTTCTGCTCGTTGTTCTTGCAAGCTATCTTGTCACTAATAATTTTATCGTGCCTGTTGTAGTATTTGTTTTAAGTGTTTCATACACGATAATTTACGCGAGAAAAAAGATTGTGAAACATAATGAAAAATTAAGGCATATAGAGGAATGCTATAACTTTTCATACAACTTCACAATCGCCATAAATGTTAAAAATAGCGTGGACGCCGCATACGAATCGATTAGTGAAAGTTTATCACCTTCTATTAAAGAATATTTATCGACTTTAGAGCATGAAGATAGACTTACCGCAATTGGTCATTTAAGAAATTATTTTAAGATTAGTGCTTTTGATGTCTACTACCGTATTTTGCTACTTTATTTTGAACAAGGTGGCAATATTGTTCAAATGTCATCGCTTATTTTAGAGGAGATGGAAAATTTAAATGCGAGAGCGCTTATGATGAAATTGAAGATTAGACGTTCTTTATTAAATTTTTCACTTCTTTGGTTCTTAGCTTTAGCAATATTGCTCATGACTAGATTCCTCATTCCTAGTTTCTATCTTGAAATGCTCAAAAATCCTATATTCCCTTATCTAGTCTTGATCTTCTTTATATTTATGTTGATTTCAGCCCACATATTTATCGTTCGCGCTACTAAGGATGAACAGTTAGGAGAAATGCATGAAGAATTTTAAAAAACAGATAGAAGAATTAAATCTTTCTTATAAAAAAGAAATATTAAGACTATGTCTTATTAATGGTTTTATCATCGCAACTGCCTTAACGATTAATATTCTATATTTTCAACTTTATATTGCTATTATTTCTTTCTTTTTCATCATCATTTTTAATCTCTTTTATATTAAAAGATATTCATCGATCAAAACTAAGAGACAAGCGATGAAAAAAATAGAATTCGTGTCGATGCTATCTTACTTTCGTATTTTCTTAAATAACGGCTATAACATCTATCGAGGATTCGAAGAATGCAAACAATACGTGAGTGATAGTTTCAAAGAAGACATCGATTACTTTTTAAAGGAAGTTGATAACGATAAATCTATCCAGCCTTACATCGCTTTTGCTCATCAATTTAATTCGCCTTTATACGAGCAAGTGATGATGTCTATCTACCAGATGGTGGATATGGGAATCGATAATAATTATCTTTACCAATTTAACACGCTCTTAAGTAGGATGCGTAAAGAAACTTTGGATGAAAAATTGAATGCTCAGTTATCAAAACTCGATAGTATGTCGATGTTTCCTCTCATTGGAGCGGGCATCATCATGATTATCTTAGCATTTGGTATCATCTTAATCGTGGGGGAATTAATAAGTGGGTTCTAGTCTATCTTTTCTATTATCGCTCGTCTTCGTCATCGAACTTTTTGTCTTCGGCGTCGATATGATCAATATTCAGGCGGTTTATACTGAACTTGACACTATTTCATTTAATGTTGGATTCTTAGTGGCCAAGGAAGGCTTTGTGAGCGAACAAACATTACAATATGTTTCTTCTTTTGAAGGAACACGTATCATTTACGAACCAATTGCACCTTCATTTGGTGATTTATTTGAATTTATTATTGAAAGAGATTGTCATCCATTCCTACTTGGTGGAGGAGATTTAACCATACGGGTGAATGGGGCAACGGTCATCGGATATTACAACTGAAGAAAGGGGGTGAAGTAATGTCAGAAATTAAAGGCCAATTATTAGGCATCGTCTTAGTGTTGACGATCTTTGCAGGACTAGTAGCGACGGTGACGACTATCGTCACGTCGTTAAATGCCACGATCGATTCAAAATTTACGGAAGTGAAAACTGAACTTTCGGAGGAAAATTCTTTGCAAGTAGATATTTCAACTAAGATTGATCGCACGAGCTTAATGTTCTACGAGAATTAATAATTATAGGAGGGGAAAGGGTGTTAAGCCCTTTTCTTTTTGCAATCCGCACGATAATTTGTTAAAGTATCTAACGAGGTAAAAGATATATGACCAAAGAAGTGATTGCACAAAAAGTAAGAGACATCTTCGTCTCCAAGTTCAAACTTGATCCACGTAAAATTAGTCTCGAGACGGCTTTGACCGATTTAGGTGTAGACTCCTTAGATTTATTAGAAGTTATCATGGACTTTGAAAATGAATTTCACGTCACTTTTGAAAACGAAGAACTTGAAACTTTGACGAAAGTTTCTGACGTCATCGATATTTTAGCGAAAAAAATCGATTAATTCTCTTTTACTTATTTCTTTATTGTGCTAATATTTAGTGCATGCTTACTTAGCTCAGTCGGTAGAGCAATCGGCTGTTAACCGATCGGTCGTGGGTTCAAGTCCCTCAGTAAGCGCCACAAGATGGCCCGTTGGAGAAGAGGCTTAACTCATATCCCTTTCAAGGATACATTCATGGGTTCGAATCCCGTACGGGTCACCATCGGATTAAATCAGGATTATTTATTAATCCTGTTTTTTTATTTATTTGTTTAATTAATTGTTTACTATATGAATATATGCCGTTAAACGCATCTATTAGAAATCAAATGAAATTCATGAATAAAGTCATTATAAAAAAAAGCAAATTTATATCGTGTGTTCAAATCTCCCATCACGGAAAATCACGAAGTTTAAAGTGCTTTTGGTGAAGACTTTAATTTTCTTCATCCTCTAACACGATTCCTTCATTATCAATTATGGATTGAAAAAAATCGTTCAATTCTTTAGCGAAAGCTTTTTCTGTCTCGCTTGGTGTTTTATTTATGCTTTTATTTATTTTTTCTTCTTAATTTAAAAGAATGCTTTTTCTTACTCTTTCTCCTAATCTTAAAGAACTATTTTTGTCTACGACGACGTTATTTAAATAGAAATTAAAGTAACGTTTTCCTCGATATTTATAATTTGAAAATACGTTCGTCTTCAAATAATATTCACCATCTTTCACATCGATGATCGTTTCATTTCTTTTATTGATTAAACTAAAATCCCAATCATCACCATGAAAAGAAATGTTTTCAAAGTGTAAATTAGTCCAATCTGCAACGGTGAAATTTTTTATGACTCTAAATAAACGAAAGATATCTAATATATCATCAGCTTTATTTTTTAAATCAATATTTGTTTCAAGTTCGTCATCAAATAATAAGTAAGATTCAAATGGAAAAGGTAAGCCAAGAACACCAAGTGCTCCAAAGTATGAATGAATGACGTTTTCAATCTCGGTAATAAATGAAATTAGTGTTCCGTAGTAATTTGTAGCCGTTTTAACGCATTTACCATCTATTAAGATTTGATATTGTTTCATATTATTTCTCCAATTTATAAATGATGATGAATCTTTCATCTAAATGAGTAGTGCATAATTCATAAATATTTTTACCAAATTTCTTTTTCAGCATCTTTAAGTAATAATCATTATCTTCGTCAAGATTAGTTTTAATTTCAAAGTATAAATCAAATTTATCGAAAGTTTCTTCAAGGGTAAATCTTGCAGGTGTTTGCGTAGCGGCAATAAGATGCACGTTAATATCTTTAAATGCCTTGCCGTTACAGGATTTAATAATTGAATCTTCGATGGCTTCTTTCCTCATAGATGATTTCGCAATTGAACAAGAAGGAGGCAATAATAAACCAATTTCATCATAAATGATGAAGAGATGATTAAATGATATATTTTTATCATTTTTTATGGCATTTTGTCTTTCTTTGATAATCTTTGCTATTTCTAAAGCGTCGTAAGAAAGAATATTTTGATTATTGATGTCTTTTTTGAATTCCACGAATTTAGGATCAGATATGTAAATTAAAGTTTCTTCATCCTCCTTTCTTATTTCTTCGATAATTTTATGCAATATGTAGCTTTTACCCGCACCAGTTTCTCCACTCATTAAGATGTTATTATTTACCAGTTCTTTAAATCTAAGCATTTTTTATTTTTCCTTTCTAAATTTTAGATAAGTATTTTTCATTTTGATTCTTATAAAATATGCGATGTGGCTACATTTTAAAAAAATAAATGCATAAAATTTTTGTTTTTAATTAAAACATAAAAAAATAGGTTTAGATTGATTTTAAAAACGTCGATATATAGTATGAAAAATAATAATAATTAGTGAAACATGGAAGGAGAATTATATGCCATCATACTTAGTCTACGAAATATTGAAAAAACATTCTAATGCAAACAATCCCTTGAGCCGTGATGAAATAAGAAATTATCTTGAAGCAGACTATAAAATTAAAGTAGAAAGCAACGACACAATTACGAAAGATCTAAAAGAAATTGGCTACACTAATTGGGGCGATCTTGAAAGCTCATTAAAAAGTGGTAATAACATTTATAATGTTATCAAGAAAGGTAATCAAGGATTTTTTATTCTCGCTGATGATAATTTTAATCTAGGGGAAACGACCTTATTGTTAAATTCCATTATGTCCAATTCGTCTCTACATGAAAAAGATGTCAATGTACTTAAAAGCAAAGTAATTTTAGTTTCTAATAGCCCACGCAATCATTTAGATTTAAATAAATTAGCTAAAATTAATGCTTCATTACGTAAAAATTCGACGCATCAAGTTTTGTCTAATCTTACTAAGATCGCAGAAGCATTAGCGAAGAAAAAAGATATTCAATTCACTCATAAGTTAGCAGTTTCTAAGACGATTGAAGGAGTGGGTATAATCAAAGACAATTTAGCTGAAGTTCATAATCTTACCATGGCGCCTTATTATATTCTTTACAAAAATAACAAAGTTATCGTCATCGGATCAATGTACAATAACGACTATATTGAAGACAATCCTGAAAGCAAAAACAATAAGAAATATATAATGTACGTTGCGAACTTAGAAAATATGTTCGATGTAAAGATATTATCTGAAGAAAAGCAAACGCCTTTGAAATTTTATGATGATTTTAATGAAAGTATCTTTTTAAACTCACAATCACATATTTTTGAAGGCGAATTTAAACTAAAGCATTATTTAGGCATCAAAAAATTTCTCGTCGAATTTGAAAAGATAGAAGATTTTAATGATTTGTACAATTTCTTCGGCTTAAATATCAAAAAAATTCAAAGGTGTAATCAAAGTTATGTTGCTACGATAGAAGCATTCGCTAGTGACGTTAATATTTTTGTCGTTTCAGTAAATGATTTTATCAATCGTTATAGTATTAGAATAAATGATTATGTTTTCTTAAATTCATCAAACGAAGATATTCATACTTTTGGTTTTGGAAGGCGTGAGCAAATTCCATCGAGCGATGCCTTTTTTAATCAATTAATAGAACTTGGTAGAAGAATTGTTAATATTCTTGATAAAGAAAAAAACTAAAATCCATTTTAAGTAACATTATTAAATAACTGCATTTGAAAGATGGTAAAATTAAAAAAAGAGGTGTTTTTGTTTATGGAATTTGAAAAATTAATTGATATTGTAAAAGAAGAAGGCACGATGATAGACATCGACGAAGTCTATTGGAATTTAAGTTATGAAAATAATCGTTTCATTTTATTAGACGACGATGAATTTAGAAAAGACTTTATAGATGAAGAAGAATTGAAACAATTTAAAATCAATGGAAGAAAATTTATCGATATCGTCGATGAATTAGACGAAGAAGATTTAATAATATAATTAGCATTGATTGCTTTTATATATTTTTTATACTTTGAAACACTTAAATCAATTTTAATTAATGCTTATAATAGTTTTATAAATCCAAGGAAGTATTAAAAATATGCAAGATATTTGGAAAAAATTATTAGAAGCAGCGAAGAAAGAATATCATCCAGAAGAAGTAACGCCATTTATCAACGCTCATCACGTGGCCGCAGCTTTAGAAAGTGAAGACGGGACAATTTATACTGGTTTCTGTTTTGAAAGCTGCTGCGGTGTTTTAGATTTGTGCGCTGAAAGAGTAGCGGCACTAAATATGTTTCAAAGTAGCGGACAAACGAAAGTTAAAAGAATGCTCGTCGTAAGAGATAGACCACCAAGAGGAGAATATAGTGAACTTCCCTGCGGGGCGTGCCGTGAGTTTTTTATGCAATTAAATATTGCGAACAAAGATATGGAAATAATGTTTGATTATGATAAAGAAATAATCATTAAGCTAGAAGAACTCATCCCAAAGTGGTGGGGAGAAAGTCGTTATAATCAATAAAGTTAAATTAATTTAAAATGCTTTAAGGCGTAGGCTACGCCATCTTTTGATATATCTTTTGTGACAAAGTAAGCTTTCTTTTTACATTCTTCTTTAGCGTTCCCCATAGCGATACCATATTTTACGTGTTCGAACATCGATATGTCCGCGATATCATCACCGAACGCCATCGCATTATTCTTTGTCATATTTAAAGTTTTTAAGACGATGTCGATACCTTCACCTTTCTGCAAGTGGTGGGGATAAATATCTGTTCCAACGTCGCAAAAGCGATGAAAGTAACAACCTAAAGTTTTTAAAAATTGTCCTTCGTCATCTTTAGAAAAAAGTAAAGCGCTTGTCACTTCTTCATTCCTATAAGGTTTATAGTTTGGCTTCGTCTCTTTCCAATTGGTCATAAACTGCCTAGAAATATCGCTTTCTTCAGTCGCAAAAAATGCATTTTCAGTCGTCATTATTTCTAATGTCAATTTTCTTTGTTTGGCATAATTGACTAACTTATTAATTAGTGCAGGTTCTAATAAGTCTTTATGAATAATTTTATTGCCGATAGCGATCAATCCTCCGTTAACGGCGATGAACCCATCAAAATTTAATCTTGCAAAAGGGCCAAGCCACATCATCGAACGATATGGTCTAGCCGTGCAAAGAAAGATTTTAGTGCCTTTTTGCTGGAGTTTTTCCATTGCTTTGAAACTAGAAGTGACGAAATGTCCAGCTTGATGATCGAACAAAGTATGATCGATATCGAAGAATATTATCTTAATTTCATCGTCTAGTTTTCGTTTCATAGTTTGATTTTAACAAAGTTACATATTTAACACCACCAAGAAATTTATTTAACATCTTACGAATTTATTCTTATAATAAAACTTGGAGGAAAAATTCATTTATGGAAAATTTAGGTTTAGGTTTGAAAAGACACGCTAAATTGTTGAGCTGTATCTTCATTAGTGTGTTCGCATTTTTCTATTTTCTATTCATAGTCGGCACGCTTGCGACAGCATCTAGTGGCGGCATGAGCTCAGGGATGGATGTTATGAGTCTCGTCGTTCAAATGCTCATCATCGTCGGTCTAAGCGTCGCTTTGATTGTTTCAATTGTCACCAATAAAAATTTATTAGTTAAGATTTTTGGCTACGCTTTAGGAGTCATCTATATTTTCTTATTTATTAGTCAATCGTTGTCGTTCATGGGTTCGTTAGGCTCTCTTTATTCCTTTATGACATTTTCAATTTTGATGCTTTTTAGCGTCATATTCGCTCTCGTCATATTAGTGATGAGCGTGGTCGCGGATGTGAAAAAGTCGGTATTAGATGACAAAGTTTATAGTATCTTTGGTTTAGTAACTATCATCTTTGCTGGCTTCGTTTTCTTACTTTCGTTCGTTTTTATACTTGCAGAAATCGGTAGTATGATTGGCCAAATTTGGTTCATGCTCATGCTCGTCTTCGCTATTCCTTCGATGACGCTTGCTTTCTTCTTTGTCTATTCGCATCTTAATTACGTTCCAAGTGCGGTAACGAAGGATGAAGCAGATAAAATTGAAGAAGTAATTACTCATAGTGTCGAAGCAAAAACTGCTGAACCAGATGAAGTTGAAGTACCAAAGAAAGAAGAATCTGCCATCGAAGAAGTAGAAGTGCCAGAAAATGATAATTTAAAAGAAGAATAAAGTATTTTTCTACATTTTCTCATCAATTTCATTTATTATTAAATAAATCTAAAAAAACGGAGGATTTTAGTTATGAAGATTACTAAAACAGTCGACGCTGATAAAACTATTTTAGCCGTTGACGGAAGACTTGATACGACGACTGCACCTGAGCTTGCAGCAGCGATTGCTGAACTCGATAGCGGCGTCAAAAACCTAGTGTTAGATTTCAAAGATTTAGAATATGTTTCTTCCGCAGGTTTACGCGTCATCCTTTCCACCCACAAAAAACTTGATGCTGAAGGGGGAAAGCTTGTCGTCGCCCATCCTAACGACATGATTCAATCGATCTTTGCCTTGACTGGTTTCATCGAAATTTTAAATATTGAAGACTAGTCTTCATCTTAAATTCTAACGATGCGTCGTACTTTTCAAAAATGGCTCTTAATTTTTGTTAGCATCGCATTTTTGGTGACGTTTGTCACCTTTTTTCTTGTCCTTTGGTATGGGGCGGTAGGCGATGTTAAAACAAATGTTCAAACGACTTTAGAGACGACACAAAATAGTATCGAAACAAATTATTACAACCTCGAACAAACTTTAGAGGAATCGAAGAAAGATACTGCTAATCGTGCACAAAGTGCATCTTTAATTTTACTTTCTGAAGCTAAAAACGAAGTAGAAGGTACGGCCTCTTTCATGATGGAAAGACATCTCGCTATCGATTTTTATTCACTTTATATTGAAGCTTTCCCTAATGATCCTGAAATTGTTACTTACGATGAAAATGGGGAAGTTCCTCACCCATTAGAGGGTTATAAACCAAACGATTTATTTAGCGATTCGGCTTCGCGAAGCGCTTCGCAAAAATATCAATTATTCGATCAATATTTTACGGTTCATGTCAAACCAATCATGGAAAAACTTTATCCTATCGCAAGTGGAGTGAAAGCCACTTCTTTACATTTGATCGATCCTGGACAAGTAATAAATCCGACAACTGATATTAATAATCCTGAAGCTGGTGGCTACATTCTAGGTAGCACGACAATTGGCTATTTTGGTTACGATATGTACAATCGAAATCTCGATTCTTCTAATCCTAGTTACAATCAGCAATCTGTGGATTTCATGAATTACATCTATGCGAGCCAAGAAGCAACTTATGCACAAGATATTTTGACTGATTCTAGTGGTCAAAGTTGGCAATATGCTGGCATTAAACTAAACGATTCTCATATCGGTGTCATTCAAGTAGGTACGAATCCTGAAGATATTTTGGAGAGGATGGAAAGATTAAGTTTTGAAAACTTAATTAAACCAATTACCATCTCTAATACCGGCAAGATAATCTACGCTGAATTAGAAGATTATGAAATCGATGGAATAAGTTATAAAAAGCATGTTATTAAAGGCATTACGAATGAAGAAAATGTTTCTTCTAGCTGGATTGGTAAGCCTTTAGAAGAATATGGTATCAGTGAAGAATATCTTTCTTCTTCGTGGAGTGAAGATCATTTCACTAATTTCTATTGTGGGGGACGGGAAAGTTTCGTCTCTTTCGTGCGTGGACCTAATATTTTGACTCTCGATCCGAGCGATGATTATGTCTTAGTTGCGACCGTGCCATTCATCGATGCTTTCGCTAGTGAGATAACTTCTTTAATCGCTCTTACGATCGGTACTTTATTCTTATTTATCGTCATCTTCATCTTAATTTCTTTACTCGTTCAACGTATTGTCATCAACGGCATTTATCAAGTTAATAGTTCTTTAAAACAAATTACCAAAGGTAATTTAGATGTCGAAGTAAACGTTAGGCATAATAAAGAATTTAGAGATTTAAGCGATGGTATCAATACGACTGTCGATGCCTTAAAACGATTCATCGAAGAAGAGAAGAATCGTAACGCACAAGATTTAGCGTTAGCGAAATCGATTCAATCTTCTTCTCTACCGACTTTATTTCCACCTTATCCAGAACGTGATGAATTTAATATATTCGCTAAGATGGACACCGCTAAAGAAGTAGGGGGCGATTTCTACGACTTCTTCTTCATCGATGGACAAAGATTCGTCTTCTTAATTGCAGATGTAAGCGGTAAAGGTATACCCGCTGCGCTATTTATGATGAGGGCAAAAACGCTCATTAAGTCACTTGCGGAAACGCGTACTAAAACCCCAGCTGAAATTTTTAATGAAACGAATAATTCACTATGTGAAAATAACGATTCAGAAATGTTCGTCACCGCTTTTATGGCGATGGTAGATGTTTCAAGTGGAGAAATGACTTACGTTAACGCTGGTCATAATCCACCTATCGTCATCTTAAATAATGAAGCTAGTTATCTTAAGACTCGTCCATCATTCGTCTTAGGTGGAATTAAAAACTTCAAATATAAAGAGGAACATTTAAAACTTCATCCAGGCGATAGCGTCTATCTTTACACGGATGGAGTGACGGAAGCGACGAATGAAAAAGAAGAACTTTATGGTGAAGAAAGATTATTGAAACTATTTAGCGAAGTCGTTTCACCTATCGACGATACGAAAATGATTGAAATTATTTCAAAAGATATCGATGATTTCGTCGCTGGTTATGAACAAAGTGATGATATTACCCAAGTTTGTTTTACTTATCTTGCTAAATCTTCAAGTTTGCAAAATATGCATAAATTGTTTCTTCCTACAAATGATGAAACCTTGGAATCGTTAACTAATTTAATTTCTAAGAAATTAGAAGATTCTGATGCGGACGTAAAAGATATTTATAATGTCTCCTTAGTGTTAGAAGAAATACTTGCAAATATTAAAAATTATGCCTACGGTGGTAAAGTTGGTAATTTCATCTTTGCCTACCAAATAAAAGAGGAAGATTTATACATGGAATTCATCGATTATGGTGTGGCATTTAATCCTTTGACAAAAAATGATCCTAACATCACTTTAGAAGCGAAAGATAGACCGATTGGAGGACTTGGCATCTTCCTTGTTAAGAGTCTGATGGACGATGTAAGTTATCGTTATAGTGATTTAGCTAATCATCTTAAGATGAGAAAGCGTCTAAAACTGAAAAAAAGTGAGAACTAGACTATCTCCTAAAATTTAATGTTGCAAAGCAAGGCTTAACGTCCTAGAATAAGTAAGCACATCGCGGGGTAGAGCAGTCTGGTAGCTCGTCGGGCTCATAACCCGGAGGTCGGAGGTTCAAATCCTCCCTCCGCAACCGATAGAAAATAATTGCACCGGTAGGTGCTTTTTTTGTTCGATAACATTATTGTTTAGAATTGATTAAACTGTCATCATCTATTATAAAATAAGAATCATAATATTTATTTATAGTCGAAAGGAAACGTTATGGATTATAACGAATTTAAAACGCTTGTCTCTCGATTTAGAGACCAAGGTCTAAAAGATGAGCAAATTATGGACATTCTTCTAGAAACATATGAAACTAAAGTTTGCTCTTTAGAAGATTTTGAAATCATGGTTGGCTGGTTAGGCTATAAATTAAGTGATATCTTTTATGAGATGCACGGCATTAAAAGAAAAAAATAATGTTGAAACTTCAATAACTTAAATTTTCTATTTAAGAAAATTATTGTCATTAATTAATTGAACTTTTCTATTAAATGTCACTTATAGTTTGTCTTTAAAGTAAAAATATTTTAATATTTAATTATAATTAAAGGAGAAGAATTATATGGATAAAAAACATACTGCCATCCTCGTCGTCGACATGCTCAATGACTTTGTTACGGGGGCTTTAACTTGCGATAGAGCGTTAAGCATCATCGCACCGACCAAACGTTTATTAAATGAAGCTAGAAAACATCATATTCCTGTCATCTTTAGTAACGACGCTCATATTAAAGGTATCGATCATGAACTTAAGCTCTGGGGCGACCACGCTATCGCGGGCACGAAAGGAGCGGAAGTTATTCCTGAATTAGAAGTGCAAGAATGTGATTACATCGTTCCTAAACGTCGTTATAGCGGCTTCTTCCATACGGATTTAGATTTACTTTTAAAAGAATTAGGGGTGGAAAGTTTAATATTAACTGGTCTACATACCCATATGTGTGTAAGACATACATCCGCGGATGCTTACCAATTAGGTTACGAAGTAAATGTTTGTAAAGATTGTACGAATTCTTTCACCCAAGAAGACTATGAATATGGCCTCAAATATCTTAAAGATGTCTACGGGGCGAATATTTATAGTGTGGATGAATTAGTGGATTGGATGAATAAATAAATTTATCTATCGTTTAAATCAAAATGGCTATTTTTTACACTTTATCTTTTTTTGCCACGCTCGGTGCGACTTTTCTAGGTAGTTTACTTTCTTTATTAGCGAAGAAATTTCCTAAAAGCATCATCATTTTCTTACAAAATTTTTCGACTGGTGCATTATTGTCTTTTCTTTTCTTAGAATTATTTAATGAAAGTATTTCCTCTTTTATTACTTATCTAGATGGAAATGAAATCTATGGGGCACTTGCTAGTTTAGCAATCATTTTAGGTAGTGGTTTACTTTTCTATCTTCTACATATTTTAGTGGATAAATTATCCACGCATCATCACGAAGAAGAACATGGTTGTATAGACCATATGCATGCGGAAGAATTATTAGAAAGAAGTAAGGAAAGGTCTCTATTTATTTCCGCTTTAGTGTTTTTCATCGCTATTTTTACGCATAATATTCCCGAAGGTTTTTCTCTAGGTTTATCTTTTGCGGATGCGAGCCATTTTGAAAATGGTTACATCATGAGCGCTATTCTTTTCATTCATAACATTATCATCGCTTATGCGATGTCTTCTTCTTTAAAAGATAGTAAATTAAAAAATATTCACAATATTTTATTGACGTTACTTTCTAGTTTACCTGCTTACGCATTCGCTATTGTTGGATATCATCTAGGTGACTTATTATTCTCTAACTATTTAGCGAAAGCTATTTTAATTGCCATAAGTGCTGGCTCACTTATGTTCATCTTAGCCAAAGAATTGCTCCCACCTTTATTTACAACTTACAAGTCGAAATTGACACCTATCTATCTTCTTTTGGGTGCGTGTGTCTTTGCGTGTCTACTTTTTATTCACGTCCATTAATGCTACAATAATGAAGGTTAATAATTATGATTGTTACAGTCGTTTGTGAAGTCTTAGGCGAACCTAATAATGGGACGACGATCGCTGCTTTAAATCTTATCGATACACTCAAAGCGAAAGGCCATACTGTTAGAATTGTCTGCCCTGATTTAGATAAGAAGGGGAAGGAAGGCTATTACATCGTTCCTCCTATCGATTTTCATTTTAAGCCATTCAACAATTACGTGAAGAAAAATGGCGTCATGTTTTCTTTAGGTGATGACAAGGTTTTAGAAGACGCAATTAAAGATTGTGATGTCGTCCACATCATGCTTCCTTTTTTCGTCGCCAAAAAAGCTGTCAAAATTGCTACAAAATTTGATAAACCAATTACGGCGGGTTTTCATTCCCAAGCGGAAAATGTCACCTCTCATTTCTTCGTCATGAATTCACGCTTTTGGAATCGTTTCGTCTACAAAATATTTTTTAAAAATGTCTATTCAAAAGTTGATGCGATTCATTTTCCAACCCAATTTATTTCCGATTACGTCGGCGATTTAAAAAATGATTACGTTTTAGATTACATCATCTCGAATGGCGTCAATAAGCGCTTCAAGAAAAAAGAAGTAGTGAGACCAAAAGAATACGAAGGTAAATTTTTAATTCTTTTTACTGGAAGACTTTCCAAAGAAAAAAATCATCTATTTTTAATTAAGGCTATCGAACAAAATAAATATAAAGATAAGATCCAATTAATTTTTGCCGGAAGTGGTCCACAAGCGGATAAGATCGCTAAATTAGGTAAACATTTACCTAATCCCCCAATCGTCAAATTTTTTAGCAGAGAAGAAATAGTCGATGTCATCAATTATTGTGATCTTTACGTCCATCCTTCTTTGATTGAAATCGAAGCAATTTCTTGCGTGGAAGCTCTGACGTGTGGCCTAGTGCCAGTCATCTCTAATTCACCCCGTTCAGCGACCAATCGTTTTGCTCTTCATCCGATGAATTTATTCGATTATCGATCGATGAAAGATTTATCCGATAAAATTACTTATTGGATTGAACATCCGGAAGAAAAAGCCAAAATTTCTAAAGAATATGAAGGCTTTGGTTCGCATTTTTCTTTCGAAAAGAGTATGGATCAAATGGAACAAATGTTAAAAGACGCGATTAGGATTCATGAGACGAAAAAACATCTTCCTCCAGTGACAAAAAAATTACAAACTAAAGTAATTTATTATACAGATGAAAGAAAAGATGATTTTGCTAAAACTAAACCTGTTCTCAAACCTTTGAAGAAAAATTATAAATTTATCAAGAAGAATATTTTCTTTAGATTTTTCTCTTGGATACTTTATTTCGTTTTCGCTACCCCAATTATTGGTCTCATTACAAAAATCGTTCACGGAACGAAAATTCATAACCGAAAAGCGGTGATGAAGAAGGTGAAGAAAACTGGTTATTTCTTATACGCAAATCATACTTTAAATTTAGACTTAGGAGCGCATGTCGTCCTATGTAATCCTTACCGCCGCGTTCGCACGATTGCTTCGCAAGAAACATTTTCTATCAAAGGTATTAAGACGATCGTGGAAATGCTTGGCGCCATTCCTGTACCAAGCGATTTATCACACGCTCGAAAATTTGTCGAAGCCATCACTTATTACGCTAAAGATAAGAAAAATTGTATTTTAGTTTATCCAGAGGAACATATTTGGCCATTTTGTACGAAGATTCGTGATTTCGGCACGCGAGCGTTCCATTATCCTATCAATTTAAATTTACCGTCCGTCGTAGCGACTTCGACTTATCGTCCAGCGAAGTGGCCATTTAAAAAGCCGCGAGTCGACGTCACATTAAGTGGGCCATTTTACCCTGATGAAACTTTATCGAAGCCTGAAGCGGTGAAGAAATTGAGAGATGAAGTTTATCAAGAGATGAAAAGAGTTGCAAATAATCCAAATAATAAGACGAATTATGAATATATCGAATTACCGGATGAATTGCATTAGAGATTGAGCATTTAATTTGCTAGAATATAAATGCTGAGATATACTTAATAAAGTATGTAAAGGAGGATAAAAGTTACATATGGCAAAAAGTTTAAAAGGCACTGAAACAGAAAAGAATTTGTGGGCAGCTTTCGCTGGCGAATCACAAGCGCGTAATAAGTATACTTATTATGCTTCTAAAGCTAGAAAAGAAGGCTACGAACAAATTGCTGCAATTTTTGAAGAGACGGCAGCGAATGAAAAAGAACATGCTGAACTTTGGTTCAAGGCACTTCATGAGGGTAGTGTTCCTACGACGATGGAAAACCTTCTAGACGCAGCGAATGGTGAAAACTATGAATGGACCGAAATGTATAAGGAAATGGCTGAAACAGCTAGAAAAGAAGGTTTCTTAGAAATTGCTGCTCAAATGGAAGGTGTAGCGAAGATCGAAGCAGAACACGAAAAAAGATATCTTAAATTATTAGAAAATCTTAAGACTGATCACGTCTTCATCAAAGAAGATGTCGTCATTTGGAAATGTCGTAACTGCGGTCATATTCACGTCGGTAAAGCTGCGCCAGAAGTGTGTCCTGTTTGTAAGCACGCAAAATCTTATTTTGAATTAAGAGCAGAAAATTATTAATTACTAATTTTAAATAATTATATTAAGAAGGGTGATTAATCACCCTTTTTTATTTTGAAACAAATTTAGTTATTTTAAAAAAATCTATTGCAATAAATAGATGAATAATAGATAATATTTAAGCATACGTGGACCTGTGGTGTAGCGGTTAACATGCCTCTCTGTCACAGAGGAGATCGCGGGTTCGATTCCCGTCAGGTCCGCCAGGCATTTTGGCTCGATAGCTCAGTAGGTAGAGCATCGGACTGAAAATCCGTGTGTCCCCAGTTCGAATCTGGGTTGAGCCACCAAAGCGAGATATAATAGGATTCCTTGTGTGTCCTATTTTTTTATTAAGAAATTATTGATAAAGTGAATAAATTTCGAGTAAAATAAAATTAGAATTTATTTTTCTCGGAGAAACCATATGTATATAACCAGAAATATTGAAAAAATTATTATTGAAAATAATAAACATTATCCTGTTATTATGGTATGCGGACAACGCCAAGTTGGAAAATCCACTATGCTAAATCATATCAAAGAAGCAAATAGAAAATATGTTAGTTTCGATGATAGGATGATAAGAAAATTAGCAACGGAAGATCCTTCATTATTTTTTGAAACTTATAAACCGCCCATATTAATTGATGAATTTCAAAAAGTTCCTTCAATTTTAGAAAAAATAAAAGATATAGTGGATAAATTATCTTATGAAGGCAAAGACGCAAATGGTTTATTTTGGCTAACTGGTTCACAAAAATTTTTGATGATGAAAAATATCTCCGATTCATTAGCGGGTAGAGTAGCAATTTTTGAATTATCGTCTTTATCAAAACAAGAGATAGAAAATAGAAATTATGGCGTATTTAATCCTAATATAGAGTTTTTAAAAAGAATGACATACGCTCATAAAAGTACGGAAGAGATATACGAATTAATATTTAAAGGAGGTATGCCCAAAATTAATGCTAGTGAGATTGATAGAGATAAATATTATAGTGATTACATTAATACCTATTTAGAACGTGATATTAAAGACTTATCTCAAGTGGGCAAATTGAACGAATTTTATGATTTTTTAGTCTATGTTGCAGCAAGAACTAGTCAAGAATTAAAATATGATGAAATTTCTAAACAAATTGGCGTTTCCGCCCCAACAGTTAAATCATGGATAACCATTTTAGAAAGAAGTGGAGTAATTTTTATTCTTCATCCTTATCATTCGAAGGTGACGGATAGATTGATAAAAACCCCTAAGCTTTATTTTATGGATACAGGGCTTGTTAGTTATCTTTGCCGTTGGCCGAATGCTAAAACGTTAGAGTGCGGTAATATGGATGGGGCAATTTTAGAAACTTATATCGTAAGTGAAATAGTTAAAAGTTATCTTAATAGTGGTAAGCAAGCGAACAATTTATATTATTATCGAGACATCGATAAAAAAGAGATAGATTTATTAATTGTAACCCATGACTCTATTTATCCTATCGAAATAAAGAAAAATAAAGAGCCAAGCAATCCTGATAAAAATTTTTCTGTATTAAATAAATTCCAATTAGAGGTTAAACCTGGCTTAGTAATATGTACAAGTGAAGACATTATGCCGATCAATAGAAATTGTTATCTAATTCCTATCTCATTGTTGTAACTAGAAATTTTAAATTAAAATATAAAATTACGAGCAAAATAAAATCTGACTTTATTTTTCTCGAAAATAATAATTTGATTCAAAGACTAATTTTATTTTTTCTTTTTTAAGAATCTTAATAAATAAACGGTAGCCGCTATCGATGTGGGTAAAGCCATAAGCAAGAATAAAATAAGTGGGCCAATATTTAATGAAGCGGCAAAATCAAGAGGGAAGAAGGCTTGTAAAGATTCGATGACAAACATCTTATTTATGCTTAGTTGGACGATGTATAAGATGAGCAACAATATGAATGATGAAGAAGTGGAAATGAGGCTAATGAGATAGAATTTATTTTTCTTTTCTTCTTTCATCCTTAAATAACCAAAATAATAAATAAAAATGAGTATCGTTGGAGCAAAACATAAAATTAAGACTACTAATGAACCTAATAGGTTCATCATCATCGTATAATCAATTAAAAATATACCTAGTAAGCCTTGCATGAAAAAATACATTGCAAATAATAAATAGACGATAATTAAAATTAGATAAGGTAGTTTACCTTTTTTTGGTAAGTTAAGTTTGATCGATGGTTTAATAATATTGTTCTCTTCTAGATTATTATCTTTTCTTATTTTCTTAAATTTAAGGACACTATAGGTAAGTAAGGCACTAAATATTAATAGAATTAAAAGAGCGTAGATGATGTAATCTAAAGGAAAGAAATTAGTGAATTGTTGATTAATAGCGAACCCTTGATAGACAAAATAAATGGTCAAAATTAAATGAACGATAATATAAATTGAAAGAAATATTAAAATGGAGCAATGGATTATTAATCTTTTATATAGTTTTAATTTATTGTCGATTGCCAATGAAAAATGATATAAGAAAAAAACGTAAATAGGTAAGATTAATAAAATTAAAACTGGAAAAGTAACATCGATATCTTGGCCGCTATTGACGATGACATCAGTAAAAAAGTAGTAGAAGAAATAAAACATTCCAATACTTGCTAGAACATAAAGTAAAATACTTAACGAAAGAGATAGGTATTTATTTTTCATAAGTTAGATATATTCTTTCTAAATTATCTAAAGAAAAACTTCCATCGCGTGGTAAGGTGATAACTTGTCCACCTAACGCAAGAGCGTCATGATAAATTTTATTCGTCGATTTAACTCCGTAAGATAAGATGACATCTTCATAATTGACCGCAAAAGTGTTGAGGTGATCATGACCGAAGAAAACCCCTTTAGTGGAATGATATTTTTTAATTGTTTCAAACATATGGGAATTTTTATATCCTGGCCAAGAATCTTCTTTTAATTCACCTTTATATTCGTAAGCGTGCGGATTTACTTTTAATTCCTCGATAGCGTAACTAAGTTCTGGTAAAGGAATGTGGATGAACATAAGCGAAGGAATATTAAATCCTTCTTCGTAATTTATAGCTTTTTCATACCATTTAATTTGATCAGGTCTAATGATGTCATAATTGTAGGCGATAGAGCCTTCATCGTAATATGAATTAGAATCTAGCATGTATAATCGCCAAATCGTTTCATTTTCATCTTTTAAGTTGACGACGTAATTAGAATCACCGTACACATCATCATTTTTTAAATTAGTGAAAATGACATTTTGATATTTACTAAGTTCATCAACGACATAATTTGGAGCATAAAAGCCTTGCCTATCATGATTGCCCCAAACGATCGACCAAGGAATGTTTAATGAATCGAAATATGAATAGATAAAATCAACTTCATTTTTTGAAGCATTCATAAATGTATCGCCAGTGATGACGATCATATGAGGAGAAGCAGCGTCGATTAAGTTATTTAAATATTGTTCTTGTTCTTTTAAGTTCGTCGTAATACCTAAATGAATGTCAGTCAGTTGCAAGATAGTAAAATCATCGACGTAATCAATATTTAAAAAATATTGTGAGATAGGATAAGTTCTATTTCCACAAGCGCTAAGTAGTAAGGGTAAGAAAATGATAGAAACGATTTTTCTTCGGTGTTTCATGTTATTTTTATTATAACCTAATATTTATTTCTAGTAATAGAGTAAAGAGAAAACATTACTTCAAGTTAGATATCATTTTTTGTAAACTATATGTAGGTAAAAATTATGTTAGAAGTAGTGGATAATAAAGTTATTTTCCAAAATGAAGATGAAAAAATAATCATTTTTGCTATGGGGAAAAATTCCTTGCGCGTGAAGGGGAGTTACAAAGAAGAAATAAGTTTAAATGATTGGGCGTTAAGCGAACAAACAATAGGCCAATTAAGCGTTCAAAAATTTGAAAATTATTTTCTTATAAAAAATGGTCACGCCTTGATGAAAATTACTACCTTAGGAGAGATAAGTTTTTATAAAGATGATTTGAATCATCTAATTTTAAAAGAAAAATATCGTGATTTCGATTTTGATCAACTTCATTCACCTGCCTTAAAAACAAGAGCTAGAACTTATGAAAAAGTAGAAGGTGGCTACAAATTAAAAGTTCAATTTGAAGCTTTTGAAGATGAAAAAATTTATGGTATGGGGCAATATCAAGAAGGAGTCTTAAATTTAAAAGGAATAAAGCTCGAACTAGCGCAAAGAAATTCGCAAGTAAGTATACCTTTCTATCTTTCGAATTATCATTATGGTTTCTTATGGAATAATCCTTCTATTGGGGAAGTTTCTTTTTTAAAGAACATGAATGAATTTCAAGCTTATCTTACCCATTCTTTAGATTATTTAATATGCGTCGAAGATAGTCCTAAAAAGATTATTGAAGAAGTGTCTTCTTTCGTAGGTAGAGCACCTAAATTTCCTTCTTCTTTATTAGGGTTATGGCAATCGAAACTTCGTTACCGTACCCCTAAAGAAGTTTTAGATGTCGTAAACGAATATGAAAGAAGAAATATTAAATTAAGTTCGATTATTATCGATTACTTCCATTGGACGAGACAAGGGGAATGGGAATTTGATTTCAAATATTGGCAAGATGTCGATAAAATGATTGAAATAGTTCATAAATTAGATATTAAAATATTTATTTCTATTTGGCCTACCGTCGATAAATTATCGAAATATTTTTCTTTTATGAATGACAATAATTATCTAATCGAAAGTATTGATAAATCTTTTGCTTACGTCTTTCAAGGCGAATGCCAAATCGTCGATTTCACTAACGAAGAAGCAGGAGAATTTGTCTATAACTTAGTGAAAAAAAATTATTTGGATTTAGGCATCGATTACCTTTGGCTAGATCAAGCTGAACCTGAATATACATCTTATAATTTTTCAAATTTCAATTATAAATTAGGTAAAAATTTAGAAGTGGGTAATATCTATCCTTATTACTATTTAAAAGCTTTTAATAAACATCAAAAAGAAGGCAATAAAATTTCCTTAATTCGTTCTGCTTGGTTCAATAGTGCGAAAGAAGGGGCGCTTCTTTGGAGTGGCGATATTGCTTCTAATTTCATCTCTTTAAAAGATCAATTTCTTTCTTCGCTTAACGTCGGCTTATCTTTCATCCCGTGGTGGAGCTCTGATATTGGAGGTTTTGCGGGAAATGTTTTAGATGAAGAATGGATCGAACTTTTAATTCGATGGTTCGAATGGTCCATCTTTACGCCAGTATTGAGGATGCATGGGGATAGAAGACCACACGACATAAAACCTTTTGATAATGAAGATTATGGTGGGGGATTTACCCATACAGGCCGAGCAAATGAACTATATAGTTTTGGTGAAGAAGTCTATGCAATTTTACTTAAAAATTTAAGGCTAAGAGAAATGATGAAACCTTATTTAGAAAAAATATTCGCTGAAGCTTCTACTTACGGTTTTCCTTTGATGCGCACGATGTTTTTTGAATTTCCAAGCGATTTAAAATGTTATGACATAGATGATCAATATATGTTTGGTAGCGATTATTTGATCGCTCCGATATTCTCTTATAAACAGAGGAGAAGAAAACTATATTTACCTAGAGGTAAATGGGAAGACATTCACAGTTTAAAAATTTATCGAGGGGAACAAATTATCGAAGTAGACGCTCCGCTAGAATATATTCCGTGTTTTAAAAAGATAGAAGAAGAATAATTAGATGATAGATTCGATGTATGGAAAAAAATTTCTCAAGTTGTTAGAAAAGATAAGTCATAAAAGATTTATTTATCTCGCTATCATTTTCGGTGCCGTTTCTCTCATTAATCTTGCCACTAACATTTATTTAATTGTTTATATGGTTTTAAAAATTTATCCATATGAATATTTATTTATCTCTTTACCTATTTTTATCGTCTTCTTAGCGTTGATGATCGTTTTCATCGTCTTAAGAGTGTATGAAAATCGCGATTTTAAAAGAATCGTGAGAAGAAGTGCGGAAATCGCTTCATTGAAAGGAGAAGATGAACATTTTGTCTTCGAAGAATTTTATCAATTAAGAAAGAAGAAAGATTACGCTTCCATCATCACGAAGAGTAATCATTATTATTTGTTAATCGAAGAAGATTTAAAAAATTATCTTAAAAAGATAAGTAAGAATAAATCGGCCTCTAAAAAATCCAGTTTAGAGGTGAAAGTATTACCTTACCTTGGCTTTAAAATCGCTTTGACGTTAATCATTGTTTGTTCATTAGGCCTAGCTTATCCTCTCGCTTATTATCTTGAAACAAAATATGAAGTTAATCTTACAAATATCGATCGAAAAGTTTGTCGTTTTCAAGGAGAATTAAAACCTTTGATGAAAGCGTGGGTGAAATGGCTTGCTCTAGTGCTTTTAACCTTTGGTGTCTACGCTTTTTTCATCTCTAAGAAATTTATTATTTGGCGATATAAAAATATGCACATTGATAAAGAACTAAGTTCTTTAGGTGGGGGATATTATGCGAATGCTTGGACGCATTTCTTCTTGAAGTTAGGCACGAATTTATTACTTCTTCTTTCTTTAGGTTTCACTAAACCGTGGTGCATCGCTTGGATGAATAAATACGAAATATCAAAAACTATGATCGATGGAAGAACATTGTACTTCAATGGCAAAAGTTTACATCTCGGCGGAAAGATATTCCTTTGGTGGTTTCTTACTATCATCACTTTAGGATTATATTCTCACGTCGTCAATTTATCATTTAAAAAATGGGTGGATAAACACACCCATCTCAAAAACGGTTATAGACAGGCTCCTCTTATTTAATAGCTTTTTCGATCGCTTCCATCGTCTCTTCGGAGATGACATGTTCTATTAGACAACAATCATTTTCCGCTGTTTGTTCGCTCACACCTAAATTTAGAAGTAGTTTTTTAATAGTCGTGTGACGGTGATAAATTTTCTTCGCAATTTTTCTACCTTCTTCCGTCAAAGATATATCGCCATATAGTTCCATATTGATTAAATTATCTTTGATGAGTGGCTGCATAGCTTTAGAGACAGCGGCGCGCGAAACTTTGAGGAAATTAGCGACTTGAACCGCATGAACTTTTTTCTCTTCATTTTCTAAAACTAAGATAGCTTCTAAGTAGTCTTCTTTGGCTTTCGTCATATTTTTCATGTAAGTATCATAACACTTTCGTAAACAATTTTAAAATATTATGCAAAAAAATGTTGACAATGGTTAACAAGAGTGAAAAAATAAGAGCGAAGTTAACGGAGGTTAACATTATGAATAGTAAGCATGTACACATCCAAACAGGTGAAATAGTGAGCCTCTCCCTCTTAAAAAGAGGGGAACGAGGGAAAGTTATTTCACTACAAAACAAAAATAAGGCCTTGAGGAGAAGGCTTCTCGATATGGGCATCACTAAGGGCGTGAAAATTGAAATTAAAAAAATTGCCCCATTAGGCGATCCAATCGATGTCAAACTTAGAGGCTACGAACTTTGCTTAAGAAAAGCCGATATGGCTGAAATTATGGTGGAAAAATTATGATAGTCGCATTAGTAGGAAACCAAAACTCTGGTAAAACAACATTATTTAACGCTCTTACGGGGGCGAATCAAAAAGTCGGTAATTGGCCTGGTGTCACGATCGAAAGAAAAGAAGGGCACGTCAAAGGGACTGATATTACAGTCGTCGACTTGCCTGGCATCTATTCTTTATCGCCTTATTCTAGCGAAGAAAAGATTTCTCGAAATTTTGTCTTAGAGCATCATCCTGATTTAATTATCAATATCGTCGATGCGACGTCATTAGAAAGAAGTTTATATCTCACTACTCAATTGCTAGAAACAGGCGTAAATATGATCATTGCTTTAAATATGTACGACTTAGTGAAGAAAAGAAATATTCACATCGATAAAGATAAATTAGAAGCAATGCTGAAGACGACGATCGTCGATATATCCGCTAAAACGGGTGAAGGGGTCGATCACCTTTTAGAACATATTAAAAAATATGATGTGAAAGAAAATAAATTATTAAATATTTACCCTGATGATGTTCACGTCGCCTTAACTAGCGTCCGCCAAGATTTAGCCAAAGCGGATGTTGAAAATGATTATTTTTATGCCGTGAAAACTTTCGAAGGCGAAGATGATTACATTAAACATATTTCTAGCGCTACTAAGGAGAAGATAGAAAAAGTAGAGAAGAAATATGATATGGATGGGGAAGAACTTATCGCTTGCTTACGTTACGATTTCATCGATGAGGTGAAAAAAGAATGTTTTACCAACGAAGAAATTGAAATTAGAGAAAAACAAGCTAATAAGAAAATTAGTTGGACTGATAAATTAGATAAGATTTTCTTAAATAAGTGGGCGGCAATTCCTATCTTTATCGCTATCATGGCTTTAGTTTACATTTTATCTGTCGGCTTAGTGGGCGGTTTAACTGTTTCTTTCGTCGACGCTTTATTTAACGGTTCGGAAGAAATTGAATTTAATTTCTTTGGATTAGTGTGGACCACACCTTTTGAAATAGCTGGTATTGGACCAGGTTTAGGTGGGTGGCTTGAAAGTATTGGCGCTTCACCTTGGGCGGTAAGCTTAGTAGCGGATGGTATCGTCGCTGGTGTCGGAGCAGTTTGTAACTTCGTTCCGCAATTAATTATCTTATTTATTTGTTTATCTTTATTAGAGACAACTGGTTACATGTCAAGAATCTCATTCTTGTTAGACCGCGTTTTCCACAAATTCGGTCTAAGTGGCAAATCATTAGTGCCATTTGTGGTCGGGGTTGGATGTAGTGTCCCTGGTATTATGGCTTCGAGAACAATCGAAGATGAAAACGAAAGAAAAGCTACGACTATCCTTACACCTTTTATGCCGTGTTCGGCTAAACTCCCTATCATCTCGGCTTTTGCTGGTTTCTTCTTTGGAACGTATGCATGGCTCGTCTCCTTATCATTTTATTTCCTCGCTATTATCGTCATCTTATTATTTGGCATCGTCATGAAAAAATTTATTTTCAAAGGATCGCATACAACTTACATTTCTGAACTTCCTGAATATAAAGCACCTTCCTTTATTTACGTCTTCAGAGATGTCGTCGATCGCACTGGTTCATTCTTAAAAAGAGCAGGAACAATTATCTTGCTATGTAGTGTCGTCGTCTGGTTCTTAGGAAGCTTCACTTGGGAATTTAAATATGTCGATGGAACAGAAATTCTCATAAATGATTCCTTACTCGCAAATATTGGTATGACGTTTGCTTGGGTCTTCGCCCCCATGCTCGGCGGTAATATGTCTTGGGGTGCGGCAGTGGCAGCATTAACTGGTTTAGTGGCTAAAGAAGAAGTCATCGGTTCGATGACGACGATCGCTGCTTTAGCGGGCGAAGGTGAACTATTCACCGCTGCTGATACAGTCTTCAACTTCTTCAATCCAATGACCGCCTTTGCGTTCATGACCTTCAACTTATTCAGCGCGCCTTGCTTTGGGGCTTTAGGGGCGATGAAAAATGAACTTGGTTCCACTAAATCTATGGTGAAGAGTGCCTTATTCTTAACTGGCTTTGCCTGGATTGTTGCTTCTTTAATTGGTAGTGTTTCTTGGATCATTACTGCCGCAGGCGGAACGTTTTAATTCATTGAAAGGAGATTAATGATTATGACTTTAACGGATGGAATGATTTTATTAGTAATTATCTTGATATTGCTCGCTATCATCTTCTTTCGGTTTATCTATCCTCGTCTCAAAGGTAAGAAAGTTAGCCATTGTTCATCTTGCCCAGTAGGAAGTGATAAAAAAATAAAAAGAAGTTTGAAAGCTTATAAAAAGTCTAAAGATAAAGAAAAGAAGATCGACTAATTAAAACTTAGTTCTCCTAGAAAAAAGAAAGTGGTAACGTACTCGTTACCATTTTCAATTTGTAATCAATAATTATTTTATTATTATTTTTTTGCCACGAAGAAGGATGGTTTAAATTTGCCGCTTTTAATACCCCAATTAAATAAGCCTTGGATAATCGCTCCTCCGCCACCGAGGATAAGCGCGACCATCGCTAGATAAAAAGCTGGGCCGTTAGGAATAAATAAATCGACGTGCGAAGCAAAGAAAGATAAGGAAGTAATGGCTAAGGCAAGCGCGATGAAGAAGGCTAAAATTGGAATAAGATTATAGAAGAAAAGTCTTTTCATATTCTTTTTGACGCTGACGAATATGAAGGAAGCAAAAAGGATGATGTAAGCGAATAAATAAAGTAAGATCGCTAATGAATCATCATCGAAATAATCGATGACACTAGCGCCAATGCCAAGTAATTCGACCATAGGAACAAATAATGATATGAGCCAACATAAAGCGCTCATGACAAATAAAATAGTAAAGAAGATATTAAATTTCTTAATGTTTTCATTCGCTTCCTTTTTGATTTTGGCGGCTTGTCCACGATTAGAAGGGGAAGGAGTTATTTCTTGAATAATATTACTTTCTGTTCCGTTAATTAAATAATCGACGCTTACGTTGAAGTAACTTGCGATATTTTTTAAATTGTTAATGTCGGGTGCACCTGCACCTGATTCCCATTTTGAAATGGCTTGCCTTGTGACGAAAAGTGCCTCGGCAAGTTCTTCTTGGCTCAATCCTTTTTCTTTGCGAAGTTTGGCGATAATTTCACCAGTTGATAAATTGTTCATGTTTTTCACCTCGTCACTATCATATTTAATTTTAAACTTATTTATAAAGCAACGCCTAGTTGCGAGCAAGTAATCGTTGCATTTTTTAAATTTTTAACATCTCATTCTATGAATGTAAATGTAGCTTTAATTATAATTAAAATTGTAAAATGTTAGGTGACAAACTCATTGCAACGAAAAATAATTATTAGTCCTTTTCTATCATTTTAAGAAATGTGTTGCATTTACCTTGTCATTTCTTTGACAA
>CASDXP010000005.1 GCA_949285455.1 uncultured bacterium | reverse complement strand
TATAAGTTCCAAGTGATAATGTCTTAAGTAGTTACGAGGGAAAATGTCCTAAATGTATAATCTAATAACGGAGGTTATACACATATGAGAAAGGTGATACTTAAGATGAATGAACAAGAAAAGTATGAAAACATTAAACTAACTTCAGAAGGCAAAATATCAAAAAGACGATGTTCTATTAAATTAGGAATATCTACTAGGCAGGTTAATCGATTGCTAAATAAATATAAAAGAGAAGGCAAGAAGGCTTTTATACATGGCAATAGAGATCGAAAACCCAGTAATAAAATCCCACTAGACTTCTCAAATAAAATAATACATTTAGCAATGACAAAATACAAAGGAGATAAGGAAAATTATTTAATTTGTAATTACAAACATTTTAAAACACTACTTGCTAAAGAAGAGAACATCGTCATCCCTTATTCAACTCTTTATGACCTTCTTATCAAAGAAAAGATTCGTTCTCCAAAACTTCAAAGAAAAACTAGACGCAAATTCAAAAAAGAAGAAATACTCGCTTCTAAAGCTAGTAAGTGTGATGAAGTAACTTTAGAAAAGAAGGTAGAACACTTGCTAGCTTTAGAAGATGCGCATCCTAGGCAAGAAAAGGCGAAATATTTTGGTGAACTAATTCAGATGGATGCATGTTCTCAAAGATGGAATGATGACTTATTTATGCATCTTCATCTTGCTATAGATAATGCTACAGGCATGCCTGTAGGAGCTTATTTTGATCATCAAGAAACATTAAACGGTTATTATCATGTGTTTAAACAAATATTAAGAAAATATGGAATACCAGCTAAGTTCCTTACCGATAAAAGAACAGTCTTTACTTACGAATCAAAAAGTAGAAAGAAAGATGAAGATGATACATTAACTCAATTTGCCTTTGCTTGTAAGAATTTAGGTGTAGAGTTAACTACGACAAGTGTTGCTCAATCCAAAGGGCAAATTGAACGATATAATGGTATATTCCAAGATCGTTTAAAAGCCGAATTAACATTAAAAAATATCAATACGATTGAAATGGCTAATGAATATCTCATTAATGTTTTTATTCCAGAATACATCAAGGAGTTTTCACTTTCTAATAAAGGTTATAATTCAGTATTCGCAGATATAGAAGAATCAAGTATCGATTATTATTTATCAAAAGTATCTAGAAGGCTTGTTGATAAAGGATGTTCTATTTCTTTTAAAAATCAATATTATGCATTTTATGATGAAAATGACAAAAGAATTTATCCTAGTAATAAAACTAAATGTATTGTTGTAGAAACATTTAATGGTGAATTATATGGAAATGTCTTTGACAAAACATATGTCTTAAAGAAAATTAACAAAAACAAAGATGTATCCTCAACATTTGACGAGGGAGTCAAATGTAAAAATAAAAAGAAAAATTGGATACCACCTATGGATCATCCATGGAGATATCCAAATTATGATTCCTTTCAAGAAGCGTTCAAAAATAATCGTTATTCTCTACGTTAATGTTTATAAAAATGTTGGGACATTTTCGCTTAGAATTGACATAATCTATCTTTAAGATAGAAAAAAGGTACACCCTTGCGGGCATACCTTTCAAAGATAAATTGATCGAATTTACCAATTAGACCATGAAGAAGTAGAGAGCGTAGAGATAACCAGCATCTGCTTCAACGATCATTTGGATGTTATTGACAGATTGACCGTCAGCGTCGATGAGCCAATAACGATCGCTATCATAAATCCATGCTGCACCACCAGCAATCAGCTCGAGAGCATCGACGAAATCATCGACGTAAGTTTGAGCGTTTTCAGAGGTGATATCATTAGAGTGAATTTCAATCATAACTCTTGGATCGCCAGATTGACCATATTGGGCATCTATGTATGCACCATCCATGACGAGATATTCAAATCCAGTCAAATTAGCAATGCTAGCAGGTAACGTAGCAGGGAATGGGTTCATAGCCGCACCTTCGCCATAACCAGCGTAAGAATCGTATAATGAGGTGACGACATCTTTAGACCACTTCGTGCCAAGCGTGACATATGGTGAAACGATCGTACCTTCATGAGCGGTAAGTCTAGCTTCGCCATTTTCATCGTAATCCACCATCGCATTCGTCACGGTGACGACGTCACCTAAGACGTAAACGTTAAGTGAATTGATGAGGACGCTAACATCAGTGTTTTCAGGATTGAGATAAAGCGTCATAACTTGACTTTCATCCCAAGAGTATTCGCCAGTTTCTTCATTGTAGGTCATATCAGCTGCTAAGCTCACTGTTGCAGCGACGCCTTCTTCGACGACGCTACCAGCATCGATGCCGACGAAGTAGCCCATGTAACTCACTGGAAGACCATAATAAGTTTTGTCGACAAGTTCTTCTTTATAGGTGACGTAGAGTAAATCACTATAGAATTTTTGTCCATCTTCTTGGATGAGTTCAACTGCACTTGCGGTGAGATATGGTAAGCCTTCACTTGTATGAACAGTTGCCGTAACACGGACGAAGGTATTAAGTTCTGGCATAGTGATAGAAGCATCGAGATCTTTAATTAAGATACCGTCGTTGAAGGACGTATCAAGATCGTTTCTTCCTTTTAAGACGAAGTTTCTTCCACTGATGGAAGCAACAGTACCACGGATGACGACTTCTTCACCTTCGAGGACAGCTGTGCCATCTTCATTTAAGGCTTTAATTTCTTCGATGTTATCAGTTGCACCTTCCGCGTCTGGATCTTCCCAAGGTAAGAATTGGGTGACACCAGCTTGGATACAGAAATAAGTTTCATCGCCCATCGTGTTATTTCGATAGAAACTCGTCACAGTCCAATTCATCGAAGTATAAGCAGCAGATGTAGAAGTGTAATGAGAAAGATATTCATTACCGTTCGTATATTGTGTGCCAAGTTCTAATTCGCCAGGGAATGCTTCAAGTAATGCAGTTTGATATAAACTGTTAAGTTGTTGCGCAGTGGCAGCGCCTTCCGCATTATGATCTAAGTAGATGACGAATTGGAACATACCACCAGTTGGAGATGTTTCATCTTGGTAAGCGCCTGCTATATAATCGTAACCTGCAAATTCTTGAATGCCAGGTAAGACGATACCAGGAAGAGTGAGTTCCATCGCTTCTAGATCTTCTGCCGTCCAAGCGAATTTAGGAGTTGGATCCACACTTGCGTCAATTTCGAAGATTTCATTTTCTAAACTGAGAGCGACGACAATATCATTTAAGGCCGTATCAGTTTCTTCGATTGGTAAGACGTAATTTTCACCTTCTAAGGTGTAACCAGCATCTTCTAAGACAACTGCGTAAGAATCTAACGTTTCTTGCGTGCCTTTCGCTAATAAGATGAGGTGATCGCCTTCGACGCTTAAATTGTAACCGGGAATATGCATGAAGGGTAAATAATGTCCTTCCCCTAGCACTTCGACCATCGTCGCTTTATCTTCTTCCGTCCAATCAGTTGGAGTTTCAGGAGCACAAGCGCCTAACGCGAGAGCGGCGAGAGGGAGTAACATTAATTTTGTTTTCGACATGAGTGTATTCCTCCTTTCTTTAATATTGACTAATAAGATAATGAAAGATAATGCAATTGTCAAATGCAATTTTATATGTTTAAAAGAAAACTAACTGAATTAGTGAACAAAGATAAAAAAATATGTCTATTAATATTTATTATTAAATAACTTTACGTTAAAGAAACTTCCAAGATTGATTCTTCGATATCAAAACTCATATCACCATCTTGATAAGTTCCACCTAATAAATAACTCCTATCATATTCAGTATAATCGCTCGCGCGAACGTATTTTAATAAATAATTTATGTGACCTTCATTACAATGAATATTACTAAGGTCGATAACGTCTAGATAATAATGATCGAAAACATAATGACCCACTATATCGTTTTCCTCATGATAGTAATAATCCATGAAATAATCGTCGTTAGAAACGAAATCTTCAATCGGGGTAATAAGTCTATCCATCAAAGTATTGTAATTATCATAAATTGCTCTTTCGATGACATATATTCCGTCTTTAGGAATTTCATTAAATTCATAATTTTCTTGATAAAATTTTACAAAGTCATCCGTACGGCCAAAGTAGACTCTTACGCTAAAAGAAAGTTCTTCCACCGTTTCTAAAACCGCACGTAAACCAGTGGAGGCGACAAAAATTGAAGGCTTACTTTCTCCACAGGAAGAAAGCGTCAAAAGAATGATAGGTAAAAAGACGAAAGTTTTTAACTTATTTTTCATATTTAGCACCTCACACTTTCAAGATATCAAATCCTAATAAATTAGTAAATATGAGCATTTCGTTAAATTTTTAAACATTTAAGCGTATAATTTTAATGACTAGAAAAGGAGAAAAATATATATGAGCGATTGTAATCATCAATGTGCTGGTTGTAACGTCGAAAATTGTAGTGAAAGAGAAGTTGATTTCCACGCACATCTGAATGAATTAAGTCACATTAAGAAAATATATGCTGTGATGTCTGGTAAAGGCGGGGTTGGTAAATCGATGGTCACTTCTCACCTCACCACCTCTTTAGCGAAATCAGGTCTAAAAGTAGGTATTTTAGACGCAGATGTTACCGGTCCTTCTATCCCTAAGATGTTCGGTTTAAAAGAAAAGGCTTCTGCTTTAAATGAAAAATTAATTTTACCTGTTTTAACTAACTTAGAAATTAAAGTTATATCTATTAATAACTTATTGGATGACGAAGAAACCCCTCTCATTTGGAGAGGCCCTATCATCGGAGGTGTAGTTAAACAATTTTACGAAGATGTCGTCTGGGATGAACTAGATGTCTTATTGATCGATTTACCTCCAGGCACAGGAGATGTTCCTTTAACAATTTATCAATCTATCCCATTAGATGGAATAATTGTCGTCACCACCCCTCAAGACCTCGTCTCGATGATCGTCATGAAAGCCATCAACATGGCAAAAGAGATGAACATTCCCATCTTAAGTATCGTCGAGAATATGAGTTACGCGATTTGCCCACACTGTAAAGAGAAGATTTATCTTTTCCCCAGCGCTTCTAAAGAATTAAAAGATAAGGTCGAAGCGAAAGTATTAGTTACTTTACCAATTGAACAAGATATCGCTAAGCTGTGCGATGAAGGTAAAATTGAACTAGTACAAGATCATTATTTTGATGAACTTGTCGAACTTATTAAGAAAGAAGTTAATTAACTTATAACACTAAGAATTTAAAAAATAGGAGTTAACCGCTCCTATTTTTAATGAAATTTCATCTATAAATAATTTATTATTTAAAAGTTAGGGAACTTTTCCCCTAAGTTTAAAATGAGTATTTTTTTAATCTAATACTAATTTGGATAATTATTTAATATTTGAAATTTTCCATTGAGCCATGGGATGTTTTGTTGCTCTATTAGCAGCTTACTATCAAATAATATGTATGGGTTAAAATTTCCTTCGGAAAATTCTTTTAAATAAGATAAGTTGTCTTGATTCTTAGTTAATAGGGAACAAACATTTTTTATAACTTTTTCCTTAACAATAACAACATCGAATCTTTCACCTTTTTTTAATACCGGCAATAATTCTTTTTTTACCGCTTGATAAGTTATGCTTTTGATTCCATCACAAATTGAATTGTCGATAGTATAAATGCCGTCTAGCGAGAGATAAAAAATAGCTGCTTTTGCAAGAATACACATGTCTACATCTTTTAAATTATCGATTAGATAAGCAATATCAAATAAATCTCTTGGCTTACTTCTATCAATCAAAGCGGCAATTTTCATTCCGTACAATTCTTCTTTTCTTAATACATTAACGCGCACTTCTTTATTAAAATAATTAACGATGGTTGTAATAGTAGGATAAAGGCTAATTCGATTAATAAAATTAATTTCCACTTTTATATTGTCATTGTTTCCAAAGGTGTTTAAGTACGCCTAAATTCTAGATGATGAAATTGCGCTATCTCTAACAGACTTAGCAAAATAGCCTTCTTTTTTCATATACTCATCAAGTTCTCCAATGATAAGTTGTCTATCTTTTTCGACTTTTTCTTTCTCTAAATAACGATGGTAATCCAAATCAATATCCACAGAAAGACGCTTTAAATTAGTGTATATGAGATTAATTGCCGTGCCTCCCTTGAGGGTGAGAGCATCGCAAAAACTACTTTTATTAAAAATAAAATCTAGAACGTCGAGGAGTCGGATCGCTTTTTCGACGTTACTTGCAATGAATCCTGTTCTCTTTGAAATTTCACTTACGTAAATTTTAGAATAATTCATTAGGTGTTTCTCCTTTGTCTTCAATAAATAAATTCCATTTGGATATAAATTTTGATTTTCCAGGCGCACACTCTAAATACACTTTTTTAGTGCCTATTTTAGATGAACATTCTTCGTAGAATGATCGCGGGATAGCGTCACCAAAATGTTTTTCGAATAGATAGCCTACTTTTTGATATAGGAAAATTTTATCATAAAATTTTAGAAGTGACATCACTCTTCGAGTATCAAGTTTAGGACAACTATCTAACGCAAGTTCCACTTCTTCTAGCCCACCACTTAAATGAAAATTGTCGATTGAATCCACTATCGCACGTTCTAAAGACACTACTCTTATAGCATTTTCCTTCATATGATCTTCAATTTCTAAATTGCATCGACTTATTTTTGAATGGTAAATAACGTCTTCAAATTCAAAATCGTTTGCGTGATTTTTACTTAGATAAATAAATTGTGAAATAAATGATTGCGATGCTAAGCCATAATACTCCAAAGCTTCATGATATGAAAAATAAGAATCATCAAAAAGAGCACTAGCGACTTGAAACTTCGTCGCATATATGTTTCCAGTAGATGGATCTATTAAAGCATAAAGTCCTTTTTTAACTTGCTTGATAGTGCCTTTTTTTATCGAACGCTTCAAAAACGAATAGAAACCATTAACGTTTGGATATTTATCTTTTATATCATCATATGAAAATAAAATTGGTAAGACTTTCATACCTAAATTAAACAATAACTGTTCAAATATGGCAAGTTAAATTTATTTTTTAGTACAAATATCGATAAATTCTCTTCTTGAAATCTAAACGCAAAGAAAATCGATATTTACTTCTTCCCCTTCTTTTAAAAATGAAGATAAGTCCGAAGTATCATCAATTTTTCCTATGCGTGTATACGACCAACTATTAGAGCCATAGAAGATGACTAAATGTGAACTTTGATATAAGACGATGTCGCCAGGTTCAGTGACGACTTTAACGTCATTTGAAGGAAGAGTTGTATTAAGATTAGTAAGTTTTTCAAAGCCCCCATAATCGCTAAAAGTGAGGCTTAATTTTCCGTCGTTCGTGGATATTAAAGAAATTAATGCATTAACGCTATCATTATTTTCTAAGGTTAAGGTTCTTCTTTCACCAGCAATTTCTATGACCATTTCTTCTTTTAAATTCGCATTATAACAACTCATCAAAGCAAAAGTGCTTAGTAAGGCAAAAGCAAATATTTTTTTCATGACATCAAAGCTCTAATTTTATTTTCATCGATGTAATCGTTAAGTAATAATCCTTCTTTGATATTTAAAGATGGATATAAATTACGCAGGTGGGTAAGACTTCCAGCAATCCCACTGCTCCCGCTTGTGGCAAAAGGAACAATTATTTTATTTTTTAAATCGTAATAGTCTAAAAATGTATCGATGAGACGTGGTTCGACGTACCACCAAATAGGATAGCCGATGAAGATAACATCATAGGCTAAGGGGTCTAATGTTAACGGTTTAAAACTAGGGCGAGATTTTTCATCGTTCATCTCCATGGATGAGCGAGAATATTTATCGTTCCAGTTTAAATCTTCTAAAATATAAGCCTTGCTTGGAACAATTTCTTCTTCATCCGCCCCTAACATTTCTTTTAAACGTAAAGCAACTTTTTTTGTAACGCCAGAAAAAGAGACGTAAGTGATAAGAATTTTCATAAGTTAATCCTTCCTTTCGTAAATGAGATGAACTGTATCACCATCTAAAACTTTAACTTCTTTTATTTTAAAGTATTTAGGAAATTTAGACACGTCCTCCGTTCCTACGAACGTCACTTCTTTTCTTCCGCCTTGCACTCCAGGTGCGATTATTAAAGAAATTTCATCAATTAAATCTTGTTCCATAAATAATGCATTTATTTGAGCCCCACCGCAAAGATAAAAATGCTTTATTCCTAAATCGTAGATTTTCTTTAAAAATAAGGGTAAGTCCAAATCTTTTTCACCAGCAAAAATATATGAAATACCTTTCTTATTTAAATAAGTGATGAAACGCCGATCGACATTATGCGTCAAAACGGAAACGAAACGTGACTTCTTATTAGCGTAATCATTATAAGTATCTTTAAAAAATAATTTACCTAATCTATCGAAAGCAAAACAATAGATTTCATCTTTGATGAAGTGATCTTTTAATTCACCTGCGTAAGGTTCATAGCTTTCTAAAGACGCTACTTCGTCACTTAGATATTGAAAAGTAGCTATTCCACATCCCCACGCCTTCGATGATGAAAAAGTAATTTGATCATAAATTTCACCAGCGACTTCACAATCAGGATAATCTTTGATTTCCGTTTCAATTTTGTCATCCATTGGAACATACATGTGACAAGTAACAAAAGCACGTTCAATCATATTTTTTCTTCCTTTCAACAATTAGAACATATAACTTAATCTTTTATTTATGCAAAAGAAAATGATTTAATCTTAAGGACTTTAATTTTTAGTTAAATCGCAAAACTTTTATTTTTAAATATTTTTGCGGTTAAATTTTTCTTTTTTGTAAAACGTGTTATAGATGAATTTATCAATTATATTTTTTCACTTTTTCTTATATTTGCTATTGCTAATATAAAATATGTTGCTAAAATCTTTATTCTATGAAGACGCATGGCTTTCACTACATCAAATTATTTAAAGAAAATAAAAATGTCTTAAAACTCGCCTTGCCTATCATCGTCGAGTTAATTTTAACCGTTGGCATTGGTTATATTAACCAATTCATGTTCGCTTCTTTTCCTGAAGGCACGAACGCAATTGGTCAAGTGAATCAAATATCAAATATTTTTATCGTCTCTTTTAGCGTCCTCGCTACATCGTCACTTATTCTTATCGCTCAACTTCGCGGTGCACATAATGAAAGTGGCATTAAAAAAATCTATCCGTTAACCATTTTCTTAAACTTAATATTAGGCATTTTAGTGGCTATTATTTTAATCGCTATTGCTCCATTTATTTTCGATTGGATGCAGGTGGATATAAATATTATTCCTTATGCGAAGTTATATTTATATGTGAGCGCTCCATCACTTATTTTTTATTCCTTAAATCAAGCTTTTTCTAATTTTTTAAGAGCGAATAAAAGAATGATTGAACCAACTCTTATTTCCATATTTATGGGTGTCATCAATATTATCATCGTCGCAATTGTCTTGTGGGGTATACCAAACTTAGATTTAGATGGAAAAATCATTGGGGTAGGTCTAGCTACTTTTATCTCACGCTTTTTATCGCTTATTATTTCTTACATATTTTTTAAAGTGAAAGTTAAAACCAAAATATCTTTAAAAGAACTTAAGCCCTTCCCTTCTTTACTTTTAAAAAGGCAATTAAAAATTGGTCTTCCTACCGCCGGAGAAACTTTATCTTATAATCTTTCTCAATTCGTTTTGATGATCATCATTAATTATTCTTGTAGTGTTCTCGATCAAAATCTTCGCACTTACATCATGACTTTTACTTCTATTATTTATCTATTTGCACAAGGAGTAGGACTTGCAATGCAAGTCATAGAAGGAACATTACTTGGAGAAAATAATAAGGAAGCGGCAAATAAGATCGTTTATGATGTCGGACGTATGTCGCGTCTCATTTCTTTTTTCTTATCTTTAATTGTTCTCGCTATCGCTTATCCTGTCTTCACTTCCATTATGGCTCCCGCTATCGATAACCCAACAATTAATACCGAGGGAATGAGCTTGATATATTGCGGTATCGCTGCACTTATATGTTTATCGATAAATGTTTTATTAGAGCAAGGAAGAGCGACAAATCTAGTGTACGTTAAAGGCTTAGAAACTGCAGGTGACATTGCTTTTCCTGTCATCATGAGCGTTTCCACTTCTTGGCTTTTTACAGTTGGGTTAAGCGCTTTACTTTCTATCGTTTGTAATCTAGGCATATATGGTGCCTTCATCGGTGCGTGTCTAGATGAATGTATTCGCGCACTCGCATTCTATATTCGTTGGAAAAAAGGAAATTGGAAAAATAAGAATTTAATTAAAGATATTTAGTTAATTACTTATAAATAAAACGCGATTTAACTTACAAACAAGACATTATATTTAAACTCATAGATATATTTCTAAATTTTTAAATAAAATCTTAAAATGGGAAAAAATATACATTGAATTACAGAAAAAAACTACATTGAATTACAGAAAAAAACTACATTTGTGTTAACTTTTCATTATCAATTTGTTGTTAATTTGTTGGGTGATTTTTTAAAATGGAACAATATTTCCCTAGATATTTAGACAATATATTAGAAGAAATGCTAGATAGTGTTGGCGCAGTTTTGATTGTTGGCTGCTACGCCTTGATTGAGTTTAAATTAGGTAATAAACAAATTGAAGAAAGCGCAAAGCATCTTTTAAAGTTAAAAGAGCTAATTTCAAATGCAAAAAACGAGAACAAAAATATCAAAGAACCAGATTTGCTCATGATCATCACTGGTGGAGAAATAGCATATACAAGAGAAGATGGAATAAAAGTTGTCCCAATAGGGTGTTTAAAGGCATAAATGTTTCATTTTATAAGTATAACAAAAAGTAAAATCGCTGCCATTTTCCTTAATTAGAATTTTAATTCATAAATTTTTTAATAATATTTTTGACTTAATTAAGGCCAAACTTTACCTAGTAACCAATCCAAAGCATTGACGATCTTAATTCCTTTATAATTAGCCTCTGGCGCATCATCTAACGTCAAAATATATTTAGGATATGAATCATCAATTTTTTCTAATGGGATAAGTTCTCTTTCTAACGTTTTTTCATCTTTGATAGAAGCCGCTACTTGGATGTAAGTCATGTTGTTTTTAGACATCGCAACAAAATCGACTTCTAAATCGTTAATTTTACCAATATAAACTTCTTGTCCCCTTCTTAATAGTTCTAAATAAACGACATTTTCTAATATATGTCCGCTATCGCGAAAACTCGTGCCTAATAAAGAATATCTTAAGCCAATATCCACAACATAATATTTATCTAGTGTTTTTAAGTATTCTTTTCCTTTGATGTTGTAGCGACTCGCTTGATAAATTACGTAACACTCCATCAACGCTTGAAGATATTTTTCAACCGTCTTAGAATCCACTTTTCTTCCGCTTGAGGTTAACGTATCCGCAATCTTTTTACTAGATAATTGAGAACCAATATTATCAAAGATAAAACGTAAAACACTTTTGAATAGTAAAATGTTCGATATTTTATTTCTCTGAACGACATCTTTTAAAACAATTGTATTTAATAAGCCTTCTAAATAATCTTTAATAATATCCTTATTTTCATCTAATTCTAAAACGTAAGGAAAAGAACTAAATTCAATGTATTTTCGATATTTATTTGCTAAATCAATTTCACTACCGCTACTAGAAACATATTCTTTAAATGAAAGAGGTAACATTTTTATTTCGATGTAACGCCCAGAAATTAAAGTAGCAATCTCAGACGAAAGCAAGTAAGCATTCGAGCCAGTAATGTAGAGATCAACATTCTTATTAATGAACAAACTATCGACGACTTTATGAAAATCTTTCACATTTTGAATTTCATCTAAAAATATGTACATTTTCTTATCATCAATCAGTCTATCTTTGATGTAATCATATAGTTTTTTAGGCTCCTTCAAAGCTTCGTAATCGTAATCTTCAAAATTGATGCTGATGATTTGATCTTCTAAAACGCCATGGGTGAGAAGATAATCTTGATAAATTTCAAACAATGTCGACTTACCGCATCGACGCACGCCAGTGATGATTTTGATAAGATGCTTATCTTTAAGTGCAATTAATTTTTCTAAATAATCTTTTCGCTCAATTTTCACACTTTTGCCCTCCTAATAAATAATATAATCAAATAAATTATTTTTTCAAGTTTTTGGATTACATTCCTAAAACTTCTTCTTTTTTACAAGTTTTTGGATTTCATTCCTAAAACTTTTACATATCTAATTTAACTATAATATATAATATTTTAAAAAATAAATGATTAAACTTTACTAATTTTTAATAATGAGAATACTTATCGATATCGTTTTTATAAAGTACCAACATCAATTTTCTTGATCATAAACTCATTATATTTTCTTCACGCACTTTGAAAAGATTATTCAAATCATCACACAAACACAATACTATGATTAACACACTTAATTATAAGTGTAGTAATTATTCCATGTAATATTCGTGTCAAATAATGTATAATTTTTAAAAATATTCGTGCATTTTAATGTAAAAACTGAAATAAAAAACATTGATTTCTACACGAATATGTTTTATATTACATTCGAGGAAACTAGATTATGTATAGAAAAATCATCGACTTTTTAGAAGCGTGGAAAGAAAGCAAATATCGTAAGCCTCTCATTTTACAAGGAGCGAGGCAAGTAGGTAAAACCTACTCTATTTTAGAGTTTGGGCGTAGCCATTATGAAAATGTCGCCTACTTTAATTTTGAAACTAATCCCAAGCTAAATGAAACTTTTGAAGAAAATATTAGCCCTACATATTTGATACCGATTTTATCTCATATTGCCGGGCAAACGATCGTCAAAGAAAAAACGCTCATCGTGTTCGATGAGATACAACTTTGTGAAAGAGCTTTGACCTCATTAAAATATTTTTGCGAAGAGGCCCCTGATTATCACATTATCGTCGCTGGAAGTCTTTTGGGTGTGGCGGTCAATCGTTCAAAATTTTCTTTTCCCGTCGGTAAAGTCGATATGAAAACTATGTATCCTATGGACATGGAAGAATTTATGATCGCGATGAAAGAAGATGATCTTGTAACGCAAATTAAAAAGTATTTTAACACTAATTCACCTATGCCTTCCGCTCTTCACAATAAGGCGATGGAACTCTACCGCCAATATCTCATCGTAGGTGGAATGCCAGAGTGCGTCAGACAATTCGTGGAGACGAAAGACTATATTCTTGTACGCCATACGCAAGATAATATCCTTACAAGTTATCTTGATGATATGAGCAAATATAACAACTTAAATGAAATTAAAAAAACTAGACTCGTCTACGATAACATTACGGTCCAACTCTCTAAGAAAAATACTCGTTTTCAATATAAGTTAGTCAAAAAAGGCGGTCGAGCTTCCGAGCTTGAAAACGCTATCGAATGGCTTAGTTTAACTGGTATCGTATCGAAAGTTTATAAAGTCGAACAAATTAAAAAACCTTTAGAAAATTATCGTGACATCGATGCCTTCAAGATTTACGTATCGGATTTAGGTTTACTTTCCGCGAAGAAAGATTTAACTCCTGACGATATTTTTTATATGACTCCGGAATTAAATGACTTCAAAGGAGGTATGGCTGAAAACTACGCTAACGTCCAACTTTCCATCAACGGATATAACACCTACTATTGGGAATCCGACCGTGGAGCGGAAATAGATTTTATCATTCAACGTGAAGGTAAACTTATTCCCATCGAAGTCAAATCCGCTGATAATAGCAAAGCTAAAAGATTAAAAGTTTATATGGATGCTTATAAGCCCGCTTACGCTATCAAACTATCGAGTAAAAATTTTGCCTTTGAAGATGATAATAAAACAATTCCTCTTTACGCAGCGTTTTGTATCTAAAATTTTAATAAAAATCTAGGCAAAGCCTAGATAATATACTATTTGGGGCGAACGACGGGAGTTGAACCCGCGAAATGACCGGTTCACAGCCGGTTGTGTTAACCACTTCACCACATTCGCCAGTGAATAATATTATAGATATTTCGCTTCCTAAGTTAAAGTAGCAAATTTTTAATTTTAAGAAAAAGTCCCACTTTGTTAAGTGAGACTTAAAATTATTTTTTTAAAGATAAAGGATCAAAGATAGAAATCACTGAAGTGAAAATTAGAGAAATCTTTTTTCGAAACGCTTCCGTGTTCTTTTAAATAAGATTTAACTAGCTCACGTGGATAAGTTCCTTCTAAATATTCCACTACTTGCGTCGCAGGATCAAAATTAGGAATACCAGTATAATTTCTATTTTCTGACATCCGATAAGCGATGAAATTGGAAGAAGCGACGAGATAAGTTTTATCACTTTCAAAAGTTATCTTTTCTGGGCGATAGAATGCATTCCCGCTCTTCAAAGAATTTATTTGGCTACCAGTTAAAGATAAGATGACGATATCGTTATCGAAAGGCATGACTTTATAAAGTCTTTCATAAGTGATATCACCTTCATAAATCGTACCTCTCTGTGCGCGTGTATCGAAAGCGTAAACGACATCGTAACCTAAATCATTTTTGACGTGGTCATAGATGGCTAAGACACTTAAATCAGAAGCACCAGTATCACTCAATTCGCCATCTTCTAGCCTTCCAATCACTTCTTTGTCAATCGAAGTATCATATCTTTCTTTAAACCATGCATCGACATCAGGATCTGCGTCATATTCATATAGATAATCATCTGGTGTATACATCGTTTCATCTTCGATGACATTAAATTCTTTACTCGCTAAATCAACTTCGAAACGAATCGCGGACATATGATGTCCATCCACCCCACAATTGATGACGTAAACACCTTTTTCATTCGAAAGATAAGTTTCATGGTCATGCGCGCATAGAATGACATCGACCATATTCACGTATTGGTTGATATAAGATGTGCCGTGCCCTTCATGCATGCTTAAGACGACGATGTCACAATCTTTCTCTTCTTTTAAAGTTGAAGAAAGTTCTTGAACGTAACTAACAGGTGTCGCAAATTCTAAATCGACGACATATTGAGAATAAATATCTTCCCATTGGTCCTCGCCGATGATGCCGATGACACCAATTTTAAAACCGAGTCTTTCGATGATAGTGTAAGGTTCGACAAAATCGAGTCTTTCTTTCGTTTCATAATCGATAATATTTGCCCCTAAGAAAGGAAAATTTGCCTCTTCTTTTATAGCTTTAATATTATCGATGCCCCAATCGAATTCATGGTTGCCAAGCGTCATAGCGTCAAATTCCATGAGGTTCATCCATTCATTGACAAGTTTGCCTTTATTCGAATTAGAGGCACTTGAACCTTGCCACATATCGCCCCCACTTAGGAGCACTAAACCATCAGGGTTTCTCGCCTTCCTTGCTTTAATATAACGTGAAATGCGGGCAATTCCTGGATCTTTAGATTCTTCATCTCGAACCATCTTGCCATGGAAATCATTAATTTGTAAGATGTCGATGTAAGCTTTCCCTTCAGGTGGAACATCTGGATCTGGTAAGGGGCTTGGCCCGCAACTAGAAACGCTCGTTAATAAAGTTGCAAATAAAACGAGAGGGGGAACTTTTTTCATCATTTAGCTTTTCCTTGATTTTTAACAGCATTCATCTTCTTCGCTAGTTCTTCTTGATCACCAAGATAATATTTTTTAGTGACGTTAAATTTATCATCGAATTCGTAGACGAGAGGAACGCCAGTAGGAATGTTGACATCGATTATTTCTGCATCGCTTAATTTATCAAAATATTTGACGAGCGATCTCAATGAATTTCCATGTGCAACGATTAAAACTCTCTTGCCTTTTTCCATATCCTTTTTAATCACTTCATTAAAATATGGTACTGTTCTAGTAATAGTTTCTTTTAAAGATTCAGTTAAAGGCAAATCTTTCTTATCTTCGTTACGATACATATCCGCGACGTAAGGAGAGCGAGGATCATCTTCTTCTAAAGCCGGTGGACAAACGTCGAAAGAACGTCGCCAAAGCTTCACTTGAGCTTCGCCATATTTTGTCGCTGTTTCAGCTTTATTTAAGCCTTGTAACGCTCCGTAATGTTTTTCATTTAATCGCCAGTTTTTGACGACCGGAAGCCAATCCCTATCTAATTCATCTAAGACGTGATTTAAGGTGTGAATCGCTCTTTTTAAATAGGAGGTGTAACAAATATCAAAATCGTAGCCTAATTGTTTTAAAAGACGACCCGCTCCTTTAGCTTCTTCCACTCCGGTTGGCGATAGGTCGACATCGGTCCAACCTGTAAATAAATTTTCTTTGTTCCATAAGCTTTCGCCATGGCGGATGAGCACTAATTTCATCATATTTTTTTCTTAACTCCTTTCAGAAATATAGTGAATAATTTTAAAACCAACTTATATTATAGCAATTATTTAATTCCATTCATCGAAAATGACGAAATCACGATATGCTTTATCTATCGGTTTTTTCTTATAAGTTAATTTATCTAAGAATGCTTCTTTCCAATACATTCTTAAACGCTTCAAGACAAATTTGACAAATTGTCTTTCTTCCTCGCTTAATTTTTTATAGTGCTTACGCATATTAATCGCACTTCTAAATGGCTTTTTTAATATTGCGCTTAAAGAATTGTTTTCATTATCCAAAACGTAAAAAACAATGTCGATAAATTTCTTCTTTTCTTCCTCGCTTAAAGAATGGATGAAACGGGTCATCGATATTTCAGCTTTATAAGACGTTTTAGATCGATAAGTTAAATAGACAAAATCTCCTGTTTTTCTATTAATTTTCCATGTGTAAGGAATATGTTGCAAAATAAAATAAGATTTTGCATCGACAATTTTTGAATCTCTTCTAAAACCTAATAAAGTTCCAATTAAAGAAGAATAAGGTACAGTTGAAGAAGTCTTATTGATGATAGGAATTAAATTATCGATATGCGCATCGTAATCTTTGAAGCCTGGACCATCGTGCGACCTAGCCATGATTAATCTTTCTTTTAAATCTAAATCCATCTTCGTCGCCGCATACATGACTAAATTCCCACCTTTAGAATGGCCGGACATATAAAATTTCATCTCTTGCAATTTTTCTTTAGAAGCAACTTTGCGAACATAATTTAAAGCATCCGCCTGCGCAGGCACTTCATTTAATATCGCCATTTCAAAATCTTCTTTCCAACCCGTTAATGTTTGATCTGTTCCTCTAAAAGCGATGAGGAAGAAATCTTCGTAAACGAAAGTAATAGCGGCGAATTGTTCATTATTATCTTTATTAAAAATCGATTGATAATAATTAAGTTTTAGGTGAGAAAATCTTGGCGAATGCATCAAGGCTAACAAGAGTTTTTGGTCTTTTTTAGGATTCATCATCGAACCAGCGATAAGCGTCTCGAATGTTTTCTTATTAGCGAAAATATCACCAATTAATAAACCAGGCTTATCTTCGTCGATATGCGGGACGAGCTCTTCCCAATGAAAATAAGATAAGCAAGATAAAATTAAACTATCCACTTCATTTAACGGCCTTTTATGAAAGGAAACTTGCCCCCATTTTTCGACATATTTAATAATGTTCATCTAATCTGAAACTTTCTTTTGATAATGAAAGACGTAAGTGAAATAAGCTGTGATAATGTAAGTTATTAAAGAAAGGATGATAGACATCGAAATATCGCTGATGAAATGGTTTCCGCTTAAGATACGAATGAAAGCGAGCAATAAGACGAAGATGAGCGAACCATAAGTTAATAAGCGTACGTAAAGTCCTTTACTTAATCTTGGATGTAAGATGATAAGCGTGGACACTAAAGGGAAGATAGCCATCGCTTTTGTTACGTGTCCGCTCGGGAAAGATTTATAAGTGAAGGCATATTCAAAATTAGGTTTAAACCAATCTTGGAACGCGACACCATCATTTAAAATATCGTTATATCGAGGTCTTCCCCATACGTATTTAATAAGTAACGTTAAGGCGATGGAAATAGCGATGGAAATAATTAAAAACATCGCGATGCGGAAAAGTTGATCGATGTTTTTATTTTTCAAAATAAATGAGGCTAAAACTAAGAAAACGACTTCTAACGTCAAAGCAATTAAGATAGATACAAGATAGATGACGCTAGTGGAAGCGATCGCATGTGATCCTTCTAATAATTCTTCTAAATCCATGACCATCAACACAATACTTACTAAAAAGATGATGATTGCCCCACCAATATAGAACCAAGGTTTAATTTTATTTTTCGCTAAGAAAATAATAATCAATGCATCGATAGCGATCGCTAAAGCGACGTAGAGCGGAATAGTAAAAATAAATGATAAAGTCATCCACCCCACATTATCGTTCATCGCAACTAAACTAGAAAAATCAAAATCGCAAAACGTTCCGACAAGCAAAAGTGCAATAGCGATAACGCCGACGATTATGAGGTCTAAAACGTAGAGAGATTTTAGTTTCAAATTAAGAAATTTCTTCAGCATATAGTTTATTATAACATTATTTATTATTTGCTTAATGCAAAATCTTGCATTTTTAAAGTTTTAACAACATAATTAAGTAAGAAAGGAGCTCATACTATGAAATCAATCTTCACACGTTGGAAATGGCTACAAATTATTGAAGGTGCACTTCTTTTAGTGTTCGGCCTCGTCTTAGCAATTTGCTGCTGGATGCCTAATTTCAATTCATTTATTGGTATCGTCATCGGCATCTTCATCTTACTCGACGCAGCCTTGTTCATGCTCATGCCACTTTTCGCACGTCGTCTTGAATTCGATACTTCAATTCTCGTCGGTGGAGCCTTGATGGGTGTAGCAATCTTATTGTTCCTCATGCCTGAATTAGTCGTAAGTTTCTTACCTCTACTCGTCGGTTCCGTCTTATGTGCCTTATCTTTATTTTTCCTCGCTAGAGGAATTAAAGATGTGAAAGAAAAATTAAGACCATCTCTCATCGCCTTCGATTTTTCCATCTTCGCTCTTGCTTTAGCAGTAGGTATCACCTTCATCGTCTTAGGAATTATTGATAATTCTCAAATCGCTAATATATTATTAACGATCGTCGGCGCTGCTATCGCCCTTGCGGGTTTGATGCTCATCATCACTTCAAGTATCGCACTAGCGAGAGAAAAACAAAAATAATTAAAGTTCATTTAATTAATCGAACAATAAAATACCCCAAACTCTAAATTAGATGGGGTATTTTTTATTAGAAACAAAACTCCATAAAGGTATCATTTTTTAAAGCAATTTCCATCAATTCTCTAGTTTTCAATAAGTAATCGATAATATCAGCGTTTTCCTTTTGCGCTATCGCTTTTGAAACAATATCAATTGCTTTTGGTAACACATTAGGAAATAAAGTTTGTTCTTCATAATCATCTAACCAATCAGCATCGCATTGCGTCACAATTTCGTCAATAAATTTAGCGTTGGTGTACTTTTTAAATTTAATAGGATCATTTAATTCGTAAATTTTAATGTTAGGATCATCTAAATCATAATTATCGTAATCTACATCCTTACTTAATGCCGCGATAATACACTTATAACCGTTAATATATTTTTGTTCTGTCATAGTTTTACATTTGCTCCCTTTTTTTAATATTATAATGTGTCATTTGCTTCCATTTGGATTTAGCGATGGACTTTGGCCTATGCTCACCAAGAACAGTAACATAGCTAAATCTATTCACACTAACATCTTGGATTTTATTAATGATTTTATCAACTAGTGTAATCAACTAAAAAATAATGAAAAAAGAATTATTTAATGAAACATTAAAAGATTTAATTCTTAAGTACGATAAAACAATACCAGATGGTAATAATAATTAAAAATTATTCTTTAATCACTAATTCTTTGAATTTAGGAAGATTTAAAATCATCTCGCAGAAGATGTGCCATTCTTTTAATTTATGGAATCTTCTTTGAAAATAAATAGTTTTTAATTGTTGATAATTTGTGGTCATAGAAGCCCCTAAACAAAAGCCACAAGGTAAAGAAGCGACAATCTTTCGCCAAAGAACTTTCTTTTGTTCTTCATCTTCTAAATTCTTATATTCATCGATCATCTTTTGAACGATATTTAATACTTCTTCACTCGTATCAGATACACATTGTGATTTAACATCAAATTTTAAAAGCGAATGCATCGTCGATTGCGAAGAAATGAAATCTAACCAATGATATCTTTGGGCTTGTTTCCACCAATAAAGAGGTGCATAAACATCAAATTGGACGATGATACCTTTTAAGAAATTATCATGCCCTTCCCCTTTCGGAGTCGTACCTAATTTAATGGCTCTTGCCAAATCTTTTTCATCCACCGGGCCATTATTAATTTCTGTGCGCATCGGATTCCCGCTTGCCTTAATGGCTTTAGCTAAGCCATAAACTTCAACATGATCAACATGAAATTCCATCTTCATATGCCTCCAATACATTTTCCATCAAACTTAATCGTGTAAGTAATCCCACTCCTCCAGGAACTGGTGTTTGTAATAAAACATCTTCTCTTGGTTCGATATCGCCCACTAAGTGACCATCTAATCTAGAAATACCAACATCTACGAGAATAGCGTCTTTTTTTAAAGGAACATCTTTCGTTAATAAATAAGGTTTTCCCACCGCTAAAACAACTAAATCCGCGTGTTTTAAATAAAAATTACGATCTTCTATAGACGTTTTAGAATGTAAAACTGTCACGTTCATACTCAAATCTAAAAGAAGCTTCGCAAGCGGACGACCAACAATATTACTTCTTCCGATAATGACGACATTCTTGCCGACGAAATTAAAGCCAAGATAAGTCAAATAAGAAATGATACCTTTCGGAGTGCAAGCTTTAAATTTAGAAAGAGGATGAAAGCCATCGACATCTTTCTTAGGATTAATGCTCTCTTTAATTTTACTTTCAGAGATATGTTTCGGTAACGGGAGTTGGACGATTAAACCATCGACAGTTTCATGGTTATTAACTTCATCAATTATCTTTAATAATTGCTCTTCATTTAAAGATTCATCTAATTTTATTAGTGATGCATCGATGCCTAATTCTTCTGCGTCTTTTAGTTTCCCTTTAACGTAAGAATTAGAGGCGACATCATCATTCATTTGAATGATGACAAGTTTTGGCTTACGTAAAAGAGAAATGATTTCCTTTTTTATTTCTTCTTTTCTTAATTTGACATAATCTTTGACACTTATTAAATTCATATATCACATTATATAGCAATATCATTATTAATGATAAGCATTTATCAAATAAAAGAAAAAAGTCCTACGAGAGGACTTAGAAGATTGTTTCTTAATAAACTATTGCTTAACCAGCGTAAGCGTTGATAAGAATAGCGATTGTCATGAAGGCAATATCGACGATTAAAGTGAGAATAGAAATAACTTTTTCAATACCTCTTTCTTTCGTTTTAACAAAGATATTGAGACCACCACCGGTAATCGCACCAGAGGCACCTTGTGATTTACCACCTTGCATGAGCGATAAGATGATAGCGATGATACCAACGATTAAGAAGATGATGTCATACCATTCCATATCTTTTTATCCCTTTCTTTCGATAACGCTATATATATTACATTCTTTTCACTCTAGTGTAAACTAGAAAATTTTATAATTGTTGTTAATATTCTTAGTTTGTTTACTATGTAAAACGTTCATGATTTTATGAAAATTCGGAATTTTCTAGGTACATTTACCGGAATTTCCCAGGTTAATATAGTAGTTATAAGCAATTAAAAAGAGCCTTGCTTTAGGAAGCAAGACCCTTGTAATTTTATTGCTATTGAAATAAATATTTAATTATTCAGCAGCACTAGTGCCCCAGTATAAGTTAACGTAAGCAACAGAAGTAGTTCTAACGTCTAATTGAACACCAATTGTAACGTTTGTATCTGGGTTAGTGAAGGTTGTGATGCCGCTTTCATCAGCTTCACCAGCAGCGGTCCAACCAGCTTCTTCTAAAAGAGCGACGTAAGCGTCATAAATTTCTTGTGCGGTTGTTGGATCAGTGTAGACGTAAGCGGAAGATGTAGATGCATCGCATGCCCATTCAGCGTCTAAGAATGGAACAAGATCAACATCAATTCCTGCTGCTTCCATAGAAGCGGCAAAATCAGCATCATATTCAGACCAAGAAGTGGCAGCAGGCGGCATAACACAACTGCTAGCAGCAAGGAAATCAACTTTGACGGCGTAGCCTGTGCTACCATCTGTCATAGTAACTGTAACTAGATAAACGGATACAGCAATTGGATTACCTTCTAATGTCCACACTTCATTTTCGGTTGCTGGATCAATTAATCCAGTTTGCGTCCAACCAGCTTCTGTGAGTGCATATTCTAAATAATAAGCATTGTAAGAGGCATCATATACATCTGTAGTAACACCACCAATAGCGTAGTTTCCACTCATTAATTGCCAACCTAAGTCCGTGAATGGAACGGTATCGATATCGCCACCGGTAGTAGTGTTAATTCCTTCAGCCCAAGCAGCGTCAAGATCACTCCACTGAGTAACAGCAGGTGCTAAGCTATCGACGGACCAGAAGATAATATCGGTGATATAGTCATAACCGCTTGACCAAGCATCTGTGGAAACATAGATTGCGCTCGTTCCATTAGTGTAGGCAACGGAACCATAAGGATCTACTAAGCCACTATCGGTCCAACCAGCAGCCGCAAGAATAGCAAGATAAGAATTAACTAAATTAACAGCGTCAGTTTGAGAAGTAAATGAAGCTTGAACACCAAATTCAGAATCTTCAGTGTCAGCATAACCATACCAATCAGCTACGATGAATGGAACGTTATCAACTTCTTCGCCTAAAGCTTCAGTAGCAGTTTGATACCAATTTTCGTCACCAGTAACATCACTCCAAGCAGTTGGTGGAACGTATTCGACGAATTCTAAGTCAGCATATGGGAAAGCAGTCGTACCAATATTAGTGATAGTAATGACTAAATCACCCATAATCCAACCTAATCCATAATAATCATAGGTATAAGAGAGAGTTGCACCTGTAACGGTCGCACCTTCGACGGTTAAAGTAATTTCAACTGAATTGATACTTGGAATTAAATAATAGTCACCAATGAAGACTAAGGCTGGATCAAGACCAAGTAATACATTATCAGTTAAACCACCAGCTAATTTATAGACATTATTACCTTGTGGAATAAATAAGTTTGGTGAGAAATCAACTGGATTGAGAAGTTCTGAAACTGCAGCAGCAATAGCTTCTGCGCTAGTAGCAGTCATCGTACCAGCTTCTTCATCAACTGTAACTTCATAGACACCATCAGTCGTTAAAGCAAAAACTGTACCATCGGCAATGACGCCGTCGTCAGTGACGACAACTTCACCAATACTTTCACCAGTATCGACGATGTCTAATGTGTAGTTTTCATTTTCTAAACCGGTAAGGAATGAATTGACAATAGCGGCATCATCACCAGTTAATTCTGGCATTGGTGTAGCTTTATTTGGAGCGCCGATGGCTTCTTTGGTCGTAACAGTTGCGGTAACTGTATTAACGTAATCGGTAGTAGAACCACCAGTAAGTTCAGCTACACCGTGACCGACGACAGTAAGAGATGCAACGCTACCATCTTTATTAAGATTGATCGTAACAGTATCGGTGACGTCGCAGATGTAACCAGATAATTCGACTGCTAAATCTACTGCACCATGATCTTCACCAATTGCGACATCTAATTGGGTTGGAGTGGTAACTACCACTTCAGAAGCGGTGATCGCGCCGAAGGAATAAGTGATGTAGTTTTCAGCGGGGACTGGTTGACCACCAGAAGTATAAGAAATTACTTGTACTTCATTATGATTATTTAAAACGTAATCGACAAGATAACCTTCTTCATCAGCGAAATAGCTATAGACGGAACCTTCGGAAGACCAATACAATTGCATTTCACCTTGGTTAACGTTAAGGTAAGTATCAAAAGCGAAGGAACCTAGACTTCCTCCTGGAGCAACAAGACTTGCGGTACCAGTAACAGCAATTTCAGTTGCGATACTTGCAAGCACTGCTTCCACATCAGGATTGACGGCTAAAGTAACGGAATCGCGGAGAATGATGTCATCGCTGACAACGGTCGCCGTAATTTCAACTTCGCCTAAACCAACAGCTGTAACTGTACCTGTCGCATCGACAGTGGCAACTTCGGTGTCACTTGAAGACCAAGTGATATCTGCTTCAGCATCTGCAGGCGTAAGAGTGGCGGTGAGAGTCATCGTATCGCCCATCTCTAAAGTCGTTTCAGCTGCGGCGACAGAAATGCCTTCGGGAGGAACGACATTAGGACCACAGCTAGCAAGAACTAAAGCAGCTAGAGGTAATAGAACAAATTTCTTTAAATTCATGTGTAATCTCCTTTCTATTACTATATATGCGTTAAGATATGCGTTTAAGCGTTTAATTGCAATAGTTTTTTTAAAAATTTTTTAACAAGTTTTTTGCGTGTGTACAGTATGCATACACGTATACTAATAATATGAATTTCTAAAATATAAGAAAAAGCCTAAATCGTTTTTAGGCTCTTCATTAAAAAATATTATTTTATTCGATTAAAAAGTTTTCGCTATAGCGTCCGCAAGAGAAACAATTTGTGTTAAAGAAGATTCATCCACGCTCGATTTGATCGTGACACTATTTTCTAAGATGGTCATATTTTTCATCTTCATCACTTCTTCTTTCATAAGTTTACCCGCTTGAGGAGCCCAACTACCATTTTCCATAATAGCAACAATTCTATTTTGTAAATTATGCGCAATTAAATCATGTAATAAATTATCCATGAGTAAGAATATACCCATATTGTATGTTGTGGAGGCTAAAACGATATGTGAATATTTAAAAGCATTCGCCACTACTTCTGACACATCAGTTAAAGATAAGTCGAACATTTCGACTCTCAATCCTTTTTCCACCAGTTGGCACGCTAAAATATTCGCGGCATTTTCCGTGTGACCATAAACTGAACTATAAACTAATAAAACACCTTTTTCTTCTGGTGTATAAGAACTCCACTTCAAATATTTATCGATAATTTTATCTAAATCTTTTCTAAAGACGAAACCATGTAATGGGCAAATGAGTTTAATGTCTAAAGCACTTGCTTTCTTTAAGACCGCTTGCACTTGTGGACCATATTTTCCAACAATATTTGTGTAATATCTTCTCGCTTCATCTAAATAATTATGTTCATATTCCACTTCATCAGAAAATAAAGCCCCATTTAAAGCACCAAAAGTGCCAAAAGCATCTGCGGAAAATAAAATTTTATCTTTACTTTCATAACTCATCATCACTTCTGGCCAGTGCACCATTGGAGCGTTTACAAAATGAAAAGTATGTTCGCCAACATTTAAAGTGTCCCCTTCATTAACGATCAACGTTTGAAGTTTTAAATCGCTACCAAAGAATTGATAAATCATGTTTAAAATCTTTTGGTTACAAACGACTGTAGCCTCAGGATAATAATCTAATAAAATTTTTAAAGTAGCGGAATGATCAGGTTCCATATGATGGACGATAATATAATCTAATTTTCTTCCATCTAGTGCATACTTAACGTTTTCTAAAAAAGTCTCTAAGCAAGCTTTATCGACAGTGTCTAACAAAACCGTCTTCTCATCCTTTAGTAAGTAAGAATTATAAGACATTCCTCTTTTTAAAGGATAGACACCTTCAAAAATATGAATTTTACGGTCATCCGCACCGACCCACGTGAGCGATTCATTAACTTTTCTTACGCAATGCATATTATTTATTTCTACCTTTCTTTTCTTTTAAAACAACTACATTATAACTAAAGAAGTAAATAATTACTTCATAAATGATTAAAAACATTTAACTTAATCCTATTTTCATTCATTTTATCAATAAAATCATTTATCATATAAGAAAGGGGAAACATGCAAAATAAATTTAATTTTAAAGACATCTTTTTAAAAAAGAATCACGCGAATATTCCTTATATGGGCGATTACAAAAATAAGGACTTAAAACTTTCATTATCTAGTATTTATTCTAAAGAAATTAATGAACTTGACATAAAATTATACACTCATCCAGTTTCTTTTATTAATATTTCTAATAGTGTTGTCCCTATTCAAAATAGTTTTCTTCTAGCCAAAAACTTATCTGGACAAAGTCGAACAATTTCAGCATTGAATAAAAATGTAAAAATATCTACTCCCTATATCGCTAGTGATGGTTCTACTATACATAATTCTTTTTCATTTAGTTTAAATAAAGATTCTGTTTCATTAACGTGCTCTATATATAAACAAATTTATGGAGTTAATAGTTCTGCTACTGCTAGCAGACCATCTCCCATAGTTTATTTCAATGGACCAACTACAATAACTACAAGCGGCACAATTCCTGGTCCCGCCTATACACTTATATCTACGAACGATGGGTGCTTGTTAACAATACCTTTAAAAACTGGTGATAGTGTAGTCTCACTTGGCTTTGTTACATCGCTATTAATGGAGGTTGATGATAAAAAAGTTAATTTCTTTGGAACTGATAATGGATTTATATTAGAACCATATTTAGAGACTAATGATGGGGAAATATCGTGTGAAGATTTTGACGTGCAAGTAGTTAATAATCTTACATCTTCTAAAACTATCATAATTACAGCAAATAGTGCTTATCTAAGCACCAATCAAAGCGTCAATCTTAAACTTTATTTTAGATATAACTATGTTTCGCTTATAGAAATAAAAGATTCGAACGATAATTATGTCTATCCTGGTAAAACTATATGCGGTTACATAGATAGCGTTAATAACTTAACAAAAATTAATCTCAACATGGATGAAATTACCTCATTATTAAAAGATAGAGGCAATGAACATTTTTTATCGTTTATTAACATCAAATTTGACGCTAGCGATAATGTGAGTGATCTCGATTACATAAAAGTGTCTTATGGTGAAACTATCATCGCTAATGTTCCTATCAATTCTTCTCATAATTTATTACGAATCGATATTTCGTCTTTCGTTAACGATGACGTTAAGCGTAAAGAAGAAAATGTAACGATTGAACCAATTACATTAACGTTAGAATATGTCGCTGACAATAAAGAAAATAATCCTTTTATCGCTATCACTAATGAAACTAGCTTCGATAGTGAGAATACCCCCAATATAACTTCAAAATATCAAAGTATTGGTGATGATAAAAATAATGTAATTATCTCGCATAATTTTAGTCACAATTCTTCATTTAGGGCTAATTTATATACAAGTAATTTGCATTATGAAATTCCACTGACGAGCATCGCTTCTAACGCATTGAGCGTAAATCTTAATTTTTATTATGATTCGAGAAATTTATTTAGAGCAGCAGATAAAATTAAGGGGCTTCCAAAAGGTTGGGCTTTTAACTTATCTTCTCGATTAATTAAAAGTAAGCAAAATAACATCGATGCACTACAAAATGAAATTCATTACATTGATGGAAATGGAAATATTCATACATTCTACGAAAAATGGTACTACTTAAATAATGACGGCTCTTATCATCTAGTGAGCAATAAAAGTGTCTATCTAGATAGCGATCAAAAATATAAATTTAAAGATGGACACGGTAACGTCCACGAAGTAACTTACGAAGTCATAAGTTCTAATGGGCTTACTTATATTTCCTCTGCGAACAGTTTAAATATGGCTTCGAAAAAAGAAGTCAAACTAACCCACCACTTCACTTACGATGATCCGCTAGAAACAATTGATAAGGTAGTAGATGAAAACGGACAAATTAAAATTACTAGTTTTATTGGTCAAGCAAAGGCGAGAATTGACGATGAAAGCGAAGTTCGTTCTTTATTATCAATGTATTTCAATGATGTTACTTATGCTCAGAATGAGGCAATTTTACAATATGCTGTCTACTTTCCTAATGAAGTCGAATATAAGAATGGCAGTTATTATTTAAAATCCTCTAATACAAAAGTTAATCCTATCTTAATTAATTGTTCTATCGCTATAAAAGAAGAACAATACTTTGCGCTCATACCAAAATATTATTACAAATTAAATACTAACAATAAGGAAGCTTATTCTATTGCTACGAACGAGTTAGAGTTAAATCATTATTATGCAAAAAATATCGATGAAACTTACATTAAACCTGATTACTATGAAAATGAAAATATAGTTTCTATCGAAAGTACCATTGAACAATATGAATCGACTTTAAAAGATTTAACAAAACAAGCTCAACAATACTTATTATCTTTAAAACAAATGGAAGAAGAAACCGCTAATCAAATGGAAACGATGAATTCTGTTTTTAGTGAACTGATAAATAATGAAGAACAAATAACTGCCTCACAAATTAATTCATTCAATTCCACAAGCGTAAGTTACAATCATCAAATTGAATCGATTAAACTTTCTATCAAAGACATATTAGAAAGAATCGATCGATATAAAAAAGATATCGATTATTATAGAACTTTGAAGGCTAATGAAGTCTTAGCGCAAAAAGATAATGCACAAGATTTCCTTTTAAGCGAAGAGGGTTTAATCTTTGGATTTGATTACTATGGAAGATTAATTTATATTTCCGATTTAAATGAAAACGAAATAACTCTTAAATACATCGACGATAACCTTGTAGAAATTGCTTCATCTGTGCAAACAATTACTATCAATTACGATGAAAATGGTCTTCTATCTTCCATCATCGATCCTAATCTAATCGAAACTAAATTTAAGATGACTAGACTTCTTACATTAGGCGATGGTCAAGATGAAATTATTTTTAAAGGCTATAAAGGAAACGAGGAAAAACTAACATTTACCTACGATACTTATAAAAATCTTACCTCCGTCGAGAATTCAAACTCTGAAAAGATTAATTTCATTTGGAGCGAAATGAAATTTAAAGGATACAATATCACGAATAAAACTCTTCGTATTGAAGATGGCCTTATCACAAATAAAATTGTAGACAATTCTAGTATCGAAGATGTGGGAGTCAATGCGAACAATTTTGAAATTACCGCTGAAGATAATATAAACAATAATAAAACGACAGTTTACGTCAATAAAAACGGTGACATCATCTATCGAAAAAACATAGATTTAGATTTGCTCACTTCTTCTTCCTCTTATAAAAGTTATAACGAAAGAAATATCGTATTCGATGTAAGCTATGAAGAAAGAAATTTACTTGCAACTAAAAACTACACAAACGTTAGTTATTCAAATGGTAGTTTTACTTTACAAATTTTAAAAAGTGAAATTGATTTTGCAAAAAAATATTTGCTTGCCGCCACGATCATAGATTTTTCAAATATAACAAATTTTGATATCAATAATGAAAATGAATTATCGATTGAAATAATAGCGACCGGCGACCTAGCGAGTTACACTATTCATTACGATAGAATCACCCCTCAAATAGCTATTCCGGTTTTCTTCAATAATTTAGTTAGTAAGGTAACGATCAAAATTACTTCTGATTTAGAAATTCCTTCTTCTTTCTTTACTAACTTAGAAGTGAAAATTTATGAAGTCATTGGTGAAATTAATATTTATGATGACGACTTACATTTACTAAGAAAATTAAGCCCATCTAACGTAATAGATTACGAATATAGAAACTCAAATCTGGTAAGGGAAGTCTCTAACGATATCTACGGTGTTACAGCTCAAAAGAAATACGATTACGATAATTACAATCGATTAATTCGTACGATAGATAATTTAAATAACGTTAAAGAAATAAATTATGATGAATTAGGTTTTAAGAACAAAACTTATCAATATAATTTAGATTCCCCTTCTTTAAAACAAGAAAAAACTAGTGTTTATGATGAATTAGGAAGACTCACAAATGAGGATGATTATCAGATTAATTATCTTTCTAATTCAAGATATCCTACTACTATCATCGGGCCAAATAATTCTACATTATCATTAGGCTACGATATCTATTCACAAAAACTAGTGGATCTTTCTTATAACGATGATGGTTTAATTAATCCAATCAAATTTAACTATACATCGGATTTATTAACTTCCATGGAGCAAGATGGAATAATTTATACTTATTCTTATGATTATAAGCACCGTAAAACCCACATAAAAATTGGAGAATCGTCTTTATATTCATTTGCCTACACTAGCAATTACAGCGACGATTTAGTCACTAACGGGGAAAAGATAGTCACTACGATTAGTCCGTTAAACTACACGATTTCTTCAATTTATGATAAAGATAGTAATTTAATAAAATCGACGAGAAGCGATAATTCCACTATTAACTATACTTATGATGATAAGAAAAGATTGATAAAAATTGAAAAAGGTGAAGAATCGATTTCATATACTTACGATGATTACGATAGATTAACTAAAGAAATTGATGCTTACGATGAACTTAATGTTATTCACACTTATTCTTTCGCTAATAAAAATTGTTTGGATAGTGAAAGTATCAATCTAGGCGATAAGACTATATCTTCTAGTTATTCTTATGATAGTAAAACCTTAAGATTAACTTCTATCACTTCATCTAACTATTTAGCGAATTTAAAATCTGATGTTTTTGGTCGTCTTACATATAACGAAATAAAGGACACTAATTCTAATGTTTTATTAAGACAGAATTTAAATTATTTCACCACTGACAAAAAGACTCTTACAAATATTAAATTGCTAGAAAATATTATTGGAAGTAATGTTTATCATCGTTATTCTTACGATTACGATAAACTTCTTAACGTCACCAAAGTAAAAAGTGATATTGGTAATACTTATTATAAATACGATAAAGTTGATCGTTTAATTAGAGAAGATAATAAAGAACTAAATAAAACGATAACGTATAGTTATGATGCAAATGGTAATTTAGTTAATAGAACAACTTATGATTACACTCACGAAGATGAAATATTATTAGATTCCACGCATGTAGATAACTTCTATTATAACGTTTCATCAAATAAAGATATCTTAAGAAGAGTCAATGATAAAGATGTAACTTTCGATGCCTTAGGAAGACTTACTTCATATGATAATCATACCTTCGTTTGGAATAATGAATCGCATTTAATTAATTTTGATAATGTTAGTTACACTTATAATTTAAACGGTATTAGAACTTCAAAAACAATAAATGGTGAAAAAACAACATATTATTTATCAAATAATCTTATTTTAAGAGAAAAATCTAGTTCGAAAGATATTGAATACCATTACTTGAATAAATCGTTAATAGGTTTTACTCATAATGGCACTAGTTACATTTATGAGAAAAATATTTTTGGTGACATTATAAACATTTATAAGCAAGATGATTTAACTCTAGTTGCAAGTTATGAATATGATGCTTTTGGTAATCACGAGGTTATTAATCACACTTCAGAAAATATAGGTAATATTAACCCATTTAGATATCGTAGTTATTATTATGACGCTGAATCTAATTTATATTATCTAAATGCAAGATATTATAGTCCCTTCTTCGCTAGATTTATTTCACGTGATGAATTATCAATCTTAGATGAAACTAAAACTCAACTTAATGGTTTAAATTTATACATCTATTGTAGAAACAATCCTATTAAGTACGTTGATTCAAGCGGAAGGATTTGGATATTAACCGCACTACTATATGGAATAATATTTGCAGCAATAAGCGTCGCTACATTATTTGTCACAGATATCATAATGAACCTAATCAATTACCAATTAGATTTTTCTAGATGGAAATGGTCATCATGGCAAGAATATTTAGGTGCATTTGTAAGCGGATTTATAAGCGGATTATTTGCTGCTGTTAGTTTGAATCATATATATTATAAAATCACCAGGCTTATTGTAGATGTGGTTGCTACCTTTGCAGGCGAAATTATTGGTTCAATAGTTACTGATTTTTTAACGTATGGTACTGATATGGATCTCTTTACTTCTTTTATGAACGGAGTTGTAAGCGGAATAAGTACTAACATATTTGGAGAGCTCACTAATGGAATGGATAAAATATTTGGGAGGCTAATAGCAAGGTTAGGCACATCTATAACTCCTAAATTTCTAGAAATAATTTCAGACAAATTCGAAAATTTAATAAGCGATTTCCTTAATTCATCAATGTATGGAATAATAGAAAATAATAAAAATTAATAGAAACAGGTAGGCAATCTAATGTATCCATATTTATATACAATTATAGGGTTAAGTTTATTTCTAATTTTATTCCCCATTTTGTTGATAACTATTTTTAAAAAACGATGGTTCCATATCGATAATGAAAATGGAACTTTATCTAAAAGAGAAGTAAGAAATAAAATGGGAAAAAGGGAACATATTTTTCTAACTCTAGTTTCTTTGCCAATTCTAATAATAAACGCTACTCTTCTAATTTATTGTTTTTGTGCTTTTCAATACACAATTACAATGGATAAGCCATTAATAGTAGCTGCTTCCATAATAATATTGCTTTTTGTCTTTGCTGTTCTTGCTTCTGCAATTATTGACGTTTATTACGAAGCAAGAAAAAAAATATTTGGAAGAAATATAAAAGCCGTCGATGGGGGTTATTTAGCCCATGGGCGGCATACTGCACGAGAGAGATGGAAAAGAATGAAATGGGTTTTGAATGAATCAGGCAAAAATGCTGCAATGACACTATATACTTCAATTATTTTGTTCAATAGTTTCATCCTCATACCAATTCTAATATTGTATTAATCGTTGAAGGGTAGGCAATCATCAATGTATTCATATTTATACGCAATTATAGGATTAAGTTTATTTCAGATTTTATATCCCTCTATATTGATAGAAATATTTAAGAAGAAATGGCTTCATATCGATAATAAAGTAGGAGCGTTAACTAAAGATCAAATTAGAAAGAAAATGACTAAAAGAGAATATACCTATATGCTTCCCATTTCTATCATAATTTTAATCATAGATATCATCCTTTTTGCTTACGTTGAATATACTTACAAATTAAATCTTGATATCAACGAACCACTAGATATTCCAAGTTTTATAGTTTTGCTTTTTGTTACGGTAACGATAATTTGGCTAGCAAGATATTTATATCAGCAAACAAGAATGAAACATTTTAAAAGAAGAGGGCGAACTATTTCTAAACCTTTAGAATCGATTGAAAGTGATGAAGAAGAAAATGAGGAAAAAGAACAAAATGAAGAAAAAATTAAAAGTATTCCTATCGAAATTTATTCAATTTTAGCGTCGCTTAACGCAATTATATTTGCTTTTGTTTTTACTTTGACGTTATAGCAATTTTTTTAATTAGCAAAACATTAACGTACATGCATATTTCTTGCATGCTATATCTAACGCTATTATGATAATTAACCTATGGAACCGATTCATTATGCAATAATTTCAATTACTATCATCTTCTTAGGCTCATTATTAGGTTCAGCCTTAGTATTTCTTTTTAAAAAGGATTTAAGTGATAAAACTAATAATCTTGTTCTAGGCTTTGCAAGCGGCATCATGATAGCGGCAGGTATTTTTGGCTTACTCTTGCCTTCGATTGAAGAAGCTAAAGCTTCCCCTACCTATGCTTCTTTCCCTTACGTTCCTGTTTTAATTGGTTTCTTTATAGGTTGTATTTTACTTTATTTAATTGATAAACTTGTTCCTCACTTACATCATGAAGGTTCAGAAGAAGAAGGTATTAAAACGAACAAATTGGGAAAGCATACAAAATTATTTTTTGCTGTTTTAATTCATAACGTACCGGAAGGTTTAGCGGTTGGTTTTGCTTGCGGATTAGCCTTAGCCACCCCTAGTTTAGAAACTTCTTTAGCCGCGCTTTCACTAGCGATTGGCATCACTATTCAAAACATTCCTGAATCTTTTGCAATTTCAGTGCCTTTATATGCGAATGGAATGAGTAAGGTCAAAGCCTTTCTTATGGCAACTTTAACAGGCATAGTCGAACCAATTTTCGCTATCGTTAGCTTATTTTTAGCTTTCTATTTAGAGCCACTTCTTCCTTGGCTACTTAGCTTCGCTAGCGGAGCGATGATTTATGTTACAGTCGACGAACTTTTACCTGAAGCAAGAAAAGGCAAAGCTATTCATTTTGGCTTATGGGCCTTTATTATTGGTTTTATGATTATGCTCGCTTTAGAAGTTATTCCAATTAACGTTGTATAAAAGAAAATAATAATTTTACTAATACATGAACTTTAGTTACTGGATTTAAATAAATACCAAACTGTTTATGCCTACTATGATAAAACATTATGTTTTCACTGTTTCTAATCCCTATTTCAATTTTAGAAAATAATGAGTGAAAACAATTAATGTTCTTTTCGTAATATGGCATGTGTTTTTTTAAATCAGTAATAACTTTACGACTATTTGAATAAGGCTTCGTCGAATAAATAAAATGCCAAAGAAAAAATAATTCAAAACAAGGATTAGAATAAAGAAAAATAATGTCTTGCTTACGATATTTTTTTATCAACTCATCCGCTACTTTTATTTTATATGGATCATTATCTAAGTCGAAAATACAATACATTAAATCTCCTTTTTTAAAATCGGTGTCTTTACGGCACAAATTTAATTCATCTATTATACTTAATAGATGCGTATCTCGCCCCTTAGCGATTTTGATACGATAAGTATTTTGCAGGCGATTAAAATTAAGAAAATAGGACGCTTCGGTGCTATTTTTTCCTTCTACACCTAGGAGGATAAGTTTTTTATCGAGACGAGAATTTAATTTTCGCCTCTTTTGTCCAACTATAATTTCATTCATAAATGATGTTCGGTAATGCTCCATATCTTCCTTCTAGATATTTTTTTAGTACTTTATCATCCAGGCGCACCTTAAATTCATCGAGCGAATAAAGAGAAGAAACACCAGTAAGGAAGTTTTTTTCGACAAAACAAATTTGATCACGACGCATAATATCTAAATCTAACAAGAGGGCATTTTGAGCGTTGAAAATAAGTTGGGCAGAGGTTTTGTTTATTAACGGGTCGTTAAATAACGAGATGATGTATTTCATGAGCTCAACGTGGATAGCATTATCTATCTCATCGATGACGACCACTCCGCCAAAGTTTAGCGCTTTATAAAACAAAGGCGCGTATGAAAGCAATTTTTGTGTGCCGTGTGATTCATCTTTTATATCTAAGGAAAACTCTTTTAATTCCCCATTAGCTCTGATGAGATGCATGGTCTTAAAATTAATCTTTTGTTGATTATTTATTTTAGCAATTTGCCATTTAATATTTGATATATTGATATCAGCGTGATTTAAAAAATCAGCGATAAATTTATTCATCTTTTCATCTTTAATAGCATCTAGAATTGCCTTTTCCTCAATCGCTTGTTCAAAATAGAAATTGATATCGTTCTTAAACCAATCAAAACAAGCTTTGACAAGTTTGGCGTTGAAATTTGCGGCGACCGATAAAAACAATTTATTAGGCAGAGTTCTTGACACAATCGGCGATAATTCGTGACGAGCATAATCTCTAAAATGATATTCATTGACATTTTTTCTTTCAAAAACTAAAGATGGTTTTTGGCTTTTATATACATATAAATATTCTTCAATAACACACTTCTTATCAATAGCAAAACCATATTCATATTTCACCCCATCTTTAACAAAAATAAAATCGAAGGATGAAGGCGAATTATCTTTAGAATCATCAAACATGAAAGGCTTTATATTAAAAAGTTCTTCTGATGTTTGAGAAGATAAAGAATTTCTTATCAAATTGACAGCGAAGAAAAAAGCTTCTAATAAATTGCTTTTACCTGAAGCATTCGCACCAAAAACACCGACGAGAGGCAGCACTCTTTCATTATTAAAATAAATAATGCGTTCTTCGTGTTCTTTAAAATTGTTAGCTACCAAATTTAAAGTTACTTCGTTTTTAAATGATTTAAAATTCACCGTTGAAAATTGTAATAACATATTTTTTACCTCCTAATATATTATAGAAAAATATTCCTTATTTTTACATATATTATTTTTGTTTTTGTGAGTTTTTCACAAATTTAAAGAAAATATTATTAAAAATGATGTGTATTTTTAATTATTAATTTACGAATATAAGGCTCACATGCGGATATAAAATATATCTAAGCAAATAAAAAAGTAATAAGCAATAGCTATGAAAACAACTTTGAGACTATAAGTCTTATTTATGTCTGACTTAATTGTTTATACCAAGCACTATTTAAAAAAGTAATATCTTTTTCTTCTTCTCTACTTACTATCTTACCATCGAGGTAATAATCCACCGTGCGGCCAGCGAATGTTTTAGTAAATATATCGCCTTTAGAAGAAAAAACTGTCGTTCCGTTAATGGAAGTCCAATAAATATCTTTAGAATATTTAGCCATACGGTTAATAGCGGCTATGTAAGGATGTTGGTCTTCTAAAGGTGCGTTTTCTTGATTGCTTGATAAAATACCAGACATAGAAAAAATGGTATCTGGTTTAACATATGTTAAAAGTTCATCGCCATTGGAAGTAATACTTCCGTGATGACACGTCTTATATAACACTTGATTTTCTTCTTTAAAATAATTTCTTTGCGAAGCATCCATACTATTTATTAAAGCTTCTTCTTCGCTAGATGGTAAATCACCAGCCATGAAAACTTTACTATTAGAATAATTTAAAACACAAGCGATGCTCGAAGAATTTAAATCACTTACTTCTTCTTTTGGTTTCGCTACCGCGCCTGTATCAAAGAACTCTAGATAAATATTATCTTCTTCGCTCAAATAAATCTTTCTTTTATATTCTGTAATATTAATTAAATCATAATACGAAATGTAATCGCTGCCCTCGCTAACGAAAGCTTCGCGCATATCAACATAATTTTCTGCCGTTTTAGAAGTTGGTAAAGTATCAGGATCGATGAAAGTTTTAACATTCATTCCAATCGATTTAAAAAAGCTTACATCTTGCATCGCCCCGATGTGGTCACTATGAAGATGAGTGAGAATTAATAAATCGATTGTTTTATCTGTCACATATTTTACTAAAGCCTCTTGTACTGTATCTTCATCGCTTTCCGTTCCAGCATCCACTAAGATGTCGTAATCGTTATATTTAATGATGAGACTATCGCCATATCTTCCTTTCATCTCAAGGGCGATTATATTTAATTGATCACCTTCCACTGGGGGATTAGGAGGTGAAGGTGGGTCAGGCAAAAATTGCTTAAAGAAATCGCAACTTGCTAACGGCAATATTAATGCTGTGAGTAGAAGTAATTTCCTTTTCATATTTTTATGATAAATAATCACACTTTATTTAACAATAAAGAAATAATGAAAAATTACGTGCATTCCAATTTATTTAAGGTAGATAAAAATAATTCTTTTTTATAAGTTTTCAATTGTTCTTTATTAGGAATAAATTTAGACACATCTTCAACCATTAAAGGATAATCGACATGGCTAAACTTGGCGTAAAGAAGTTCTTTCACTTTATCTAAAGTTAACGCTTCTTTTGAATCGATTATCCCGCCAGTATTTTTTAGTTTATTTTCTAAATATTTAAGATTAAATTTCGTGCCACTAGAAATAAAAAATAGATAATCAAAATAATCGCGCCCTTTCACACGATGAAGATAATTACGACATAAAATAGCATGTATCTTTCCTGCAAATAAACTAGATTCATCGAATATTTGAATTTCGTAAGGTTCCGGTAGAGTTTGATATCTAAATTCTACTTTACCACCAGGTGGATTATTCATATCTATTTCAAATTTAATTTTAATTTTTTGATTATGGATGATACTTTTTACTTCGCTATTATCGTGATAAAAATGAAGCATAAGAGTCGCCGTATTCGCACTAATAAAAGCACTTTCCACATCACTATTTTTCTTCGTTATATATTCAATATCTAGATTAATACCATACATGTTAAATTCATTTTTTAATGGTTCGAAATAATTTGATAAATCGAAATTTTCATCTTTATTTAAAAGTGCAAAATCTAAATCTTCGCTAAATCGATCTAAACCGTAGAAAATGCGAAGACAAGTTCCTCCATAAAATGCCGCTTTAGTGAAAAAATTAGTGTTTGCTAAGCCTGCTAAAGCAATTTCTTGCATTATTTCCTTAATAGCGTTTTCTTTGTCTAATTGAGATTTTAAATCGTATTTTGCAAGCATTAATTCAAGTGTGTTAGGCATATAAATACTCCTTATTTATTAATTCAACTAAAAGTTTTAAATTTGTCTTATGATACAAACTTGCAAGGTTCGACATTGCTTTAAAATCACATTTATTAAATTCGTTTTCATAAATTCTTTTATCTTCGAACAATAAAATTTTAAGTTGTTTAATAGAATGGACAACTGGCCACTTAGCCAAACAATCACAAATAGCTTTCTCTTTTGTAGCAATTTTGTAAATGTAACCTTTTTCTAGATAAGAATTCACTCCTTCATAAAAAATATTTTTAGGTACATCATAAAATTCAAAACAGCCGAAGTAATTAACATACGTTTTATTTTTTCTTAGGTTATAAGAAGCTGAAGTAAATGTATAGACTCTTTCAGGGATAAGACCATAGATAGATAAAGCCCATTCAAAACTTAGATAAGAACGAGAAACGATAGAAGAAGCAAGGTAATATGGTTCAACATTTCTATCGGTTTCATATAAGCCATTTTTAATGCGTATTAAAGTGCCATTATCTACTTCTCTTTTAATCTTATCTAATACATTTCGATAATTTTGATATTTATTTTTTAAAATATTAACTGTAACAATCATCTTTTTGCTCCTGATAATACAATTATATTGGATTTATTGGAGAAAATAAATATATTTTTTAATGAAAAAAGATGCCTTCTTAGATGAAAGCATCTTATCAATATTTAGAAAAATTATTTTGTTAAAACGACGAATTGATCATCTTTCACATCGACGACGTAAGCGTGTTTAGTGTCCACTTCATTAGCCATAATTTTCTTCGCTAACATCGTTTCAACTTCATTTTGAATGTAACGTTTTAAAGGCCTTGCTCCAAATTCAGGAGAATAAGCATCGTCAAGAATTTTCTTCTTCGCTTCTGCTGTAAAACTAAACGAATAATAGATTTCATTAAGTCTTCTCACTAAGTCATCGAGCATCTTACTTACGACTTGAAGTTGCACTTCTTTATTTAAAGGATGGAAGTAAACAATTTCATCTATTCTATTTAAGAATTCAGGTCTAAATGTTCGATGCAATAGTTGTTCAACTTTTTCTTGTTCACCGTGGAGCAAATATTCACTTCCTAAGTTAGAAGTCATGATGATGACAGTATTTTTAAAATCGACAACTCTTCCTTGCGAATCAGTAAGTCTTCCTTCATCTAAAACTTGAAGTAAGAGATTAAATACTTCAGGATGAGCTTTTTCAATTTCATCAAATAAAACGATACTATATGGATTTCTACGGACTTTTTCCGTTAATTGGCCACCTTCTTCATAACCGACATAGCCTGGAGGCGCGCCGATAAGACGCGAGACGCTAAACTTTTCCATATATTCGCTCATATCGATACGAATGATATGATGTTCGCTATCGAAAAGCGCTTCCGCTAATGTTCTTGCCACTTCAGTCTTGCCAACACCAGTTGGTCCTAAGAAAAGGAATGAACCAATAGGCTTATTTTGATCTTTGATACCCGCTCTTTGTCTAATGATCGCATCGCTTACAAGCTTAATAGCTTCATCTTGCCCTTTCACTCTTCTTTTTAAGATGTTAGGCAAGTCTAAAACTTTTTCTTTATCCCCTTTAGCGATTCTAGAAACTGGGATGTTAGTCATCTTAGAAACGATACGAGCAATTTCTTCTTCATCCACTACTTCGGAAAGTAAGCGTTTATGACTATCGTCTTTTGCTTCTAATTCTTTTAATCTTTTTTCTAAATTAGGAATTTTTTCATATTGAATTTCACTCGCCTTAACGTAATCACCTTTTTGTAAGTACTTATCTAAGTTAAAACGAGCCTGTTCAATGTCTTTTTTAATGTTCTTAGCTTCTTCGATGTCTTTCTTTTCATTTACCCAACGTGATTCAAGTTCTTGTTTAATTTTATTTTCTTTATCAAGTTCTTCACTTAGAGCAATAAGGCGTTTCTTCGAAGATTCATCATTTTCTTTACTTAACGCTGCTTTTTCAATTTCAAGACGACGAATACGTCTTAAAGTTTCATCAAGTTCCGTTGGCATCGATTCAATTTCCACTTTGATAGAGGCGCATGCTTCATCCACTAAGTCGATAGCTTTATCAGGCAAAAATCTATTAGTGATGTAACGATTTGATAAAGTCGCCGCCGCCACGAGAGCGTTATCCATAATAGTGACGCCATGATATGATTCGAATCGTTCTTTTAAACCACGTAAAATAGAAATTGTATCTTCTACAGTTGGTTCATTAATTAAGACTGGTTGAAATCTTCTTTCCAAAGCACGATCTTTTTCAATGTATTCACGATATTCATTTAAAGTTGTCGCACCAATGCAATCAATTTCGCCTCTCGCAAGCATAGGTTTAAGCATATTAGAAGCATCTAATGCTCCATCCGTACGACCTGCACCGACGATGAGATGAATTTCATCGATGAAAAGAATAATCTTTCCTTCGCTTGCTTTAATTTTATTTAAAACAGCTTTTAGTCTCTCTTCGAATTCACCACGATATTTTGCCCCTGCGACAAGCGCGCCCATATCAAGTTCAAATATTTCTTTATCTTTTAATGAATCAGGCACATCGTTTTTGACGATACGTTCAGCAAGCCCTTCTAAAATAGCAGTTTTACCGACACCAGGTTCACCGATGAGAATGACATTATTTTTCGTCTTTCTTGCTAAAATTTCGATGATTTTTCTTATTTCGTCATTTCGACCGATGACAGGATCAACTTTACCAAGTTTTACTTGCTCAGTAATATTACGTCCAAATTTTTCTAAAACTTTTTCATCTTTTGAATAATCAATTGGTTGTTCCATCATTATCACCTCCTATTATTCAGTGACATCATTATAAATATCTATTTAGCACTTGTCAACATAGAGTGCTAAAAATATTTTATATAAATTATTTATAATTTAAAATTTTTAATTATTTAATTTTATGTGTCAAATAAAATCTTTGATTTTAAAAATTGTGTGATTTATGTAAGATATAAGTATGAAAATCTTAGTAGTAAGCGATACGCATGGTGAAATTGATAATTTAAAAAAGCTCTTAATAAAACATCCGAAGATGGATTTATATTTGCACGCTGGTGATAGCGAACTTTCACCAGACGAGCTATTTCCTTTCATTACTGTCAAAGGTAATAGAGATTATTTATTTGAAATGCAAAAAGAGTACGTGCACCCTACGCCTTTTGGTAGTTTAATAATGCGTCACATCTTACAATATTCATTGAATGATCTTTACGATAAAAATATTAAGATCGTTATTTCTGGCCATACGCACAAGAAGGATTACCGTGTCCATGATGGTATTCACTTCATCAATCCTGGTTCATTAGATTATCCAAGAGATGGAAGTTTAGGAAGTTACGCTATCGTCACGCTAGAAAGTAAACAAATTCAAGTAAAATTTTACGAAGTAGAATAAATTGAAACTACTAATTTTCTACTTAAATAATATGGTTTTGTAAAAGTCAAAAAAATTTGAGCAAAACACTTCTAATATAACTATATATTTATATAAAATATGTCTTGCAAAAAGTTAACTTCTTTTATAGAAGTAAGCGTTCTTTTTTTATCACCTGAGGAGGCATTATGATCAAAGTAAGAAAAAGAGATGAATCGATTGTAGAATTTGACTTAAATAAGATTAAAAACGCTATTGAAAGAGCGTTTAAAGCAGAGAACAAATATTATGATGATAATATTATTAGTTTATTAGCTCTTAACACAACTGCGGTGTTCAACAATAAAATTAAAGATGACATCATCGATGTCGAAGATATTCAAGACGCAGTCGAAATTGCTTTAATTCAAGGTGGCTATATCGATATTGCTAAATCTTATATTATCTATCGTAAAAGACATGAATCTTTAAGACAAATTAAGAAGACGGAATTAGATTACGCTCAAACGGTTAATGATTATTTAAAAATCAATGACTGGCGCGTCAAAGAAAATTCCACTGTCACTTATTCCGTCGGTGGTCTTATTCTTTCTAACTCTGGAGCGATGACTGCGAATTATTGGCTTTCAGAAATTTATGATTCTGAAATTGAACAAGCTCATCGTAGCGGGGCCATCCATATCCACGACTTGTCGATGCTTTCAGGTTACTGCGCTGGTTGGTCATTAAAGCAACTTATTCAAGAAGGTTTAGGCGGCGTACCTGGTAAAATTACTTCTAGCCCTGCATCTCACCTTTCGACTTTATGTAACCAAATGGTCAACTTTTTAGGTATTATGCAAAATGAATGGGCAGGCGCGCAAGCCTTCTCAAGCTTTGATACTTATCTTGCTCCTTTTGCTAAAAAAGATAATTTAACTTATAAAGAAGTTAAACAATGCATTCAATCTTTCGTCTACGGCGTGAACACTCCATCACGTTGGGGTACGCAAGCACCATTTTCTAACATTACATTAGATTGGGTCGTTCCTAACGACATGAAAAATATGCCTGCGATCGTAGGTGGTAAAGAATGCGATTTCACCTATGGTGATTGTAAAAAAGAAATGGATATGGTCAACCGTGCTTTCATCGAAATTATGATTGAAGGTGACGCAAATGGTCGTGGTTTCCAATATCCGATCCCAACATATTCTATTACTCGCGACTTCGATTGGTCTGATACGGAAAATAATAAGTTATTATTTGAGATGACTGCGAAATATGGCACCCCATATTTCTCAAACTATATTAATTCTGATATGGAACCAAGCGATGTTCGTTCGATGTGTTGCCGTCTTAGACTCGATTTAAGAGAATTAAGAAGAAAATCAGGCGGCTTCTTTGGAAGCGGTGAATCGACTGGTTCAGTTGGTGTCGTCACAATCAACTTACCGCGTATTGCTTATCTTGCCACGGATGAAAATGATTTCTATGATCGTTTAACTAAGTTAATGAATTTAAGTGCAAGATCATTAAAAATTAAAAGAGATACGATCACTCGTTTATTAAATGCTGGATTATATCCTTACACCAAACGTTACCTCGGTACTTTTAATAACCACTTCTCCACTATCGGTTTGGTAGGAATGAATGAAGCGTGTTTGAACGCTAGATGGTTAAGATGTGACTTAACGCATGAAGAAGCACAAGATTTCGCGGTAAAAACCCTTAATTTTATGCGTGAAAAACTTAAAGATTATCAAGAACAATATGGTGATTTATATAATCTTGAAGCTACTCCGGCAGAATCGACTGCCTATCGTCTAGCTAAGCACGATAAGAAACTATATCCAGACATCATCACTGCTTCAGATGATAATAAGACTCCATATTATACGAATTCAAGTCACTTACCAGTCGGCTTCACTGATGACATTTTTAAAGCTTTAGATATTCAAGATAAACTTCAACCACTTTATACCTCAGGAACCGTTTTCCATACTTTCCTAGGCGAAAAGATGCCTTCTTGGCAAGCGACGAAAAACTTAGTGAGAAAAATTGCTTACAATTATAAACTTCCTTATTACACTATTTCTCCTACTTATTCAGTATGTAAGGAACATGGTTACATCAAAGGCGAAGTCTATGAATGTCCACACTGCCACGAAAAGACTGAAGTTTATTCTCGTATCACTGGTTATTATCGACCTGTACAAAATTGGAACGATGGCAAGGCACAAGAATTTAAAGATCGTAAGACTTACCTCGTAAGCCCCGCGAGCATTTCAAACATCGAATTGAACCGCGCGACAGATTGTCATCAAGAAAATGAGCATTACGTCGTCACTAATGACAAGAACACAAATAAATCATTACTGCTCTTTACGACGAAATCTTGTCCAAATTGTAAAATCGTCAAAATGATGTTAGATAAGAATCATATTCCTTACGTCACTATCGACGCGGAAGAAGAAAAAGAAAAAACATTATCTTATAATATTAAACAAGCTCCAACCTTACTTGTTCCAAGCAAAGAAGGAGATGGCTACGTCTATTATCAAAACGCCTCCAATATCAAAGGCTACATCGATTCGATGAAAAATTAACGTTTATGAATGTAGATGTCGTCGTCATAGGTGCTGGCCCAGCTGGCTTAAGCGCTGCTTTAAATTTATTACGTAACGATAAGAGCGTGCTCATCTTAGAAAAAGAATCTTTAGGTGGGCAAATCGCTAAATCGCCACGCGTCGAAAATCTTCCTGGTATCAAAGAAATTTCTGGCCTAGAATTTATCGATAATTTTTTCACGCAAGTGATGGACTTAGGAGCAGAATTTGAATTAGAAAATGTTTTATCGATCGAAGAGACGAAAGATGGTTTTGAAGTTACCACTGATACAAGTAAACATCACGCTAAAGCGGTCATCATTGCAAACGGAGTAAGCCATCGTAAGATTGGCGTGGCAAAAGAAGATGATTATGTCGGACATGGTTTATCATATTGTGCGACATGTGATGGAGCGTTCTTTGCTGATGAAGATGTCATCGTCGTCGGTGACGCGAATACAGCTTTACAATACGCTAATATGTTAGCCCTTACTTCTAAAAAAGTTTACTTAGTGGCCCTCTTCGATAAATTGTTCGCTGACTTATCGTTAATTAAAAGGATGAAAGCGAAAGAAAACATCGAAGTATTTTATAATTACAATTTAAAAGAGCTAAAAGGTGAGCCTGATTTTAATGAAGCTATCTTTGAAAATACTAAAACACATGAATTACGTTCTTTTAAAGCGAAAGGTATATTTATTGCGGTCGGACAAGTTCCACATAACGAAGCTTTTAAAAACTTAGTTAATTTAAATGAAAAAGGTTTCATTATCACTAATGAAAGAATGATGACTAACGTCCCCGGTATCTTCGCTATTGGTGATACGCGCGTCAAAGAAATTAGACAAGTCACCACCGCTACTAGCGATGGTTCAATCGCAGCTTTCTATTGTTTAGATTATCTTGACTCACTCGAGTCATAACCTCTTGTTTCAATATTTAAATTTGGGTATCTATCAATAATTTTCTTTACTTCGTCATAAGGAAATGAGTGGAGCCCATTTTTTATATTTCTACCCCTATCTTCAAAATGTTGAAACACTAATTTAGGAAAAGGTTTTAAATATTCGATCATATGAATAAGTGTTTTTTCATCATGTAATTCATTTACTAAAGTTGTTCTAAATTCAAAATCGATAGAACTATTTTTTAATAAATTAATTGTCTTTTTTATTGGTGTTAAATCGAAGGTTTTACCAATTGCTAAATTATATTTATCATCTAATGATGATTTAATATCCATCGCTATATAATCTAATAGATGATCATCTAATAAATCTTTCACTACTTCAGGTCTTGTCCCGTTTGTATCTAATTTAATTAAAAAGCCAAGTTCTTTTACTTGCTTAATAAATTCTTTAAGTCTTGGCTCTAAGGTAGGTTCACCACCGCTAAAGCAGACTGCATCTATCTTGTTCACGCGTGTTTTTAAATCTTTGACAATCGTTTCAAAAGACATTTCATCTTCTTTTATTACACTTGTGACGATAATTGAATTATGGCAAAAAGGGCAAAGAAAATTACAACCACTAAAGAAGATGGTATAAGTTAGATAACCATCATAATCCACGAGCGATAAATTAGAAACACCTGCGATAGCCATATCACTATTATAGTGATAAGTTATTTAAGAAACAAAGATTAATAATCAATCATTCACTAAAAGGGACAAAAGTTGCACCATTATATGAGAAAGAAGTCGTTCCAATATTATATATTTTTAAACCGACGTTTCTAGCGGTCGAACTAAGACCATATTCATCCCCACTCGCGTAGAATAATTGAAAATATTCCATCTCATAGTCGTAATTTAATCTAATATTAAAAGCAACTTTATTAATATCGATAATCTTACTTTCTTCATCGAAGAATGGATAAAGTGGATCTAAACCTAATAAGCGACCACTCGCCTTATCTAAACCACCATAAAGGCCACCTTCTGTCGTATAGGCTGAATAACGATAGAAAAATAAATTTGAATTAAAATCAACTGGATTAAGAGTGTAGATGTCACTTGCAATACTTTCATTGCTTAAACCTTGTAGATAAGTGACATTGTTTTCATTAACGACTTCTACTGGCATCAAACCTAAATCATCTATTTGAGCGTAAGTTTCAATCGTTTCTGGATTACCCGCTATGCTAAGATTTTTTAATATTTCAATGCCATCAGGCGTAACTTTCATTTGATGATTGATGTCTCCACCTTCTCCTATCACTTCGATGTCAATAGTGTAATTTTTATTTCTTAAAGCTTCTAACATGGCTGGAACCGCTATTTCTTGATCTTCAGAAAATGCGACAAGTTCTTCTTCAACCGGCTCACTAATCCTACGTGGAGCCCCTGTCTGGTGCCTAGAAGTAAATGTACCTAACATTTCAAATTCAGCCAAATCAAGCGTCACACCATTACAATATAAAGTATCAAGAAAGCCTAAATCATCGTAGGTAATAACAATGTCTGAAACAAGAGCAATATTGCAATTATAAATGGCATTGAAAAAATTAACTTTATTTTCGTTTGAATCTAGTAGCTTCAATGTATAATCGTCAGCAAAATACAAATTAGCAGAACTAAGATATTTAAATGGTGAGATGGCCACCTCATCAAAGATGATAGGGTTTCCTAATTCATCTAAAATAACATCATTATGTAAGACGTTATTGCTATCTAAATAATTAGTAATTGCATAGCCATTTTCATCTGCGAAGAAAGAAGAAAATTCGTCGAGAAAAACATAGTTCAAAGAAGAAATTCCGTCTCGTAATAAAGTGTAAAAACTTACTCTTGAAACTTGTCTATGATATTGCTTATAATCGCGATTGTAGTAGTAAGTATCAATGTAATATCGTTCATCGTAAGAAGCATTGTTACCTTTTTTTCTTACAACTGCGGAAAACGCTAAGTCGTTAGTGAGTTCATCTAAAATGTCATTATAAGATGGATTGACAACTATCTGTAATTTTGTTTCCAGTGTCGTTTTATTATTATGTTCATCTCTTCCTTCTGTAGAAGCTGTAATGGTGGCTTTTCCTTTATGCAAAGCTTCGATATTACCAAAAATATCGACGCTTACAACATTATAATTTGATGAATGCCAAGAAATATCGTCTATCGTTTTTTCTCCGTTATAGCATTTCAATCTTTGTGCATCGCCAATTTCTAAGTACATCGTCGATTGCCCTTCATCTATTATGATATTAGAAGGTAAATTCATCACATCTTCATTTGAACAGCCGATGAGGCTAAGCAAAATGATGGGGCATAATAAAAATTTTAATTTAATCATAGAATACCCCTCCTATATCAGTACAATTAGAATAATCCGCTTCTACTTGTTCAAAAGTTTCAAAAGTAAATGTTTGTTCATAACTATATTCTTCACAACTATAAGATTGAGACATTAAACCAAATTCATTAAATAGCCAATCATAGGAGTAAGACGTATAGTTGATACCAATATGTTTCGTATCTTTATTAAAAGAAACACCTGTTTCATTGTTTAGAAGTTCTCTTACTTCGTAAATTTTGTCATAAGAATAATTAGCGTAATCTCTAAGCATCAAGGGAATATATCTAATAGAATATTTTTCAAACATTTGATTGAATTCTTCTTCACTAGAACATTCTTTAATGAAGTAGCGATTAAGACCGTAATCAGTCTTTATGACGAACAATATGTCTAATTCGTTTTTCTTATATAACCACACTTCCATGAACGAATCACCTTGTGTGGTAAGTTCATGATAATAATAATTATCTAAATCATAATCTTGTCTAATGTGCGCTTCAGGTGAGCCATCAGAAAAAGTGTAAATAGAAGAAACATTTACTAAACTTTGTTTATTATCTAAATCTAACGCACCTTCAACATCACCTAAATGCGCCATTGCATCATAATAAGCAAATAAATAATCTAGATTCGGATCTTGGTTTTCGCACCCAGCAAGCGGAAGCAATAAAGTTAAAAACAACACTAATCTTTTCATATTATTCATAACTACCATACTTCCAATACAAATCAAAATATTCGTATATTTTTTTGTATAATTCGATATCGCTGCCGCTAGAGGTAACCCCTGAATTTAACTCATCTCTAGTTGCAGGATAAGAAGTAATAATAACTTCTGGAAAGCCATTAAATGGAGGTTTCGTTCCGCTTTCAAGCCGCTCATTCAAAATTTCCTTCATAATAGGGAATGGACAAGGATAATATTTTTGACAGTAATAAGCATCGTCAGGGTGAGCCCTTACTCCAGAAATTCCGCCAGTGACTAATGCGCTTTCCCAAGTATGATTATATTCCCAACATAATAAATAAAATCTATCGTGCATTAAATAAATTTCTGCATAATAATCGTAATCGTGATATTCTCTTTCACCAAAGAAGCCGGTAGTAATTTCTTTTGGAGGAATAGGAACATCACAAGAAGTAGTGAGAGTAAAAATGATAAAGGAAAATAAAATGGCAAATATTTTTTTAATTTTTTTCATATTTATATTTATATCATAGACATCTAATTATTTTAAAATTGTTGCACAAAAAAAGAAGGATAAATCCTTCTTTTAAAAATTGCATTATTCTACTTATTTAGTAAAATCATTGCCTAGTGGTAAAAGGATAAAATGTGCCATCTTGAACCATTGACGGCCAAAAGGAATACCGATGATAGTAATGCAGTAGATAGCGCCGATGAATAAGTAAATAAGTGCCATTTCCCAACCGAAGAAAATTGCCCAAATGATGTTAAGAACAGCTTTTAATCCGGATGGTTTTACTTTGTTTACAGTTTTTCCAAAAGGCCAGATAGTGAACTTCGCCATCTTAAAAAGTTGAAGCCCAATGGGAATACCGATGATGGTGATACAAAATAAAGCACCGGCAAGAAATTGTGCGATAGCCATTTCGACTCCACCAAAGATAAACCATAAGATGTTACCTATCGTCTTCATAATGTTTTAAACCTCCTATTACTCATTATAGTTTGCTATTCAATAATTACTAGCAAAATTACCTAAAGTGTTAAAAATCTAACTCGCTTATGTTCATAAGAAAAACAAATAGTATCAATGTTGTATAAGTTATCTTGAACAAAGAGCCTTTAACTTGACTAAATATGCTATTCTTTGCATACTATTAATCTATAAAGGAAACAAAAATGAAATTAAACGAATATATTCAAATTAGAAGAAAAGAATTAGGGTTGACGCAAAAAGACGTCGCGGACGCCTTAAATTATACGGTGCAAGCAATCTCTAAATATGAAAAAGGGTTATCTTCTTTATCATCATCTTCTCTAGCCCCGATGGCGAAAGTTTTAAAAGTTGACGTCGATTCTTTATTACGTTGCGAGAGTAAGAAAGAAAACGATTTCGCAGAAGTCCAAACTTTCTCCCCCACATTATTTGCTAAAAACTTTAAGTATTTAAGAGAATCGAAAAAATTAACGCAAAAAGAAGTTGCGAATCTTCTAAAGATTCCTTATCAAAGTGTCTTCAACTGGGAAAAAGAAAAAAGCGTCCCTAAGACGCCTGCTCTTATCGGTATTATGGAATTATTTGATGCTTCCGCAGCATCATTGATGTTTTCTTCAATTAAAGAAGAAAAACGTAAAGAACAATACTTAAGATCATAAGACTTCGTCTTCTTTAAATTCGATCGGTAAAGGAATTTGATGCTCTCGTAGGAGGGCATTTTGTTCTTTAAAATACTTTTTAAATAATTTGAAGTATCCTTTCGTGTTTTTATTGATGAAATTCGGGTTGATATTTTCATCTTTTTCTAACTTCTTAAAATTGTAGGCTCCGTTAACTCTCCAATGCGATAACATGCCAAAACGCACGGCATCTTGCGGGCAAAACATGGAACAACGCATGCAAACGGTGCATTTTGTATTAAATTTAATCTTGCCTTTCTTATTACGATAAATAGCGTTCGTAGGACAAGAATTGATGCATAAATTACAATTGTTACATTTCTTTTTATTCACGTGGACGTAAAAAGCTTTATTGACGTAAGGAACGACGTAGACTAGTCTTGCGACGAACGATAATGGTCTTTTATACCAAGCGTAATTCGTACCTTCATTTTCTTCATTTTGAATTTGCATCGCTAATAACTTGCAAAGTGATTTTAAATATAAATAAAGTTGCTTCGCTAAAGCATCTTTATACCTAAACATAATGTTATAAGGCATGAGAAAATGCTTATCTAAAATAAGTTCAAAATTTCTTTTTCTTAAACGTTTTGCTAGTCTTCTTGCGGCGACATCATTCCACATGAATGGTTCACCTGATGTACGAAAGAAAAATAATTTTTTCTTTTCTTTTGGCGTTTCAATCTTTTTAACAAACTTTGGCACGACTTGTGGAGGATTGAATCCATAGATTGGAAAACCTATGCCTACGACATCGTAAGCATTGACGTCAAGCGAAGTAATATCACCTTCCATTTTTTTGATATCAACTTCGTAATGTAATTTTTCTAATTCGTCTTTAAGAAAGGAAGCCGCTAAATAGGTATTTCCGGTTCCTGAAAAGACGTAAAGTAAACATTTAGGCATAGGTTCAAATTCCCAATCAATTATTTTTTAGGTTTTTCAAAGAATGAACCATTAGGATAACATGCTCTTGCGGTTTCTCTAATAGCTTCATCTAGTCCCCCACGGGTAAGATGAAGTTCATTTGCAACTTTATCTAACACCGCTTCTGGAACGACGACATCACGAGTCATAATATCTTTCATGATGTAACCAAAATTTAATCCTGGTTCTAAACCTTTTTTAAGTTCAGCTTTCATGATCGCTTTTCCGCCCATGACGATAAAACATCTCGGTGCATTATGAACTTTATGTGGTTTTTTACCTGTACCTTTATAAAGTTCATCTAACATCGTATTGAGCATGTAGTGATAATCTTTATTTTCATCGCCGATAGGATAACGCATACCATCCTTGCCGTATAAGACTGCACCGACACCAGATTCACCAATGTGTTTAACAGTTGTCATCGTCGTTTTTCCTTTAGGGAAGAAAAGCATGCTCTTACCTTTGATGAAACGATCTAAGAAAACATCTCTCCAAAGGGGTGAACGACCATAAACTGTGCCGAAGATGTAAGGAAGTTCAAGCACTACTACTTCCATTTTACCTTTTTCTTCATTCACCTTCTTCGCTTGATCAACTCGTGCGCGAACATATGGATGACGTTCATATAATTTAAGTTCAGGCATCTCGCGATCAAAGTAAGCAAAATAAGAATTGTATAAAACAGATTTCTTCACACCCGCATCTCTTGCTGCTCTAAAAACTTTCGCTGCGTCTTCCACTAAGTGCTGGTGGAAAAATTTATCAGCAGGTGCTTTAGGGGTTACGCGATCATCCGGTCCCACCGAATAAATCATGTAATCGTAACCTTTCAATGCTTTCGCAATTTCTTCTTGCGAAGCTTTGAAAACATCGAGGATATGAATATCGACTTTCTTTTTAAATTCTTCATCGACGTCCGCATCGTCAATAGATAATGAAGAGACTTCAAAACCTTGTTTTAAAGCTTCTAAGGCGGTGTGATGGCCAAGTAAACCAGTCCCACCAACAATCATAAGTTTTGGCATAATATTTAACTCCTTTATCCAAACACTAACAAAATAATAAAACAATTAAATTATGAAATAAATAAATTTTTGACTAAATTTTGTTTATTATCTTTACAATGTGTTAAAAAATTGTAATTAATTTTATTATTGGCTTTTTAATTCAAATAAGATGTCGCGTATTTCGATAGCTTTTTCAAAATCGTAATTTTTTGCAGCTTCACGCATCGCTTTTTCTAAACGTTTAATTTCTTTATCTAATTCAGATTTAGTCATCTTCGCGCGTCTCTTAACGACATCTTCTTCATCTTTTTCATAGTAATGAATTGGAGCGTATATTTCTTTTTTAATTGTTTGAGGAATAATACCATTCTCGTCATTGTAACGCATTTGAATGTTTCTTCTTCGGTTCGTTTCTTCGATCGTTTCATTCATGCTCTTAGTCATGTTACCCGCATACATAATGACCGTTCCATGTTCATTTCTTGCAGCTCTACCAACAATTTGAATAAGTGACCTTGTCGATCTTAAAAAGCCTTCTTTATCAGCATCTAAAATAGCGATTAAAGAAACTTCTGGTATATCTAGACCTTCTCTTAATAAATTGATGCCCACTAAGACGTCATATTTACCTTTTCTTACTTCGTAAATAATTTGACTTCGCTCCAATGTTTTCGTTTCGTTATGTAGATATACTGTTTTAATTTCTCGATCTTTTAAATATTTTGATAAATCTTCAGCCATACGAATTGTAAGAGTACAGACGATGACTCTTTCCCCTACTTCGATACGCTTTTTAATTTCATATATCAAATCATCAATTTGTCCTAAACTTGGTCTAACTATGATTTGTGGATCAAGCAAACCTGTCGGTCGAATAATTTGTTCGATGACTTCTTCATTTGATTTTTCTAATTCGTAATCGCCCGGGGTGGCGGAAGTACAGATAGTTAAAGGCATTAAGGATTCAAATTCCTCGAATGAAAGAGGGCGATTATCTAAAGCGCTAGGTAATCTAAAACCATATTCCACAAGCGTTAATTTTCTTGATCTATCGCCATTGTACATACCGCGTACTTGCGGCAAGGTGACGTGCGATTCATCGATGACTAATAAGAAATCTTTCGGAAAGTAATCTAATAGACAAAAAGGTCTTTCCCCTTCTTTTCTTCCATCGATATGACGTGAATAATTTTCGATACCTGGGCACATCCCAAATTCTCTTAAAGATTCGATATCTTGCCTCGTTCTAAGTTCCAATCTTTCTTTTTCTAATGGTTTATTTTCTTTTTCAAAGAATTTCAATCTTTCTTCTAATTCTTCTTCGATACCTTTTAAAGCTTTATTAATTCTCGCTCTCGTCGAAGCGTGTTCATAAGCTGGAAAGACAAAGTAAGCGTTGAGTTTTTCTTTGACGACACCGGTGAGGGAATCGACGCTATGAATAGATTCCACTTCATCGCCGAATGTATCGATTCTAACGATGAGTTCATCACTATTAGGAGGCATAATTTCGATGATGTCTCCTCTTACTCTAAAACTTCCAGGCTTTAGTTCCATATTGTTCCTTACGTATTGTGCATCCACAAGCATCTTAAAAACATTTTTGCGATCGAGCGTCTCTCCAACCCGAATTGAGAACACTAAGTCACGATATTCTTGTGGATCAGTTAAACCATAAATAGAAGCCACACTTGCAACAATAATCGTATCTTTTCTTTCTAATAAAGAATTAATTGCACTCGTTCTAAGCATTTCAATTTCTTCATTCATCACAGCATTTTTATCGATGTGTGTGTCCGTTTTAGGAAGGTAAGCTTCAGGTTGATAAAAATCGAAGTTAGAAACGAAATATTCGACGCGGTTATGAGGAAAAAGCTCCTTAAATTCCGCGTAAAGTTGTCCCGCTAGGGTTTTATTGTGAACCAACACTATAGTTGGTTTTTGCACTCTTTCAATGACATTTGCGACGCTAAAAGTTTTGCCAGTGCCAGTCGCACCTAAAAGCACTTGAAGGCGTTTTCCTTCCCTAATTCCTTTCACTAAAGAAGCGATGGCGGTAGGCTGATCGCCGGTCGGCTTATAGGAAGAAACAATTTGAAAAAGATGTTCTTCGTTCATCTTTATTTTTTCCTTTTATCTTTTTTACGTTTAGAATGGTCTTGAAAACCTTCACCATAAACTGCTTCAGATGATGTGTAAGTGACGAAAGCAAAAGGATCAATACGAGCGATACCTTCTTTAATTTGGGCGTATTCACGTCTTGAAAAGACGACTTTAATCATCGTATGTTCAACTTGCTTATAACCGCCTTTGATGATGACGATAGTCGTACCTCTGCCCACTTCATCTTGTAAGAAGCGATTAATCGCTTCCCATTCTGTTGAAATAATTTCTGCAATTAAAGAAGTGTGCATCACTTTAATATAGATAATTTCGATCATCAAAGCCGTGACGAAGGCTGAAATGACACCGACGAGGCCTTGAACAAGGTTGTTAGGAATAAGAAACATCCCAAAAATAATAATTGTCGCATCGATAACAAAAGAAGCGATAGATTGACGAATACGTAAATATTTTCTTGCGATGAAGGCAAGAATGTCGACCCCGCCAGTCGTACCATTGCCTAAGAAAGTTAAAGCGCATCCTGCTCCGACGAAAACTCCACCAAATAGACCGCATAAAATAATCGTGCCGGTATCGGCTAAAGCAGGATCAGGTACGATTTGACTGATGAGATTTTCATCGAACCACGGTACGCGATAAAAAAGCATCAAAGCTAAAGGATAAACGATCGTGGCCACTAGGGTATTGAAAGAAAATTTGACACCTAAGAAAATAAGACCGATAAAAAATAAGACCCACTGAGCAATTAAAATAATCGTGTCGAACCAACCTTCACCAAAGAAATGAGCGAAGATGATGGCAATACCGCTTAAACCACCTGCGACGATGTTTAGTGGTTCTAAAAATATGACCGTTCCAAACGCTAATAAAAAACTACCAAGGATAATAAGTAAAATATGAAAGATAAATCTTTTCGCATCTCTTTTAGAACGAGGAAGTAAATCTAAGATGTCTGCTTTTGCGTTAGCAAAATACTTTTTAAGCATGATCTTTTACCTCCTTTTCTAACATAGCGGTAATAAAGCCATCAATCTCACCATCCATCACTTTGTAGACATCGCTTTCTTCATGACCAGTGCGATTATCTTTCACTAAGGTATAAGGACAGAAGACGTAAGATCTAATCTGGCTTCCCCATTCGATATTTTTCTTATCTCCAATTATATCATTTAAATTCTTTTTCTTAATTTCTAGTTCGCGTTCGTAAAGTTTAGCTTTGAGCATACGCATCGCGTATTCCTTATTCGCTAGTTGGCTGCGTTCAATTTGACATTGGGTAACGATACCAGTCGGTAAGTGCGTGATACGCACAGCTGTCTCTACTTTATTGACGTTTTGACCGCCCGCTCCACCACTACGATAAGTATCGATGCGTAAATCTTTTTCATCGATTTTAACATCGATGTCGCCTTTAAATTCTGGAGTCGCAGTAAAAGAAGCAAAAGAAGTATGTCTTCTTTTATTTGCATCAAAAGGAGAAATTCTTACGAGACGATGCACCCCTTTTTCACATTTTAATAAGCCGTAGGCATTTTTACCTTCCACGCGGAAAGTTACTGATTTGATACCAGCTTCATCCCCATCTTCATAATTTAAAATTGAGACTTTAAAATGATGCTTTTCAGCATATCTTGTATACATACGATAGAGCATATCCGCCCAATCCTGTGACTCAGTTCCCCCGGCCCCAGGATGAATTTCACATATAGCGTTTAAATGATCATATTCACCTTGAAATAAAATATTAAGACGAAATTCATCATAATTTTTCTTAAATTTCTTCCATTCTTTTTCTATTTCATTCATCAAAGACAAATCATTTTCATCCACTAATGATAAAAGATCGCTCAACGTCTCGCTATCCCCAATTAGTTGATGATAGTTTTCGACGATATCTTTTAGTTCATTCAATTCATCGATGACTTTCACTGCCACATTTCGGTCATCCCAAAAATGATCGTCATTCACTTGTTTATTTAATGCTTCAATTTGTGCTTCTAATTTAGGCAGGTCAAAGTGAATCACCTAACTTTTGGATGATAGTTTTGTCTTCGCTTAATGATGTCTTAATCGTATTTAAATCTGTCATAAACTATTTCTTATCTTCACTAGAAGATTTTTCTTCTTCTTTCTTTTCTTCCGGTTTTGGTTCTAAATTAATTTTGGCATTAAGTAAATTTAAAACTGTATCCGTCGAAGCGGTTTCAAGCATTTCTCGGTAATGGTCATAACCTTCGTTGACGTAAGCTTGTAATGGGTTCGTACCGCCGTAACTTCTTAAACCGATCGAGTCACGTAGTCTTGCCATCGTATCGATATGTTTCGTCCAGTTACGATCGATACAAATTAAAGCGATTTCTCTTTCTACTTTATCAGCAATTTCCTTCGGCCATTCATCCTTACGCTTAAGGTAACGAGCGTATAAGGCTTCGCCTAAATCTTGCCCCACTTCTTCAATAGGCGCTTCATCATAAAATTGTGGTTTGATGCTACCGTCAGGAAGGAAGCGCGGTTCACATTGCTTTTTAAGTAATTCACCGGAGACGAGGTGAGGATTATCAGGCATCAAAGATTTTTTTGCTAAGAATAGACCAGTATTAGTGAAAAATTCACGTAGTGTTTCTTGGATGCTACCACCAAGTAAGATACGATCACGAATATCGTAAATTGCTTGTCTTTGTTTACTTAAAACGTCATCGTAATCGAGTAAATTCTTACGAATATCAAAGTTTTGTCCTTCGATACGCTTTTGAGCGGAAGTAGTGATAGAAGTCATCATCTTACTTTCGAGCGGTTCGTCTTCATTACCTTTGAAGACTGAACGTAATCTTTCTGAAAAGGCATCGCCGAAACGAACAATTAATTGGTCATCTAAAGATGTGTAGAATCTAGAGAAACCAGGATCACCTTGACGTCCACTTCGACCTCTTAACTGGTTATCGATACGTCTCGATTCATGTCTTTCTGTACCGAAGACACATAAGCCTCCTAATTTCTTAACTTCGTCATCGATTTTAATGTCAGTACCACGTCCTGCCATATTCGTCGCAAGAGTAATAGCGCCTTTTTCTCCAGCATGGGAAATAATTTCTGCTTCTCTTGCGTGATTTTTCGCATTTAACACCTCATGTTTTAAACCAGCCTTATCGAGCAAATTAGAAACTTCTTCACTCGATTCGACCGAGACTGTACCTATGAGGATTGGTTGACCTTTCTCATGTCTTTCTTTCACTTCGTTAATCAAAGCACGAAGTTTTGCATCATGTGATACGTACATATAATCGACCGCGTCGATACGTTTAACTGGAAGGTTAGGTGGAATTTGGACGACGCGCATATTATAAATCTTACGGAATTCTTCTTCTTCCGTCTTAGCGGTACCAGTCATACCGGACAACTTTTTATATAATCTAAAGAAATTTTGATAGGTGATAGTGGCCATCGTCACCGTCTCTTGCTTAATTTGAACGTTTTCTTTCGCTTGAATAGCTTGATGTAAACCATCAGAATATTCTCTTCCTTTTAGGATACGACCAGTGAATTGATCGATAAGTTGAATTTCATTATCGGCGTCCACCATATATTCAACATCGCGTTGCATGATGTAGTTAGCTTTCAAAGCTTGATGAATTCTATGCACTAGGTCAGAGTATTGTGGATCGTAAATATTTTTTACTCCGAACATACGGCAAGCTTTATCGTTACCGGCATCAGTTAAGGAACAAGTCTTAGATTTAATATCGATGGTAAAATCCCTATCTTTTTTCAAAGTTTTGACAAATCGATCAGCGACCGTGTATTGCGATGGGGCAGCTTTGGCTCCACCAGAGATGATGAGAGGGGTTCTACTTTCATCGATTAAAATGGAGTCAGCTTCGTCGATGACAGCATACTTTAGCCCTCTTAAAACACGCCTATCAGCGTTTTGCACCATATTATCTCTTAAGTAATCGAAGCCAACTTCTGAATTCGTCGTGTAAGTGATATCGCATAAGTAAGCTTCCTTCTTTTCAGAAGGCGTTAATTCGCGTAAGTTACAGCCGACGCTTAAGCCTAGGAAACGATAAATTTGGCCCATCCATTCAGCATCACGTTTCGCTAAATATTCGTTGACGGTGACGACGTGCGCCCCTTCGCCATTTAAAGCATTCAAATAAATCGTCATCGTTGCAGTTAAAGTTTTACCTTCACCAGTTTTCATTTCCGCGACATCACCATCGTGGAGCACGAGCGCTCCCATGACTTGTACTTTGTAAGGAAATTGACCTAATGTTCTTCTTGCGGCTTCTCTTGCAACAGCGAAAGCTTCGTATTTGATATCTTCTAAAGTTTTACCATTTTTCAATTGTTCTTTGAAATAAGGAGTCTTAGCCTTAAGTTCTTCATCGCTAAGATTTTTCATCGTTTCTTCGTAAGCTAAAACTTTATCAGCTTTCTTGCTATAACGTTTGATACGCCTACGATCGAAACCAAGAATTCGTTCAATTGCACTCATGGGATGTACCTTCTTTCATCTATAAAATTATTATTAATTTTGTGTTACGTTTATTTATATTAGCAAATACAAACTAATAATACTATTTATTTAAGTAAACTGGTTCATTTACGAATATATTTTTCATCGTTAACGTCGCTTATATCCTCGACGTATCTTTCCACTTTCATCTTTAAATCATACTTTTCTCTTAATCTAGCAATTTCTTCCATAATAGGTGAAAGATGATGTTTGTCTAATGCTTCTTGATCGGACCATTGATCGATGAGAAGAATGACTTCATCATTTTCCAAAGAAAAATGATAAGCATATTTTAAATTGCCTTCTTCTCGTCTTATCTTATCCACTAAACCTAAAGCATACATTTCTTTGACAAACTTATGTGCGCTTTTATTTTTACCTTCGTAATAAATGTTGATTGTAATAGCCATATGTTCCTCCTAAATAATTAATACGTAAAAGTTAAAAACAAGGTCTTAAATCTTATCATTCTAAACAAAAACTTAAATAGAAAGGCAAGTAAGTTAAACTACTTTCATATTTAATTGGTTTGGGCGAAATACAGTAACGATGAAAGATATTTTTAGAATATTTTTTCTCAAATAAATCTAAAGATTTTATCGCAAAACTACGACTTGATTTTACTTCAATGGGAACAATTTTATAACCCTTTTGAACAAGGAAATCTAACTCGTAATAATGCGGGGTGTTGTTGCCATTTAAATCGATCCAAAGATAGTAATAAGGAATGAAATTATTAGCCACGAGAGTTTGTGCGATAGCGTTTTCATATAGCATTCCTAGATTTAAGTGCGTATCGTCTAAAATTAATTTTTGATAGATACTATCTTGGTTGTTATGCCCCTTTGCGTAAATTAAAGAAGTAAATAAACCTACATCGAGCAAATATAATTTAAAATTCGAATCATCCTTGCTAAGTAGAAAACCGCCTTGCGGATCTAAACAACGATAAACTGGAATGACAATTTTTGATTCAATTAATTTATTCATACTATTTTTAAAAACATAGGAATCTACTCGTGATGAAACTGAACAATTTTTGAATTTGAAAGAATGTTTTGTTAGCATTGTAGGAATTTGAGAATAGATGCTATAACAAAAAGTCCCATAAGTTTGATCAATCTTTTTTAAATCATCTTCGTAAAGTTTTAAGATATTTGATTTGATACGTTCGACGAGGAAAAAATCCTTGCTGGTAAGATAGGCTAATACCGCTTGCGGCATCCCTCCGACGGAAAGATATAAACGATAATTTTTCATAAATTTTTGATGTAAATTATTAGAAATTTGCTGGTGATTTTTATATGCTTCCTTCAATATCTCTAATTCGTAAGTCTGATCAATTGCCAATAAAAATTCTTCATAATCAAGCGGATGCATTTGTATCGCTTCTTCTTCAGAAGGTAGCAAAATATCTCTAGTGTTTTCTTTGATGGACACTAGTGAACCAGTTTCGATGTAATAATATCTTGCATCCGCGACGAGAGCCTTAATAGCCTGCCTAGCTTTTGGGCAAAATTGCACTTCATCAAATATTATTAAACTTCCCTTTTTCAAAGGCTTACGATCTAAGGCTAAAAATAAATCTCTGAAGAAGTTTTCAATATGAGACAAATCGTTAAAAATGTTTTTAAATTTATCATCTACAATAGAAAAGTCGATAAGAGCATATTCATAAAATTCATTTTTAGCAAAAGTTGTGGCAACGAATGTTTTTCCAACTCGCCTCGCCCCTTCAATCAAAAGAGCGCTTCTTCCCTTAGAAGTTTCTTTCCACTCCTTCAACTTAGCGTAAATTTTTCTTGGAAACACGATTTTTTTCACACCTCCATTTTATCTAATTTTCATATTTTTTAAAGAAAATCTTACAAAATTTCACTAGTTCATTTTTCAAATATCGACAAATTTTCACGAGTTCAAATTAAAAAAGTTAAGTTCTGTTCTCAAAATGCCTATTTTTCATTCAACATAGTTTTTGCTACAACTAAAATTTTGATTTTTTTCACTTTTTCTTCCTTTAAAATTTCCACCATCGCTTTCAAAGTGGAACCGGTCGTCATAATATCATCGACAAGCAAAATTTTTTGATTTTTCAAATTGATATCTTTTTTTAATTTAATATGCTTACTAACTTTTTTTCTTTCTTCGACGTTCAATTCAACTTGCTTAATTGGGCTCGTCTTTTCAAAAGGATCAATTAGAGGCAGCCCTAGCGCTTTAAACATTTCTTCTACGGGGCGAAAGCCTCTTTCTAAATCGTGCGAAACATGCGATGGGGCTAAAGCGACTTTGTAACCTAAATAAAAATATTTTAAATGGAGGTAACGCTCTAAAAATATTGGCCCTAAAGCAATATCTAAATTAGTTTTGTATTGATAAATTAATGAGCGAATAAAATCATCGTATTCATAAATCGCTAAAGCGTGACAATTTTCAAATTTAAAATGTTTAAAAATAGGTTTAAATTTAGCGTAGCATTGATGGCACACATGCACATCTTTTAAATTCATCACTAAGCCATAACGTTTCAGTGGTTTTAAACACAATCTACAAATGTTTGTTCGCGGCTTCGATGTCTTTTTTGGCTTGAACCATTTCTTCATCAATTCTATGTCCAAGAAAGATCACCTCCCCTCTTTCATGCCCCATCTTTCTTCCTACCCTTCCAGCGATTTGCACTAAAGCGTATCTGTTATATAAAGGATGATGTGCGTTGAAGACGATGACTTGTAAATCTTTTATTGTCACACCTCTTTCTAAGATAGAAGTCGTACATAAAAACATATATTTACCATCTTTAAAATCTTGTACTTTTTGCATCCTTGCTTCATCTTTTGAAGAGACAGAAGTACCTTGAGGAATAAACCACTTCAAAAAAGAATAAAGTTTTTTACTTAGCCCAATCGTCGGGCAAAAGATAAGACATGGCAAATGATTTTTTTGATATTTTTTTAATTTATAAATTAAAATGATATATTTAATAATTCCTACAGCCCACACTAATTTGGGTACTGGTATAGCTTTTTTATGAAATCTAACAAATAATTCTAAAAAAGTAGAATTCTCATTTTGAAAGGAAGAGATCAAATTTTCATCAGGAGTCGCAGACATGTAGCAATAATTACCTTTGACACTATTTAAGGCAATGTGTTCTAAAGTTTCATTTCCTTTGAAAGGAAAAGCATCTACTTCGTCGATAATAAGTAAATCAAAGTAGTTGTGATAACGAAACAGTTGATGAGTGGTAAGCAAAATTATATCACCATATAATTCACTCGTGTGCCCACCATATAAAGCGACGATTCTAGCCTTTTTAAAGGCTTCTTGAAAACGAGGCAATAATTCGATGACTACATCTTTTCTAGGCGTGGCGAAACCGACGTGCATATGCTTATGTAAAGCATAGGAAATAGTCTCATAAACAATTTCTGTTTTACCCGCTCCACACACGGCATGAATCAAAGTGTTTTTATGAGCTTTGAACGAATTTAAAAATCGTGAAGAAATCTCTTTTTGTTCCGCACTTAGTGCGTAAGTTAGACTAACATCATCTTCTTCGACATTAAAAGCATCAGGTGAGGCTAATTCTCCTTGAAAAGAGATGCAACGACGGCAATAAATTACTTCACCACGTTTAAAAAAGTAAGTTTCGTCATCATTCCCACAGATGGGGCAAATAAAACGGTCCACATATAACAAATACGTGAAATTTATTTCATATGTTCTTTTTCGTAAGTCTCAATTAAATCAACTCTTCTACGATGTCTTCCTTCCAAACAATCAGTGGTAAGGAAGATGATCGAGCGATGGATGATATCATCTTCGCGCATAAAACTCGCGCCGAAAGATATCATGTTCGCATCGTTATGTTCGCGTAATAAAGCCGCGACATCGTCGTTATAGCCGATGCCTGCTCTTATGCCCTTAACTTTATTCGCAGCAATCATAATACCTTCGCCGCTCGAACAAATTAAGATACCAAAACTTTTATTTTTAATTACTTCTTCCGCACACTTAATAGCGAAGTTAGGATAATCGCAAGAGGAAGTATCGTAAGTTCCAACATCAACGATATTAAAGCCTTCTTGGATGAGAGCTTTCTTCACTATTTCTTTCTTTTCAAAACCAGCGTGATCAGAAGCGATAAATACTTTTTTAGTTGTCATATTTTGCTAAAACCTCCTTAATTTCCGTCTCTTTTATTGTTCCAAGACGAATAATTTTCAATTTATTATCACTCACATCGACGATGGTCGAAGGAGTTTTTGATACTATTTTTCCACTAGCGATTGCTTGGACTTCGTCTTCATTAAAATAAAGTCTCACTTCTTCTTCATTAAGCGCTGGTGGCATATCAGCCTTGTTCGCGCTTGGCACGAGCAAAGGCTTAGAAACGTAGGTAATAAAATTTCTTAAAGTTTCATCTCCACTTACGCGTATACCAATCTTTGGTGTACCTAATGTTACTTGCCAAGGTAAGCCATTTCTAGCTTGCAGTAATAAAGTTAATTCGCCTGGTAAGAAATGTTTAATTAAAATTTTAGCTAAATCATTTAAAATAGCAAACTTTTCAATATCTTTAACATCGCCTAACATCAAGGTGAAAGGTTTATCTGGGCGACGTAATTTTATTTTAACTAAAGTATCGAACGCTATTTCATCATCATATAAAATAGCTAAGCCATATACTGTTTCAGTGGGAATGGCGATGACTTGATGCTTAAATAACGCTTCTTTTAGTTTTAAAAATTGTTCTACTTGCATAAATGAATGAAGACGAATCGATCGTGACCCGACATATCTTTCTTAATTTCTATTGTAGTCGCATTTAAATTATCTAAGCAAAGTTTATGCATTATTTCTTTTTGATTATGATGAATTTCTAGATAGATATCTAATTCATCTTGCATGACTTTTTTAACTTGTTGAAAAAGTTTTTCATATAAAATGTAACCGGGTTTAATTAAATAAGCATGCTTTGGTTCGTTATTAATAACGACGGGGTCGACATCTTCTTCCTTTTCGATGTAGGGAAGATTTGCAACTATAACATCAACTTTAATATCGTTTTTCATTAGAGGATTTAATAAATCACCTAGATAAAATTCTACATTTGCGTCTAACATCGAAGTGTTATGCACCGCTACTTGTAGAGTTTTTTCATCATCGTCGATAGCGATCACGCGTGCGTGTTTTAAATTTTTCGCTAAAGAAATAGCAATAACACCACTACCAGTACCGACATCGACAAAAGTAAGAGGCTTTTTATTCTTTGCATATTTTTTAATAATTAAGTCCACTAATTCTTCCGTTTCAGGGCGAGGAATTAAAACGTTCGAGTCAACGTAAAATTCACGGCCTAAAAATGAGGCATGGCCTAATACATATTGAATGGGTTTACCACTATTTACCTCATTTAAAATATCGATTATTTCTTCTAAAGAAGAATGAGAAATTTTTTTATCGAACTTTAAAATTAAATTCCCGTGGTTTTTTATCTCTAAAATTTCTTGCATGGCTAAAGAGATAATTGCTTCGCTTATTTGTTCATTTTTTTCAAATTTATTTTTTAAAAAGAAAAAGGCTTCTTTAATCGTCATTAGCCTAATTCCTCTTCGAGTCTTTTTTGAATATCCGCATGAATTAAAGCATTGATGATTTCTTCTAAATCACCTTCCATGACGCGATCAAGCTTTTGAATCGTCAAATTGATGCGGTGATCTGTCACACGGTTTTGAGGATAATTATAAGTTCTAATCTTTTCGCTACGATCGCCTGTTCCTACTTTTGCTCTTCTTTCCTTACCAATTTTTTCTTCTTGGTCATCGACCATCTTCTGATAAATTTTAGCTCTTAACATACGCATACAAATTTCTCTATTTTGTAGTTGCGATTTTTCCGTTTGACAGCTGACGACGATACCGGTAGGAATGTGCGTAATCCTTACAGCGGACTCAGTCTTATTGACGTTTTGCCCGCCAGCGCCTTGCGAACGATACGTATCCATACTTAAATCTTGTGGATTAATTTTTACTTCAATTTCTTCAGCTTCTGGCATCACTAAGACAGTCGCTGTGGAAGTATGAATTCTTCCTGCTGCTTCGGTCTTTGGTACACGTTGCACACGATGCGCTCCACTTTCAAATTTAAGTTTTGAATAGACATCTTTTCCTTTGATACTAAAAGCGACGAAAGCAAAACCACCTGCTTCCGAAGGATTTTCATCGATGAGTTGAACTTTCCAATTGTTCTTTTCAGCGTATTTAACATACATTCTAAATAAGTCACCAGCAAAAATATTAGCCTCATCTCCTCCAGCCGCGCCTCTAATTTCAACGATAATGTTCTTATCATCATCTGGCGATTTAGGTAGAAGCAATATCGTCAATTCATCGACAATATCTTCCATCTCTTTTTCTAATCTTTTAATTTCATCTTTCGCTAAAGAAGCAATATCGCTATCGCTATCATGGCTTAGAGCTTCGGCTTCTTCTAAATCTTTTTCGTCTTTGAGATAAATATCATATTTTTCACAGGCTGGCTCTAGATTTGCTCTTTCTTTAGAAAGCGTTTTAAAAGTTTGGATGTCTCTTGTCACTTTTTCATCCATGAGTGAATTATCTATTTCCTCTAAGCGACGTTTTGTCACTTCGAGTCTTTTTCTCATGCTATCTTCCATCATTGGCATAGCATAAATTCTAACATAAAGTTAAGCAATCACCAAAATTAAAAAGAAGGAGTTTAAAATTTGTTAAGTGATACAATCATGGCAACACAATTGTTTTCGGCTGCCTTTCTTTTTTTATTTTAAACTTGAAGGGATTATTGTTGGAGCGGTAATGAAGGCTCTTCCACATTCGCGTGTGATATTAGCGATGAGCAAAGATGCAATTGTTGGTAAACCAAATTGCGTCGCAATTAATTTTTTAGTTCTATTCGCAAACTCAGAAACGCTTTCACCATTGATATTTAGTTTACTTAAATCAGTGATGACAATTTTTAATGTGATGACAATTTTAAAATAAAACGGGGTATTTGATACAGTGCGACGGATGTATACTAAATTAAAAGAATTTGCAGTCACTTCTCCAACTTCAATATCGTCATTTAATTTTATGTTGTATTGTTCATTAGGTTCTATATTTCCTAACTTAAAATCAATTGCCGATACGACTGGTTCTTTTGCTTGAAATGGGACTGGTATTTTCGACATAATTTTGCTCCTAGATTGAAAACACTGCTAGAGAGTGTTCCTTTGCTTTATAATTTTGTTTCGTATCTTTAGGCCAAAAAACATCATCTTCTTTAAAGTTTACATTTTGTGCTTCGATCGTAACTATTTTTAGGCGTTCGTCTAAAAGTGAAGGAATATCATCTAAACTGAATCCAAGAGCGAATAAGTATTTAGCAACCATCGTTAAAGTCGGAGTTTTTTCGTAATTTTCTAATTTAGAAATGTATGATTGTTTAATACCCATTTTTTTCGCTAATGAATGCTGAGTTATCTTTAATTGCTTTCTAATTCTTTTCAAAGAAGAAATAACCTTATTGATAAAATTGGAAATAAAGTATTCCATTTTCATCTCATCACCAAGCAAACTATAAAACATTTTTTCTTGTTCTTTGAATTCTAAATTTTCATCATTTTTCATCTTCATTTCTCCTTTTTAATCTTAAATAAGTTTCAATGCGTTGATTATTTAATTTGAGAATATTTTGGGGTGTTTTTTTACTTTTTTTGATGAACGTCCCAAGTAGGACGATTTTATCATTAAAGAGAAAGAACAATATCCTAATATCACCATCTTTAATTTCTTTTAACTTAGTTATACCATCTAGTTGCCTAACATTTGTGGATTTAATTAATTCCTGATAGGATGTCGCATCAAGCAATCTTTGTTCAATTTTACTATATCGTCTAATTAAATCTTTTCGGTTAGAATATTTTATCTTTTCATAGAAATAAGTTGATATTCTAGATGCGGAAGTTACCAGGAAATCTATTTTCATCATTATTTTAGATACGTTTCTTGCTAAAAACAATAATAAAATAACCTTTAGGGAATATTTTATCTTCTAGTCGTACCTATAACCTCCAATCTTTATATTGAAAAAGCTCTATGTACTAATACGCTATTTTTTGCTAGAACGGTTATTTTTTTTCTTATTTCATTTCTAAAATTTCAAAATCATCACTTTTTTTCTATAGTGAATAACAATCTCAAATTTGTTATAATTTTTTATCATCTCATTAACAATATATGTATCCAAGGGATGCATTATTGATTGACCCCTAGGGGTCGCTTTTTCTTCCTTGGTAAAATATATAAGGATAGTCGCGGGA